>JAHBZF010000005.1 GCA_019635575.1 Pseudolabrys sp. | reverse complement strand
GGATTTTGACGTTGTAGTCGACCACCCGCTTCACGGGGACGAGGATTTTCATCGTCGGACGATCCTTAAGCCGGCCGCCGGGAGCAGGCCGATTGTGGGCTGAGGGCCAATTTTTGTGCAGAGCAACCTAATGGTGGCGCCGTTTCGGTGTCAACGCCGCCAAAGCCTTGCAAACACACGTTTTCAGCCCCGGAAACCCTAGCGGTTCTGGCCTGGAGCCCACAAAACGTCACCGGTCCCTTTGCCGTTGGCGTGACGGCCGGCGACGAACAGGAAGTCCGACAGGCGGTTGACGTATTTGAGCGCGGGCGCGTCCACATGCTCGCCCGGCTGATCGCGCAAGGCGACCATGATCCGTTCCGCTCTGCGGCAGACGGTGCGGGCGAGATGCAGATAAGCAGACGCGGCGCTGCCGCCCGGCAGGATGAACGAGCGCAGCGGCGCGAGATCGGCGTTGAAAGTGTCGATCTGTCGTTCGATCCAGGCGACCTGCGCGTCGGTCACGGTGAGCCGCGCACCACCCGGCCCCTTCTCCGCAAGGCAGAGATCGGCTTCCACGTCGAACAGGTCGTTCTGGATCCGCGACAGCGCGGCGTCGAGCGCCTTGTCGTCCGCCGTGTGCAAACGCGCGAGGCCGATCACCGCATTGACCTCGTCGAGCGTGCCGTAGGCGTCGACGCGCAGATCGTATTTCTTGCGCCGCGCGCCGCTGCCGAGCGCCGTGGTGCCGTCATCGCCGGTGCGGGTGTAGATGCGGTTGAGGACGACCATCGGGGCTCTCAGTGCTGCATGAAATAGATCGCGGCCATGATCACGACGATGGCGATGAACTGGGCCAGCACGCGCAGACGCATGAGCTTCTGCGACGTGTTGGGCGAACCGCCGCGCATCATGTTGAACAGACCGAGCAGGAGAATGATGGCAACGACGCCGATCGCGATCGGCACCAGCCAGCTAAACAGTGTTTCCATGCTTCTCCTCTAGCACTGTCGCAGACCGATACCAATGCGCACCACGCAATCGTGAAACCCTTGCGTGGCCGGCCACATTGACGCGCGGTCGCGCGCCCATGCTAGCCTGAACCGGGGGGCCACGGTGTATTCCGCGCCGCGGTCTGCCAGCAGGAGCATCCATGCTCTCTGGCATCGCGGGAACGGCAGCGCAGAACGCGGCAATACCGGACGCGCCGGAGCTCGATTGCCTGCGTCCATATCTGGCGCCAGATCTCCTGGCGACAGCTGCGGCGCGCGCAAACGCCCTCGACGTCAATGCCCATCGCGTTCTCATCACCCATGGCGTCATCAGCGACGACGCCTACTACCGGGCACTGGCCGCCGACCTTGATCTCGTGTTCGAGCCGCTCGAGACGATGCAACGCAGCCATTGTCCGCTTGACGACAAACAATTCATCGATGCGGTGGCCGGCGGAATGCTGCCATTGCAGATCGGCACCGAGCGCGTTTTTGTTCTGGCGCCGCAGGATGTCCGGCGCTTTATCGGCGCGATGCGCGTACAGCCGTCGCTGCGGCAACAATTCCGGCTGACCTCGCCGGCGCACATCAAGAATTACGT
Organism: Pseudolabrys sp.; assembly: GCA_019635575.1. Classification (GTDB taxonomy): domain Bacteria; phylum Pseudomonadota; class Alphaproteobacteria; order Rhizobiales; family Xanthobacteraceae; genus Pseudolabrys. The sequence continues at coordinate 59,658 of JAHBZF010000005.1, read as the reverse complement.
TCTGCGCCATGCGACAACGGCACTGGGCGAACAGGCGGCGAGCACCGTGACCACGACGCGGCCCGATCTTTCGGCGGCGCCCGGTCCACGCCACCAGATCGTGACGGCGCTCGCGCTGATTGTCGTGATCGCGATCGCGGCACTCACCGCGCTGCCGTTCGATATCACCTTCGCGATGAATGTCCTGCTCGCGGCTTTGTTCGTAGCCTGGATCGTGCTGCGCCTGACCGGAATGATCGCCGGATTGACGATGCGCAGCCCCCGCACCACGCGACCCGCCGACAAGGGTTTGCCGGACTATTCGATCATCGTCGCGTTGTATCGCGAGGCGCGTTGCGTGGAGCGGTTGGTCGCCGCGCTGCGGCAGCTCGATTATCCGAAGGAACGGCTCGACATCAAACTGGTGCTGGAGCGTGACGACGCCGAAACGCTGGCGGAGCTGCAGCGCATCGGCCTGCCGCCTTATGTCGATGTGCTGATTGCGCCGGACATGGCGCCCCGCACCAAGCCGAAGGCCCTGAACATCGCGCTGCCCTTCATCAGCGGTCGTTTTGTCGTGGTCTACGACGCGGAAGATCGTCCCGAGCCGAACCAGTTGCGGCGCGCGGTCGCCGCGTTCCGCCGGGCCGGGCCGGAACTGGCCTGCGTGCAGGCGCGGCTCGCCATCGACAACACCCGCGACGGATGGCTCGCGGGATTTTATACGGCCGAATATGCGGCGCAGTTCGACCTGATCCTGCCGACGCTAGCGGCGCTGCGCGCACCGCTGCCGCTCGGCGGCACGTCGAACCACTTCCGCACCCATGTCCTGCGCCGGGCCGGCGCCTGGGACAGTTACAACGTCACCGAGGATGCCGACCTCGGCATGCGCCTCGCCCGGTTCGGCTATCAGGCCGATGTGATCGCCTCAGCGACCTACGAGGAAGCGCCCAACCAACTCGGCATCTGGCTGCGGCAGCGGACCCGCTGGTTCAAAGGCTGGATGCAGACCTGGCTGGTGCACATGCGCCATCCGGGCCGGCTGCTGCGCGACCTCGGCCCGTTCTCGTTTCTAGTGTTTCAGCTCGTGGTCGGTGGCAACGTGCTGGCGGCGCTGGTGCACCCGTTCTTTTTGATCGGGCTGATCGCGACGCTTGTGGTCCAGACGCCGGACCTGACGGAAGCGCAGGTGGTGCCATTCGCCTTCGCGTTGTTCTCGATCACCGCCGCCGCGGGCTATCTCACCTCGATCCTGCTCGGCTGTGTCGGTCTGTTACGACAGGGCCTGCCGTCGACCTTGTGGGTGCTGCTGCTGACACCATGGCACTGGCTGCTGCTGTCCTATGCCGCCTGGCGCGCGCTGCTGCAGCTCGTCCGCGCACCGTATCACTGGGAAAAAACCGAGCACGGCCTCGCGCGCACCTCGCGCCTCGCGAGACATGCCGCAAGTGCGCGCTCCGGTGTCTCACCCGCGCGTCATTCGGCCCGGCCCGACCGCAGCGCATAAAAAAAGCCGGCCATGCAGCGCATGGCCGGCTTTTCGTTTGACGCAATGACCGCGTTTACTCGCTGATCGTCTTGATCACGCTCGACATCGGCCGGGCATTCTCGACGCCGCCGCCGATTTCCTTCTTGGCGATCTCGTCGAATTCCGGCAGCGACTTCAGCGCTTCCTTGCCCTTGATCTGCACGACCTTGTAGCCACCCGCATGCAGGCGATCGAGCAGCGGACCGATCGCCAAAGCGGTCGAACCCTGGAAGTCGTGCATCAGGATGATGCCCTTGCCGCGCTTGTCGAGCTTCTTCATCACGGTCTCGATGACCGGCTCCGGCTTGCGCGCCTTGAAGTCGAACGAGTCGATATCGGTCGAGAACATCGCGATGTTGCGCGAGCCGACATACTTCACCATCTCCGGCGGATGACGCAGCGCCGGGAAACGGATGAACGGCGCGATCGGCTTGCCGCCGAGCGCCACGCTGACGGCGCTGATGCCCTTTTCGATTTCCGCCTTCGCGTCTTCCTCGGTCAGCTTCTTGTTCGAGAGATCCTTGTGCGACCAGGTATGCGAGCCGATGGTGTGACCGGCAGCGGCGACCTGCTTGAGGATTTCCGGATGCCAGCCGGCGTGCTTGCCGATCGGGAAGAACAGCGCCTTGGTGCAATGATCGGCGAGCGCCTTCAGCACCATCGGAGTGTGACCCGGCCACGGACCATCGTCGAACGTCAGCACCACTTCCTTGTCGCGCAGGAAGTCATAAGCCTTGAAGTGCTCGAAGCCGAAGCCGGGGCCACCGGTGGTGTCGATCTCGACCACCCGCGCGACGCCGAGCGCATTCGGATGCCCGGCGCATTCGGTGATGACCTTCGCGCCTTCTGCATTCTGGGCCGACGCGGAGCCGGCCGCGAGCGCTGCCGAAACCGCCACGATGAACGCAAAACTCGTCCGCATTGTCGTATTCCTCCGGCTCGCGAGAGCCATGTTTTCGCCTCGTCTGTGTCGCGCTTTACATGCGCGGCTTTAACCATGCGAGTCAACGAAACGGCCGGGAATGCTTAAAATGCTGCTTTTTAATCGGTCGTTATGGTTAACGGCGCGACCGGATGGCTGGTTGTCGGGCGACCGCGAGAGGCTTATGTCATTGGTCCTGCCGGCGATTGCCGGTTCCGGGAACTCGGTCATGCCCGTCCTTGCCTCGCCAGTGCGCGCGCCGGTCTTGTGGATAGCCATTGCTGTCGGTGCCAGCCTGTTCGCGGCGGCCGCAATATTGTGGGGGTATTATGGCACCGCCCTGTTCTTCGAGACCTTGCGGGCCGGCCTTGCCGCCTGCTTCTAGCTCTGCGCGTTTCCGTCAATTCCGATCACAGTCATGAATCCCAAGACCACCCGCATCATCCTTGCCGCCTCGGCATTCCTGCTCGGCCTCGTCCTGTTCTTCGTCACCGCCATGCTGATGGGCGGGCGCAGCACGACGCCGGTCGCTGCCATCGGCGGACCGTTCACACTGACCAATCAAAACGGCGCCACGGTCACCGACGCCGACTTCAAGGGCAAGCCGTACCTGGTGTTCTTCGGCTTCACCCACTGTCCCGATGTTTGCCCGACCACCCTGTTCGAGATGTCCGAAGTGATGCGCGCGCTCGGCAACGATGCCGGCCGTGTCAACGCGCTGTTCGTCACCGTCGACCCGGAGCGCGACACGCCGGCGGCGATGAAGGATTACCTCGGCAGCTTCGACCCGCACATCAGCGGCCTGACCGGCGACACCGCAGCGATCTCCGCCGTCGAGAAATCCTATCGTGTCTACGCCAAGAAGGTGCCGACCACCGGCAACGATTACACGATGGATCACACCGCCATCGTCTATCTGATGGACAAGACCGGAAAGTTCGTCCGGCCGTTCGACATGAAGCGCAAGCCGGACGAAGCGGCGGCGGAGCTGCGCCGCTATTTTTGATGATTGATGCTGCCGCTTAGGATTTCGGCGGTAGCCCGTTTGAAGCTGTCGCGCAGCCGCGCAGCCGCCGGCGACAGGCTGCGGTCGCGCAAATAAGCCAGCACCAGCGGCGACGGCCCTTGCAGCCGCGGCAGCGGTAGCACACGCAGCGCGCCGAACCGGGCGAAATAATCGGCGATATCCGCCGATAACACCCACAGCAGATCGCGCTGCGACAGCAAGGCGACATTGGTCTGGACCGACGAGGATTCGATCAGCGCGCGGCGCGGCGGGCGATGCAGCCGGCGGAACAGCGCATCGAGACCGCGCCGCATCGGCGTGCCGTCTTCCGGCAGCACCCATTCCGCGTCGGCCACATCGCCCCAGCGCAGATCGCGCCGGCGGACGAGCGGATGCCGCGGCCCGCACACCACCTGCATCGGCGGATCGTAAAGCTCCTCGACCGCCAGCGTACGGTCGGTCAGCGGGGTATCGAGCCGGCCGACCACCAGATCGAAATGCCCGGCTCGCAGGCCACCGAGCAATTCACCGATCGTGCCTTCGCGCACCGTCACCGAAATATCCGGCGCACCGTCGAGCAGATCGACCAGCGCATGCGGCACCAGCACATAACAGGAGCCGACGCCCGCGCCGAGGCGTGCCGAACCGACCAGCCCCTCCCCGATCGCGCCGAGTTCGTCCTGCGCCCGATCGAGATCGCCGATCAGCGCGGCCGCGCGGCGCAGCAGCGCCTGTCCGGCGGCGGTCGGCCGCAGCGTGCGCCCGGCGCGCTCGAACAACGCAACGCCGAGATCGGCGGCCAGACGATTGAGCAGCTTCGAGGCTGCCGGCTGCGACAAGTTCACGGCACGGGCGGCGGCGCTCAGGGTCGGTGCCCGCGCCAACGCCGCCAGCAATTCGAGCTGGCGCAGCCGCACCCGGCGGCGCAGCATCGGCGGGCGCGGTTTGAGACTTTGGCGCGGCGGAAGCCGGACTTTGCCGGCAGCAAAACGCAGGCGGGAGCGGGTTTTCGACATATGCCAAATTCGACATGAATTGGAGCAGACAATTCATTTGAACATACTGGATTATCCGCCGCACACTCCAGACCTGGAATGATTTCAATGTCCCGATCTGACGGCTTCATCGACAAGCACGGCCTCTGGACCGACGAGCAGCATAGCCAAGCGGCTGCGATCCGCGCCCGGCTGGCGCAGGGCGACATCAAGCTGGTGCGCGTCGCGTGGCCCGATCCGCACGGCATCTCGCGCGCGAAGCTGCTCACCGTGCCGGCGTTCCTCGGCGCCCTGGAGAACGGCTACAACATCAACGTCGCGACGACGACGCTCGATGCGTCAGGCGCACGGGTGTTCGGCTCGTTCACGCGCGGCGGCGGCATGGGCCTGCCGGAGATGACCGGCTCGCCCAATCTCATCATCGTTCCCGATCCGGCGACGTTCCGTGTGCTGCCCTGGGCGCCGGACATCGGCTGGATCCTCTGCGACGAATATTTCACTGACGGCACGCCGTTCCATTTCTCGACGCGGCATCTCCTCAAGAAGCAGTTGCGCCGCCTCGCCGATCGCGGCATGGGCTGCCGCGTCGGCCTCGAAGTCGAATGGTATCTGCTGCGCCCGGCGGAAGAGCATCTCACGCTGGAGCATGTCGGTTATCCGGGCAAGCGCGGCCGCGCGCTGCGCACTTATCCGGCCGAGCCCGGCTTCTCGCTGCATTCGGAAACCAATTTCGATCTGATCCAGGGCGCCATGTCGGCGCTGGCAGATTGCTACACCGCGCTCGACCTGCCGCTCACCTCGATCGAGAAAGAGTGGGGTCCGGGCCAGGTGGAATGCACCTTCGCGCCGGACGACGCGCTGCGCGCCGCCGACAATCTCATCCTGTTCCGCACCGCGACGCGGCAGATGGCGCGGCGGCTCGGCTATTTCGCCACCTTCATGCCGCGTCCCGCGCTCGCCGGCTACTATTCGAGCGGCTGGCATCTGCACCAGTCGCTGGTCGCCAAGGACGACGGCCGCAATCTGTTCGCCGCTGACAACAAGAGCGACCTGATCTCGCCGCTTGCGTCGCACTATCTCGGCGGTCTGCTGGAGCACGGCGTCGCCGCGACGCCGTTCACCACGCCGACCATCAATGGCTATCGTCGCTTCCGCCCGAACTCGCTGGCGCCGGACCGCTGCACCTGGGCGTTCGATCATCGCGGCGTGATGCTGCGTGTGCTCGGTGGCTATGGCAGCGGCGCGACGCGGATCGAGAACCGTGTCGGCGAGCCGAGCGCCAATCCTTACCTGTTCATCGCTTCGCAACTCGTCAGCGGTCTCGACGGCATCGAGCAGAAGCGCGATCCCGGCGCGGCCAACGACGAGCCCTATTCCGCCGACAAGCCGCGGCTGCCGACCAATCTGCCCGATGCGCTGACCGCGCTCGAAGCCGACGAGACATTCAAGACACAGTTCGGTCCGCTGTTCATGGATTATTTCCTCAAGATCAAGCGCACCGAGGTCGTCCGTTTCGCCCGCTGGCTCGAGGACAACAAGCTCACCGCTGGCGACGAGCCGACCGCGTGGGAGCAGGACGAGTATTTCGAGTTTTTCTGAACGCGACGAGGTGCCGACATGCTGCAACGATCAGGGAATGGCGGCGGCTACGACTGGGATGAACTGGTGCAGCCGGACCGCGTGCACCGGCTGATCTATGCCGACCCGGAGATCTTCCAGCGCGAGCTGACGCATGTCTTCGGCGCGGTGTGGGTCTATCTGGCGCATGAGAGCCAGATTCCGAACAACAACGACTTCATCACCGGCAAGCTCGGGCTACGGCCGATCATCATCTGCCGCGACAACGACGGCAAGGTGCGCGCGCTGTACAACCGCTGCACCCATCGCGGCACAACCCTGTGCCGCTGGGAGAAGGGCAACAGCCGCTCGTTCCAGTGTCCGTATCACGGCTGGAGCTATCTCAACAACGGCCGCATCCGCGGCGTGCCGTGGCCGGACGGCTACGCAGTCGATTTCCGCGATCCGAAATTCAATCTGGCGCAGGTGCCGCGCGTCGAGAGCTATCGCGGCTTCATCTTCGGCACGCTCAACATGGACGCCCCCTCGCTCGCCGACTACCTCGGCCCGATCAGGAAGCCGATGGATGAATGGATCGACCGCAATCCCGGCGGCAAGATCGTGGTCTGCGAGGCAAACCGGCTGAAGTTCAAAGGCAATTGGAAGCTCGCCTACGACAATTCGGCGGACGGCTATCACGTCATCTATTCGCACCGTTCGCTGATCGAGACCGAGGCGCGCTTCAATGACGGCGACAAGGGCATGTCATACTACAAGAACTCGCCCGACAAGCTCGCGATGTATGTCGCCTATACCGGCAACGGCCATCACTACAAGGACAAGCGGCCGAACCTGCAGAAGCGGGACGGCGGGCTGTGGGCGATCGAGTCGTTCCATCCCGGCATGGAGCATGTGGCGGAGAAGCTGCGCGCGCAGCTTGGCCCCCGCGCGGAAGCCGTGCTCGACTATGCAGGCTCCGAGCCGATGAACATCAACGTGTTTCCGAACCTGTCGCTGCTCGGCAACCATATCCAGGTGATCGAACCCGTGTCGGTCGATGAGACCAACGCGGTCTGGTACGGCACCAAGATCGAGGACGTCGACGGCACGCTCGGCGAGGACGTGCTGCGCGAGATCAACACGCTGCGCATGCGCACACAGGAAGGCTTCCCCAATCTCGGCGAGGTCGACGACATCACCAATTTCGAGCAGATCCAGCGCGGCCTTGCCTGCCTCGAGGACGAGTGGATCTACATGAACCGCGGCATGGATATGCCCGAGCGTTTCCGCACCGACGAGGAGGGTGTGATCTACGGCCCCGCCACCGACGAGGTGTTCATGCGCGAATACATCATGGAGTGGAAACGCCTGATGCAATCGGAGCCGCAGCTCACCGTGCAGCGGGAGCCATGAGATGAACGCGCCGAAGCACATCAACCACGATCCATCGCGGTTCTCCTATTACGTCACCGACGACTTTTATGCCGATCTCGTCGCCGCCTACACCGACTGGCAGGATGACAAGCTTTTGGTCGATGACATCGCGACCCGCGAGCGCGTCCGTATCCTGCTGGAACGCGAAGCGCGGCTGCTCGACCAATATCGCTACGAGGAATGGCTGACGCTCTATCTGCCGAACTTCGTCTATTGGGTGCCGGCGACGCCGGATGGTGGCGATCCGCGCACGCAGGTCGCCGTCACCTTCGACGACCGCCGCCGCACCGAGGACCGCATCTTCCGTTTCCGCACCGGTTATGCCTGGTCGCAAGCACCCCCGTCGCGCACTGTGCGGCTGATCGGCAATGTCGAGGTGTTCAGCACCGCGAGCCCGACCGAACTGATGGTACGGTCGAACTTCATCACCAGCGAATTCTGGGACAACGAGACCCGGATGCTGACCGGCTGGACCGGCCACCGCCTGATGCAGCAGGACGGCCGCTGGTTGATTCAGTGCAAGCAGGTCAACCTGATCAACTGCGACCAGTCGCTGCGCAACCCGAGCATCATTCTTTGATGGACACAGTGCCGGTCTATGTCAGCCGGTGCCGCGTCAAGAACTGCTGCAACACATCGGCACACGCCCGCGGCCGTTCCGTCTGCAGGAAATGCGTCGTGTCCGGCACCGCGTGATAGGCGATGCCGAGTTCCTCGTGCAGCGCCGCGCTGACCTTGGCCGCCGGCGTATCGGACACCGCCGGATCGCCGCCGATCAGGATCGTCGGTACTGGCAATCCACGCATGCGCGGCCATAGCGTCGCGTCGTCCTGCGAAAGATAGAGGCTCGCCTCGAAGTCCCGCGGATTGCAAAGGTGCCAGCGGCTATCGCTCGCCTCACGCAGCGTCGCACGCGCCAGCGCCATCGGCGCTTCCGGCACCAGCCGCGAGAATTGCCGCCGCGACGCGATCTGCGCCGCAAACTCCTGCGGCGAGACATAACTCTCCGGCCGGCGGCTGGCGCGATCGGTCATGACACGCATATCGGCGAAATGCTCGTCATAGAGCGGATGGCCCAGCCGAGGGCAGATCGGCGGATCGAACAGCGCAAGCGCCGCCCAGCGCGGCCCCTGCCCTTGTTCGTTTTGCGCGAGCGTATGCTGCAACGAGGCGATGGCCGACAGCGAATGAAATACGCCGACCGTCGGCGATGCACCGAATGCACGCTGAATGCCCTGATAGATTTCCTCGAAGTCGAGGAAAATACGCGCCCAGTGATGGCCTTCGCGTGTGTGCAACGGGTTGACGCCGTGGTTGCGCACGTCGAACAGGACCAATTCGTGGTGCTCTGCCAGCAGCCGCCAGAACGGCGCATAGGCATTGATAGCGAGACCATTGCCGTGACTGAGCGCGAGCCGCGGCCCGCCCGTCTTGCCGTGCCGACGCAACACGACCACCGCGCCGTCGCTCATGGTCAACGGCACAACCGCCGACGGCTCCGGCAATGGCAGATCGGGCAGCACGTCGGAGAGACTTTGATTCAGGTTCTGGGTCATCTCGTCATCGAAAGACTGCGGACACTCGCGCGATCCGACTCATAGTCGATCCCGCGCTATCCGGCCACATGGGGATCAACGCGCGAAAACCAGCCGCACGAAATCCACACTGTCAACCACGTAGCGAGGGCCATCCCCCGTGTCGTCGCTCCGCGCGATCCGCGCTTGAAGAATCAAACCTGCGCGGCCCATATCGCCTCTTCGATTCAGTCTGACGACGAGGCCCGTACTTTGCTTCCTTCCATTCAATCCCGCATTTCCACAGAACTCGGCGTCCGCGAACAGCAGGTCGCCGCCGCGGTCGACCTGCTCGACGGCGGCGCCACCGTGCCGTTCATCGCCCGCTATCGGAAGGAAGTCACCGGCTCCCTCGACGACGCGCAACTGCGCACGCTGGAGGAACGGCTGCGCTATCTGCGCGAGCTGGAAGAGCGCCGCAAGGTGATCCTCGATTCCGTGCGCGAACAGGGCAAGCTCGACACCGCGCTGGAAGCGACGATCATGGCGGCCGACAGCAAGGGGCGGCTGGAAGACATCTATCTGCCGTTCAAGCCGAAGCGCCGCACCAAGGCGGAGATCGCCAAGGAAGCCGGCCTCGAACCGCTCGCCGACCGGTTGCTCGCCGAGCCGCAGCACGAGCCAGCCGCGAGCGCCGCGCCGTTCGTCAATGCCGAAAAGAATGTCGCCGATGTTGCGGCGGCGCTCGACGGCGCCCGCGCGATCCTGGTCGAGCGCTTCGCCGAGAACGCGGACCTGATCGGCGCGCTCCGCGAGGAATTGTGGACCTACGGCCGGCTGAAGTCGGCCGTGCGCGACGGCAAGCAGGAGGCCGGCGCGAAATTCAAGGACTATTTCGAGTTCACCGAGCCGTTCGCCAAGATGCCGTCACACCGGGTGATGGCGCTGTTCCGTGGCGAGCGCGAGGAAATCCTCGATCTCTCCATCGAGCAGGACGATCCGGCGACGCCGCCGCCGATCAGCAGCTACGAACTGCGCATCATGCGCGCCTACGGCATCGCCGATCAGGGCCGCGCCAGCGACAAATGGCTGGTCGACACCGCGCGCTGGGCGTGGCGCACCAAGATTTTCGTCACCCTGTCGATCGATCTGCGGCTGCGGCTGCGCAGCGCCGCGGAAGACGAAGCGGTGCGCGTGTTCGCGGAGAACCTGCGCGACCTGCTGCTCGCCGCGCCGGCCGGCACCCGGCCGACGCTCGGTCTCGATCCGGGCTTCCGCACCGGCGTCAAGGTCGCGGTGGTCGACGCCACCGGCAAGGTGGTTGCCACCAGCACGATCTATCCGCACGAGCCGCAGCGGCGCTGGGACGAGGCGCTGGCGATCCTTGCCAAGCTGGTGCGCGAACACAAGGTCGAGCTGATCGCCATCGGCAATTGCTTCAGCACCACTCTCTCGCGGGCCAGCTCAGCTCCGCCATCAAAATTGCTGAAGATACCGTAACTGAAAGCTCAACAGATCAATGTTGTCAAGGAGGCGGAAACGTCAGGTCTACCTTCCACTGCCTCGGAAAAGACGATCAACGCTGGTAAAGCCGCGCGCGGCGTGTCGATCGCACTGAAACATTCACCGGACCGCTTGCCATTCCAGTCAAGATCGATCCGCTGAGAATCCTCTGAACCAGCGTCAGTGAAAGTATCGGCGGCACCTCTTCGAGTTCAACTCATACGCTCGCTCAGCGCGATGGTCAGATTGCGTCAATGGCGATCGGCATCCAGTCGCTCCGCGTCAACGCTGCTCGCGCGCGTGTCAGGCATCGGCGCCGGGCTCGCGCAAAGCATCGTCTCGCATCGCAATGCCAACGGCCCGTTCGCTTCACGGCAAGCGCTACTCAAGGTGCCACGGCTCGGTCCCAAGGCGTTCGAGCAATGCGCCGGCTTCCTGCGCATCACCGGCGGCGAAGACCCGCTCGACGCCTCGGCCGTGCATCCGGAATCCTATCCGCTGGTGCGGCGGATCATCGCGGCGACCAAGAGCGATATCCACGCGCTGATCGGCAACACCGCCGCGCTGCGCGGCCTCTCGCCCAAATCGTTCGCCGACGACACGTTCGGCCTGCCGACCGTCACCGACATCCTGCGCGAACTGGAAAAACCCGGCCGCGATCCGCGCCCGGCGTTCAAGACCGCGGAATTCAAGGAAGGCGTCGAAACGCTCAACGACCTCAAGCCGGGCATGATCCTCGAAGGCGTCGTCACCAATGTCGCGGCGTTCGGCGCGTTCGTCGATATCGGCGTGCATCAGGACGGGCTGGTTCACGTCTCCGCCATGTCCAAGACCTTCGTGAAGGACCCGCGCGAGGTGGTGAAACCCGGCGACATCGTCCGCGTGAAGGTGCTCGACGTCGACAAGCCCCGCAAGCGCATCAGTCTGACGCTGCGGCTTGATGATGAGGCCGGGGCAGCGTCAGCCCGGCAGGCTACCGGTGCGCGCAGCAGCGCCGGCCATCAGAGCCAGCGCAGCAGCAAGCCGGACAAGAACACCGGCAAACCCGCCGCCGGCGGCGCACTGGCCGATGCACTGCGCCGCGCCGGGCTCAACCCGCCGCGATAACAGCCCGAATCGCAATCAGGGAAAAACTGGAGCGGGTGAAGGGAATCGAACCCTCGTATGCAGCTTGGGAAGCTGCCGTTCTACCATTGAACTACACCCGCTTCGCGGGCGACCATAAAAGACCGGCCGGAAAAATGCCAGCCGGCTGGCGACCGTATCGCGCAAGCTCCGGTCGCGCAGCGATCTAATAGGGAGCTTTAAGCCACCGCGTCGAGCAGCCGCAACGCCGGCGCAGCCCGCGGCCGTGACGGTTTGAGATCGCGGCCCGGCACCCGTGGCGTGTCGGCCACCTCGGCCGCGGCATCGGCGCAAAGCTCGTTGCAGAAATAGGCATTGTCTCGGCGGTGCGCCTGCGTCGTCAGCGGCTCGCGGCAGAACGCGCAATTGCGGGGATGGCCGGCGAGGACGTAGCGCGAGGCGGACAACATGGCAAACTCCTGACGTGATGCGCAGGACAACGCTGGCGTGGAACAGCGGTTCCCCGGATTCCACGCGGAGTTACAGCGTCCCCTTGATGCCGAGATCGACGAGCGTCTGCTGGGTGAGATCGCGCGCCGCCTGGCGCGCCGCCATCACGTCGCCCTTGCAGATCGTGTCGATCAGGGCATGGATCAGCGCGCGGCTTTTGCGGCCGTGGCTGAGCAACAGCGACGCGTTCACGTAGATCAGCGTCTGGTGCATGGTCTTGTCCCAGACTTCCCGCATCATCCGGTTGCCGGCCGTGGTCAGCAGCCATTGCGACAGCTTGCCGTTGAACGACGGATGCTGCCCGCCCCGGTCGATCTCGGAAAAGCCTGCATCCATCTCCTTTTTCAGCACCGCCGCCTTGTCCAGAGCATCCTTGGAGCGGTTACGCGCGGCAAGCTCCGCCGCATATTCGAGCAATGCCAGCCGCAACTGAAACAGTTCCAATAACTGGCCTTCGTCGAGTTGCTTGATGCTGACGCCGTGCCACGGCGCCCGCTCCGCCAATCCTTCGGCGACGATCGCCTGCAGCGCCTCGCGGATCGGACCGTTGGAGAACCCGAACTCGTTGCGAAGCTGAATCTCGCGGATGCGTTCACCCGGCGCGTAGGTGCCATTGAGAATCCGCTCGCGCAGGATGTCCGCGAGCCATTCGGTCCGCGAAAACCGCGCGGCATCCGCCGCCGGAGGCGAACCCGCGTGGGCCGCCGCAGACGTTCCCGACGTTTTGCCGGACGCCTTGCCGCGATTGGATGAAGGGCGCGATGCCGGGGATCGGGACGCAGACCGCCGCACGGATTTTTGCGATGTCATCGAACCGACGCCGGTCCTGTGTCTTGAAATGAGGAGCGGCGATATCAGCACAGACACCGCCGCTCCAGCAATGCGCGTCAGAAGAAACGGCTCTGATAGCTGTGGCTATCCTTCTGCGCGAGCGCCCACTTGCCCAATTCCTCGTGTCGGGCGAACCAGACGTCGGGGAACTGCTGCATGTACTTGATGACCTCCTCGAACACCGAGGTGATCATCGGACGCCCGCCGAAATGGCAATGCAGGGTCAGGCACAGCATCGACATCGGCTCGTTCTCGCGCAGATAGTCGAACGTACCCTTGTAGACATCCCACAGATCGCGCGGGCTGGAGCGCAGCACGCGGTTGTCGGTGAAGTCACTGTTCGGCACGGCGGCGATGCGGCCGTTCTTGGTGTCGAGCGCGATCGGCAGATCGGTATAGGTCACGTCCGCCTGATAGGTCAGCTTTTCCGCCGCGAGGAAATCGACGGTGTGCTCGGTGAAGGCGAGCACGGAGGAGAGCCAGCCGGCCGGGCGCTTGCCGGCCTTGTCGCCGAGAATGTCGAGGCACTTCTTGATGGTCCTCTGCTCCTCGTCGGGCTCCATATAGGCGAGCAGCGCATCCTGCGTGTAGTTGTGGCCGCCGACATCGTGGCCCGATTTGACGATCTGCTTCACCGTATCCGGATAAAGTTCGGCGCAACGCGCGTTGGTGAAGAAGGTGCCGGGAATCTGCAGCCGGTCCAGCGTGCGGATCACGCGCCATACGCCGACGCGGCCGCCATAGGTCGACCAGGCGCGGCCGGCGAGATCGACGGTGCCGGGCTTGAGATGCGTCGTCTGCACCGAATAGTTCGGCGCTTTGCCCTCCGCCCATGTCTCGTACATCACCGTCACGGCAACCGCGATGCGCTTGCCGTTGGGCCAGATCAGTTCCTTGGAATTCGTCATCGTGTCCTCGCTGTCTCGCGGGGTGCGCTCATTCGCCACCACCGGCTGGTTCGGAGCCCTCGGGAAAAGGGCTTGCCATGACCAATGATTAATTATTAATAATATGATCGTCAAGAAAAGCGGACCCATGTCGGGGCCGCGCCGGCCGGGGGCTACACCGGCTAAAAGACACCGGAGGAATGCCCATGCGTCTCACCTTGCGCGCCCTTTTGCTGGTGGCCGCTTCATTGGCGATGCCGGCCGTGTCCGGCAGCGCCTTCGCTCAATCCGCGTGGCCGGATCGGCCGATCAAGCTGCTGGTCACCTCCGCCGCCGGCGGCGGCATCGACCTGATGGCGCGCGTGCTCGCCGACGCGATGAGCCGGCATCTGCCGCAGCGCGTGATCGTGGAAAACAACGGCGCCGCCGGCGGATTGATCGCCGAACGTGCCATCGCCAAGGCCGATCCGGATGGATACTCGTTCCTGTTCCAGGGGCCGGGCCACGCCTACCTGCCCTATATCCGCAAGGATCCCGGCTATGACGTGCGCAAGGATTTCGCCAGCGTCTCGCTGGTCGCGACTTATCCGCTGGTGCTGGTGACGCGGCCGTCGCTCGGCGTGAAGACGCTGGCGGATTTCATCGCACTGGCCAAGAAAGAGCCGGGCAAACTGACCTATGGCTCGAGCGGCGTCGGTGGCGCGTCGCATATTCCGCTGGCGGCGTTCACCGATCAGGCCGGCATCCAGATGGTGCACGTGCCTTATCGCGGCAGCGGCCCGGCGACGGCAGCTCTTCTCGCCGATCAGATCGATCTCGTCATCGACGGCCTTGCGCCACAGATCGGCAATATCCAGGGCGGCCGCGTCATCCCGCTCGGCGTGTCGACGCGCGAACGCTCCGCCTTCATGAAGGAATTGCCGGCCATCAGCGAAACCCTGCCAGGTTTCTATTTCCCGATGTGGGTCGCCGTGTTCGCTCCGGCCAACACGCCGAAGGACATCGTCGACAAGATGTCGGCGGCCATCGCGGCGGCACTGAAGGATCCGGCGGCGGCGAAGCGTTACAAAGAGTTGGTCGTGGATACGGTGGGTTCGACCCCGGCCGAGTTGGACAAGTTCGTTGATCAGCAGCTTACGGTCAGCAAGCAGGTCATCGAAAAATCCAAGATTCAGATTCCCGACTGATCAGAACGATACCGACGAGGACTTCCGCCATGAGCACACGCGATCCGGCCTCAGCCAATGCGACCGTCCTGCAGGAATTGACCGCACTCGAGGTCGATTACTGGTACGACGTCGATCACAACTGGGGCCGGACCGTGAGCGACCTCTATGTCCCTGACGGTGTCTTTTCCATCGGCGACAAGGTGATGGCGGGCCAAGAGGCGATTGCCGGGTTCTACCGCTGGCGCGAAGGCCGCGGCGATCGCGAAGCCCGTCATGTGGTCACGAATTTTCGCGTGGATGCGCGCAACGGTAACCGCGCGACATTTCGGTGCATCATGCTGCTCTATGCCGCCGACGGTAAACCGGTGCTGGAGTCGCGTCCGGCCATCATGATCGCCGACATCATCGCCGAATGCGAGTACGGCCAAGACAGCAACTGGCGCTTTATCTCGCACCGGCTGATCCCGATTTTCATGGGCGGCGAAGCGCCGACGATCCCGCAAGACAAATAGCGGCTACGCCTTGAAATGCTTCGACAGCTTCAGGCCCTGCGCCTGATAGTTGGAGCCGATGCCCTGTCCGTACAGCGACTGCGGCCGGGCCATCATCTTTTCGTAGACGAGGCGTCCGACGATCTGCCCGTGTTCGAGGATGAACGGTACCTCGCGCGAGCGCACTTCGAGTACCGCGCGCGAGCCCGTTCCTCCGGCACCGGCATAACCGAAGCCCGGATCGAAGAAACCGGCATAGTGCACGCGGAATTCGCCGACCAGCGGATCGAACGGCACCATCTCGGCGGCGTAGTCCGGGGGTACCTGCACCGCTTCCTTTGACGCGAGAATGTAGAACTCGTCGGGATCGAGGATCAGCGTGCGGTCGCCGCGCACCGGGATCGGCTCCCAGAAATCCGCGACCGCATAGCCGTCGCGCCGCTCCACATCGATGAGGCCGGTGTGGCGCTTGGCGCGATAACCGACGAGACCGTTCGCGCCGAAGCCGGCGAGATCGACGCCGACCGCGACGCCCTCGCCCACATCGGCATCGGTGCTGTCGACCAGCCGTTCCGCCGCATGCAGCGCGCGTAGCGCCGTTGCATCCAGGGTCGTGTGGCCGCGGCGAAAGCGGATCTGCGACAGGCGCGAGCCTTCACGCACCAGCACCGGGAACGTGCGCGGACTGATCTCGACATAGAGCGGCCCGCGATAGCCGGCCTCGATCCGGTCGAAGCCGCGCATCGAATCCGAAATCACCCGCGTGAAGATATCGAGCCGGCCGGTTGAGCTTTTCGGATTGGTGGTCGCCGAGATGTCCGGCGGCAGCATCAGGCTTTCCTGCAGCGGAACGATATAGACGCAGCCGGTTTCAAGCACCGCGCCGTTCGACAGTGAAATCTCGTGCAGCCGCAGGTCGGCGATGCGGCGCGCAACCGCGCCGTGCGGCCCCGGCAGGAAGCTGGCGCGGACCCGATAGGCCACGTTGCCGAGCCGCAGATCGAGGCTCGCCGGCTGGATCTGATCGGACGCAAAAGGCCGTGCGGTGACGATCACGCCTTGCGACGCGAGCGCGGCGATGGCGCGGTCCGGCAGAATGCCTTTGTCGTCGTCGGCAAAAGCGAGTGTCATCACGATCAAAACGATGAAAAACTGGCGCCGATCTAACCCGAAGGCTGCCTTGACGGAAAGGGAGACGAGGCGTAAGAGCGGGCTTATCCCGTGGTCCTTTGAGCCGGCCGGCTTGCAGCCACGTTAAATAAGTCGCTAAAAGGCCGAGGACGCAAGGCTCCGGACATCAAGTCCGATCTTGGACCCGGCCGAGGCATTTGTCTCCGGCCGGTTTTTTGTTGCCCCATGGGGCGACAGAGAAGTGTCAGGAGCGTCGCATGTCCGCGTCTACCGATCCGTCCGTCAAATCCCCCACCGCGAAACAACCTCGCAAGGCGATGCGGGACTATCGGCCCGAGACGCGGCTGATCCACGCCGGTACGCAGCGCTCGCAATTCGGCGAAACCTCGGAAGCGATCTTCCTGACCCAGGGCTTCGTCTACGACAGCGCCGAGCAATGCGCCGGGCGCTTCACCGGCGAGGAGCCGGGCTATCTCTATTCGCGGTTCTCCAATCCCACCGTCAACATGTTCGAGCAGCGGATCGCCGCGCTCGAAGGCGCGGAAAGCGCGCGCGCGACCGCAAGCGGCATGGCCGCCGTCACCGCCGCGCTGATGGGCCAGGTGCGCGCCGGCGATCATGTGGTCGCCGCGAAGGCGTTGTTCGGCGGCTGTCGCTGGGTGGTGGAGGACTGGTTGCCGCGCTTCGGCGTCACCTCGACGCTGATCGATGGCGGCGATCTCGCGCAATGGCGCAACGCCGTACGCGACACCACCAAGGTGTTCTTCATGGAAACGCCGACCAATCCGACGCTGGAAGTCTACGACATCGCCGAGATCGCCAAGATCGCGCATGCCGCCGGCGCCAAGCTGACGATCGACAACGTGTTCGCGACGCCGTTGTGGCAGAGTCCGTTGGCGCTCGGCGCCGACTGTGTCGTCTATTCCACCACCAAGCACATCGATGGCCAGGGCCGCTGTCTCGGCGGAGCGATCCTCGGCTCTGAGCAATTCATCCAGGACAACATCCACAACGTGCTGCGTCAGAGCGGTCCGGCAATGTCGCCGTTCAATGCCTGGGTCATGCTCAAGGGTTTGGAGACGCTGGCGCTGCGCGTGCAGAAGCAGACCGAGAACGCGGCCGCCGTGTCGGTCGCGCTCGACGGCCATCCGAAGATCAGCCGGCTCGTCTATCCGGGCCGGCCGGATCACCCGCAGGCCGACATCGTGCGCAAGCAGATGCGCGCCGGCTCGACCATGATCGCGTTCGAGGTGAAGGGCGGCAAGGCCGGCGCGTTCCGTTTCCTCAACGCGCTGTCGCTGGCGAAGATCACCAACAATCTCGGCGATGCCCGCACGCTGGTGACGCATCCGGCGACGACGACGCATCAGCGCCTGACGCCGGAAGCACGCGCCGAGTTGGGCATCAGCGACGGGCTGATCCGGTTCTCCGCCGGTCTCGAACACCCGGACGATATCGTCGAGGATCTGCTGACCGCGCTGCAAGCGGCGTAGCGCTCGCTGGCGTCCGCCCCACCGCGTGGCATAAACTCGCCCCCACTGATCACTCATTGGGGGCGACCATGACTGACCAGCCGGCACCGATCCAGAAAGACCACAGCGGCCTGATGTTCAAGCTGCTGTGCGCCTATCTCATTCTCACCTTGCTGTGGCGAGTATTCGTGCCAGCGCACGAATATCCGAGCCGCCACGCCATGATCCTCGACATGGTGGTCGATGGCGCCGCGATCCTCGGCTTGATCGGATTGCGCACCAAGGGACCGAACGCGCTGTTCTGGATCGCAATGATCGCCGGGCTCGGCCTGTTCGCGATCCGCCTCACCAGCAATGCAAGCTGGTGGACCGGACACTTGATGTATTCGCTGCGCTGATCAGAGATTGGCAGACGAGAGTTCGGACAACGCTTGCGCCAGCCGCGCGGGACTGACCGGCTTGACCAGATAATCGTTCATGCCGGCTTTGCGCGCGGCATCGCCGGTTTCGCTGCGTCCGGAAATGCCGATCACCGGCGTGCGCCCCGACGCACCCGGTAACGCACGAATGCGGCGCGTCGCCTCCAGCCCGTCGATGCCGGTCAGCGTCACATCCATCAGCACGGCATCGTAAGTACCGCGCCCGGCCGCCACCACCGCCGCCTCGCCGGTCTCGACGAAATCGGCCCTGTGTCCGAGTTCGGAAAGAATAGTGTTGATGACGACGCGGCCATAGGGATTGTCCTCGACACACAGCACCCGCATCCCCTCGCCGCGCGCGCCAGCGCGGCGCACCGTCGCCGGGTCGGGCCGCACATCGGCGCGCGGCAACGTAACGGTGAGACGGAACGTGCTGCCCGCGCCCGGCTTGCTGTCGATGGTGAGATCGCCATGCATCGCCCAGGCGATGCGGCGCACGAAGACGAGGCCAAGACCGGCTCCGCCATAGTCGCGCGAGACTTGCGCGCTGGCCTGCGCAAACGGCCGGAACAGGCGCTTGATCTCCGCCGGCGACAGGCCGATGCCATTGTCACTCACCTCGAACACCAGCCGCACGCGTTGGCGCGCCACTGGCTCCGCGCGCACGCGCATCGCCACCACGCCGTCCGCCGTGAATTTCACTGCGTTGTCGGCGAGATTTTCCAGCGCCGCGCGCAACCGCAACGGATCGCCGGCGACCATCGCCGGCAGATCGCGCGCGATCTCGACGGAGGCGGTCACGCCCTTGGTTTCGGCACGCGCAACAAGCGCATGGCCGGCCGCTTCCGCGACCCGGCGCGGCGAGAAGCTGTCGTTTTGCAGGATCAACTGGTCCGCATCGGCGCGCACCGCGTCGATGATGAGCGAGGTGATGGCGGCGAGATGCTCGGCGCCGCTCTTGATCGCCGCCGCCCATTGCCGCTCGCGCTCTCCGATGTCCGACGTCGCCAGCAATTCGGCCAGGGCCAGAATGCCAGTCAGCGGCGTGCGCACGTCATGAGCGATCGCCGCGAGCGAGGCTTCGATGGCGGCCGGCGCACGGCGCGCCGGAGCCGGCGCGGTTGTCCCGCGCGGCTTGACTGTCTTGACCCGCACTGTCTTGACCGGCTTGGCCGGCTTCGCCTTGCGACGCGCAGACGCGCCACGGCGCGCGGTCGATCCGGATCGTGTCTTGCGCTTGGCCATGCTGCCCCAAATCCCGCGGCACCATGGCATGGAACCCGAGGGCTTGCGAGAGCACGCCGATGGAACCCCGCTCAGGCGAGCACGGGACTATATGACGGTTACAGGCCGACCATCGCGTAGATACCAGCCCGCGTCTTACCGGCGGCGCGCAGTTCCCGCAGACCGGTGGCCTGCGTCGATTTCGACAGTTTGTCCCCCGCTTCATCGAGGATCAGCCGATGGTGGTGGTAAGCGGGTTCCGGCAGGCCGAGCAGCGCCTGTAGCAGCCGGTGGATCGAGGTCGCGTGGTAGAGATCAAGGCCGCGCACCACATGGGTGACGCCCTGCGCGGCGTCGTCCATCGTCACGGCGAGATGATAGCCGACCGGTGCATCCTTGCGCGCCAGCACCACATCGCCCCACGCCGCCGGATCGGCGAGAACCTCGCGCCCCGCCTCGCGCCAGGTCAGTTGCGGCACGCGCGCCAGCGCCGCGCTCATGTCGAGCCGCAGCGCATAGGGTCGTCCTTCCTCGATGCGGCGCTGCCGCGCCGGCGGCGACAGCATCTTGTCGGTGCCCGGATAGAGCGGCGCGCCGTCGGGATCGCGCGGCCATGGTTCGCCCTGCTCCTCGCGCTCGGCGACGAGCCGCGCGATGTCGGCGCGGCTCTCAAAGCTCGGATAGATCAGTCCCATCTGCTGCAGCCGCTCGAGCGCGGCGTGATGTTCGGCGAGATGCTCCGACTGGCGGCGGATCGGCGGCGCGAAGCGCAGCCCGAGCCAGTCGAGATCGTCGTAAATCGCCCGCTCGAATTCCGGACGACAGCGCGCCGGATCGATATCCTCGATCCGCAGCAGCAGCCGCCCGCCGACGGCCTCGGCCGCCTGCGCATTCAGCAGCGCCGAATAGGCGTGGCCGAGATGCAGATAGCCGTTCGGCGACGGGGCGAAGCGGAACACACTCATGAACGGCTCGGCTAACCTCAGTCCTCAGCGACCGGCTTGACCGGCGGGCATGACTTCGCGGATGGATGCGGGTTCGACAGGGTTCTGACAAGTCCTAAATGACGCAATACTTGCACAGCGAGGCGGACTTGCGGGCAGGCCTCGACGCCCTGCTCGCCGCCGATCCGCGACTGGAACCGGTGGCGGCACGGGCCGGGAGCTTTGCGCTGCGGCGGCGACCCGCAGGCTTCGCCGGGCTGTGCCACATCGTCATGGGCCAGCAACTCTCGGTCGCCAGCGCCGCCGCCATCTGGGGCCGCTTCGCCGCCGCCTTCGATCCGTTCCACCACGATGCGGTCCGTCTCGCCCGCCGCGACAAGCTCGCACGGCTCGGCCTGTCGTCGCCAAAGATCAAGACCGTGAAGGCGCTCGGCCATGCCGTGGCGCGCGGCGAGATCGATCTCGATGCGCTGGGAGAGATGCCAGCCGACGACGCGCATGCGGCGCTCGTCAAGCTGCACGGCGTCGGGCCTTGGACCGCGGACATCTATCTCCTGTTCTGCCTCGGGCACGCGGATGCGTGGCCCGCCGGCGACCTCGCCTTGCAGGAAGCGGCCCGCACCGCCTTCAACCTGCGGCGGCGGCCTGATGCAAAGGCGCTGACCAGGCTCGCCGAAGCGTGGCGACCCTGGCGCGGCGTCGCCGCACATCTGCTATGGGCTTATTACAAGGCGGTGAAACAGCGCGACGGCGTGCCTGTGGGGCCGACCTCGCCTGCAGGAGTTTCAAATGGCTGATCAGTCCACGACCAACGTTCCCCGCCTCGACGGCCCACGCCTCGCGCCTGCCTCCGGCCGCGCCAAGAACCTCGTCGTGTTCCTGCATGGCTACGGCGCCGACGGCAACGACCTGATCGATATCGGCCGCGCCTGGCAGCAACTGCTGCCCGACACTGCCTTCGTCTCGCCGCACGCGCCGCGCCCGTGCGGCCAGTCGCCCACGGGGCGCGAGTGGTTTCCGCTGACGTTCCGCGATCCGAACGAACGCTGGGACGGCGTACATGCCGCAGCCCCCGTGCTCGAAGCGTTCCTCGACGCGGAGTTGGCACGGCACAACCTGCCGCCGTCGGCGCTCGCGCTGGTCGGCTTCTCGCAGGGCACGATGATGGCGCTGCAAGTCGGATTGCGCCGCGCCGTCGCACCGGCTGCGATCGTCGGCTATTCCGGCCTGCTGGTGTTGCCGCCCGACGAGGAGACGGACATCACAATTGACATCCGCTCGCGACCGCCGGTCCTGCTGGTGCATGGCGACCGCGACGAATTGATCCCGGTGCAGGCGCTGTTCATGGCGGCGCAGGCGCTGTCCGCGCTCGACGTACCGGTGGAATGGCACGTCTCGCCCGGCGTCGGCCACGGGATCGATCAGGAAGGTCTGCGCCACGGCGGCGAGTTTCTGGCCCGCCGCCTGAAGTAGACGTTACTCCGTCACCGTGATGGTGCCGGTCATGGTCGGGTGATAGCGGCAGTAATAGTCGAATTTTCCTGCCTTCTTCAGCACCAGCTTGCCGGTCTTGTTCGGCAGCACATTGACATCAAAGCTCTTGTCGCGCGCCGTCGCCGTGTGCGCAACGATATCGGCGTTGCGCCATTCGATGGTGTCGCCGACGCGGGCGGACACGGCGGTCGGCGCGAACGCAACCTTGTCCATGGTGATCGCGATGGTCTCCGCGGCAAACGCCGCCGTGGCGAACCCCAGCGACAGGCCGAGCACGATCGGCCGCACGATATCCGTCCGCATCTCTGCTCCCTCCCGGATTTGCGTTACTTCACCGTCGCCGCGACATGCTCGGCATGCGCCAGATGGCCCTGGAAGATCTTCAATCCGGTCTGCAGCAGCTCTTTCAGTTCCGCATTGGAGGCGGACGGGATCAGCGTCTGCTCCAGCGCGCCGTTGACGGTCTTGTGATAGGCAACCTCGTTGGCGACATAAGCCTTGTCGAAAGCCGCGCCGGAGAGCTTCTTGAGTTCGGCCTGCTTGTCGGTCGCCTGCTTGGTCAGCGCCTTGCTGGTGTCGTTGTCCTGCGGCGTGACCTTGAGCTTCTTGACCAAGGCGAGCGCCTTCTCGTTCACCGCGCGGTGGTCCTTGACCATGCTGGTGGCGAAGTCACGCACCTCCTTGTTCTTGGATTTTTGCAAGGCGAGCTCGCCCGCCTTGGCATCGAGTTCGCCGGCCGTGTAGGCGATATGCGCGATCTGCGCATCATTCGGCTTGGCGCTCTGCGCCCACGCCGCGCCGGCACCCAGCAACATCACCGCGCACGCGCCACTCACGATCTTCAACATCGCATCGCTCCCTGATCGGCCCGCCGACCCCGATGATCGGACGCAGCCTGTTCACGGAGACTTGGATGCAACAGCGCGCGGCAGGTTCCCGGCGATCAGCGTAATTCGCGCAGACGCATGACAACTTTTTCAGCCATACGCTCGCAGCGCGCGCCAGCGAACGGAAAGCTCTGCGCCAGCATCGGCCCGAGTTGCTGTTCGAGATCGCGTCGAAGCATGTCGCGCGCGCGATGCAGCCGCGTCTTCACCGTTTCGGGCCGCAGGCCGAACAGCGCGGCGGTTTCCTCGATGCTCATCTCTTCGAGCACCCGCGCGACCAGCACCACGCGGAACGGATCGGGCAACGCATCGATGGCGCGTTCGAGAAGGCTCTGAATTTCGTGCTGGGCCATGGAACGCTCCGGATCGGGCTGCGGCGAGATCAGGGGAAACGGCACCACCTGGCCATCACCATCAGTGGCAACATCCTCCACCCACGGCGTGGTCGGCCGCCGCGACCGCAGGCGGCCGAGTGCCTCGTTGACGACGATGCGCGTCAACCAGGTGGACAACAGGGCCTCGCCACGGAAGCCGTCGAGATGGGTGAAGGCGCGGACATAGGCCTCCTGCACGGCATCCTCGGCCTCTGCATCGTCGCGCAGAATGCTGCGGGCGATCCGGAACAGCCGCTGGTTATTGCGGCGGACCAGAGCGCGGACGGCATCCTCGTCGCCGGCCCGGATCCGGGCGACCAGCGCGGCATCGGCGGTGGAATTCGGTTGTGTCTGGGGAGACGGCATGGGGTCTCTCAAGCCTTGTTGTTCTGCTCGAAGCTTGGATGCAGCCCGGCGGCAGAGGTTCCCGGCTTTTTGACCGCAACCTTGGTCCCATCCAACGCCCTGGGAGGAGCCGGAGCAACCGCCTTCACACCCCGGTCATGCTGACTGTAGACTGTTGCGGGAATCGGTCGGCGACCGGGCCGGCCCGTACGGATGGGGTTTGCTTGAACGCCCATGTTTCGATGAACGCTGTTTCGACCAGCGGTGTTGCGACAAACGGCTTCCCCGCCCTTGTCCTGAACGCCGACTTTCGCCCCCTCAGCTACTACCCGCTGTCGCTGTGGTCCTGGCAAGACACGATCAAGGCGGTGTTCCTTGATCGCGTGAACATCGTCGCCGAATACGAGACGGCGGTGCGCAGCCCGACCACGGCGATGAAGCTGCCGAGCGTGGTCTCGCTCAAGACCTATGTGAAGCCGTCGCTCTATCCGGCCTTCACCCGCTTCAATGTTTTCCTGCGCGACAAGTTCTCGTGCCAGTTCTGCGGTTCGCCGGACGACTTGACCTTCGACCACCTGATCCCGCGCTCGCGCGGCGGCACCACCACCTGGCACAATGTCATCGCCGCCTGCTCGCCCTGCAATCTGCGCAAGGGCAGCAAGACCGTCGACGAAGCGAAGATGTGGCCGTCGCAGCAGCCGTTCCAGCCGACGGTGCACCACCTGCACCGCAACGGCCGGCTGTTTCCGCCCAACTATCTGCACGAAAGCTGGGTCGATTATCTGTACTGGGATAGCGAACTGGAGCCTTGATTTCGGGCCATTTGCTGTGATTCCCGCTCGCAGAAGCACCAGCCGCACCGCCCCTTGCGCTCCGCCGGATCGTCCCCATATGGGCTTCAACGGCGTTGAGCTTCCCCCGGCTCCGCTGGCGGGTCGTTTTACCAACCGACCTGTGAGAACGGCCACGAGATTGCGGCGACGGCGGATGTACCCGCGCCCTGTCTTTCGTGGCCGTGATCGTTTTGAGGCAACAACCTCACGTTAAAAGCAATTCGGGCGAAGTCAGCGACTTCGCCCGATTGCTGTCTTAGCGCGCGCCGCCCTGCTGGCGCTGCTGATGCGGGGCGAGGTTGCCCTTCTGCTTGTTCTTGTCGGCCTTCGGTTTCTTTTTCTCTTTGTTGGACTTCTGTTCCTTCGACGCCATGGCGTCCTCCTGATCGCTGGTGATGGCTTAAACGCTGTTCAACACATCTCGCCGGTGACTCGCCGCCCGGTAGCTCGGCTGCTCACGCCGTCTCGTCGGACCGGTGCCACACGCCCCGAACGCCGATGAGCGCAAGCGCCGCGAGCGCAAGCGAGATCAGGACATTATATCCCGCCAACGACAAACCGAGAAAGCGCCAGGCCGCTTCGTCGCAGCGGACAACGCGGGTGTTCTGCAATTGCTCAAGCAAGCCGCCCGGCCCGCCGAGCTGTCCGAGCGAACCCGAGCAATCCGACGGCCCCGGCCAGAACCGCCATTCGACCCCGGAATGATAGGCGCCGAGCCCGGCGTTCCACAGGAAGGCCAGCGCCAGCGCGGCGAAACCCGCCACCAGCACCCGCCGTCGCGCGCCATAATTCAGGCCGAGCCACAGCATCACGCCGAGCGGCACCGCAAAATAATAGGCGTACCGCTGTTCCAGACACAGCGGACACGGCGGATAGCCGAACCCGTACTGGAAGATCCAGGCGCCGATCAGCGTCAGCGCCGCCCCGGCAGCCACCGCCAGCGCGGCATTCTCGGGCGGCGAAAGAGCGCCAGCGGCACGGAGATCGGACATGAAAATTTCCCGGATCGGCAGATTGACCTCAGGCAATGCGCCACTATGATCCGCGCCGGTCAAGCCCCTGTGGCGGAATTGGTAGACGCGCCTGACTCAAAATCAGGTGTAGCAATACGTGCTGGTTCGAGTCCGGCCAGGGGCACCATAACCGTCCGTCCGCGCCGCTTCCGCGACACCACCCCAATCAGCGCCGCGGAGAACCCGATGACGCAACCGGCCGGCCAGCGCCCCGCCGCGGACGACATCGAGAAGGATCGCCCGCTGATCGAGGGCATCCGCCTGCTCGGACAAATCCTCGGCGAGGTGGTGCGCGAGCAGGAAGGCGCCGAGATCTTCGACCGGATCGAAGCGATCCGGCGCTGGAGCGTCGCGTTTCAGTCCGACGGTAACGTGGACGCTGAAAACGAGCTGCGGCAGTCGTTGCGACAGCTATCGGTTGCGGATGCGGTTCTGGTCGCGCGCGCGTTCAGCTACTTCTCGCATCTGGCCAATGTTGCCGAGGATCTGCACTTCATCCGGCGCCGCGATGCGCACGAACGCGCGGACCGGTCGCCGGAGCGACCCGGCACGCTCGCCGCCACCCATGCGCGGCTGCAGGAGCGCGGCAAGACACCCGCCGACATCGCCGACTATCTCTCGCGCAGTCTGGTTTCGCCGGTGCTCACCGCGCATCCGACCGAGGTTCAGCGCCGCAGCCTGCAGGAAGCGGAGCGTCGCATCACCGCGCTGCTGATCGAGCGGGATACGCTGACCGTACCGCGCGACCTCGACGACAACCGACAGCAGATCAAGGCGCGGGTCGTGCAGATGTGGCAGACGCGACTGCTGCGCGTCTCCCGGTTGACGGTCGAAGACGAGATCGAGAACGTCCTGAACTACTACCAGACGACGTTCCTGCGCGAGGTGCCGACCTTGTTCGGCACGCTGGAAAAGCAGCTCGGTCTCGATACCGTCGCAACGTTCATCCAGATGGGATCTTGGATCGGCGGCGACCGCGACGGCAATCCGAACGTCAACGCGACAACGCTGCAAGAGGCGCTGCACCGGCAAAGCGAGACGGCGCTTTCGCACTACCTCGCGGAAGTCCACGAACTCGGCTTCGAGTTATCGATGTCGGACGCGCTGGTCGCCTGCAACGATGCCGTCAAGGCGCTCGCTGAAAAATCCGGCGACAACGACCCGCATCGCGGCGACCAGCCCTATCGCCGGGCCCTGATCGGCATCTATGCGCGACTTGCCGCCACGCTCGAATATCTGACCGGACAGACGGCGCCGCGCCTGCCGTCCGGCCACGGACAACCATACGCCAGCGCGGCCGAGCTGGAAGCCGATCTGGCGGCGATCGAGCAGTCGCTGCGCGACCATCGCGCATCTCTTCTGATCGCCGACCGTCTCGCCCCGCTTCGCCGCGCCGTCTCGGTTTTCGGCTTTCATCTGGCGACGGTCGATCTGCGGCAAAATTCCGACCGGCACGAAGCCAGCATCGCGGAACTGCTGCAGGCAGCACGGATCGCGCCGGATTACCGGTCGCTCGACGAATCCGAGCGGCGACGTTTGCTGGTCGCGCTGCTGCGCGACCCGCGCCCCTTGCGGGTGCCTGGCTGCGATTATTCCGAGACCACGCGATCCGAACTCGAAACCTTCGAGATGGCGCGGCACCTGCGGGAAAAACTCGGAACCAAGTCGGTCCAGAACTACATCATCAGCCACACCGAAACGGTCAGCGACCTGCTCGAAGTGCTGTTGCTGCAGAAAGAATGCGGGCTGATGTCCGGCGCGCTCGGCGATCCGGGCGCACAGGCTCATCTGCTCGTTATCCCGCTGTTCGAGACGATCGCCGACCTGATGAATGCCGAAGCGATCATGCGCGACTTCCTCGGCACGCCCGGCATTCTGGATTTGCTGCGCGCCGCCGGCGGCCGACAGGAAGTCATGCTCGGCTATTCCGACAGCAACAAGGATGGCGGCTATTTCGCCAGCACCTGGCAGCTCCGGATCACCTCACTGGCGCTCGCAAAACTGTTCGCGCAGATGGATGGGCTGACGCTGCAACTCTTTCACGGGCGCGGCGGCACGGTGGCGCGCGGCGGCGGCCCGAGTTATCAGGCGATCCTCGCACAGCCGCCAGGGACCGTGAACGGGCGAATCCGCTTCACCGAGCAAGGCGAAGTGATCGCCTCGAAATACAGCAATCCGCTGATCGGCCGGCGCAACCTCGAAGCCCTGGTCGCGGCGGTGATCGAAGCGAGCCTGCTGCCGTCGGAGCAGCAGACGGTGGCCGATGAATTTCTCGACGCCGCACGGACCATCGCGGCGGAAAGCCGCCGTGCTTATCGCGATCTTGTTTACGGCGATCCCGCGTTCGAGGATTTCTTCTTCGACACGACACCGATCAGCGAAATCGCGCAGCTCAATATCGGCTCGCGCCCGAGTTCGCGGAAGCTGACGCGCAAGATCGAGGATCTACGCGCGATCCCGTGGAGCTTCTCATGGGGTCAGGCGCGGCTGAACCTGCCCGGCTGGTTCGGCATGGGCGCCGGCATTCAGGCGCTCGTGGATGCCGATCCCGACCGCGCTATCGCGATGCTACGCGCCATGTACCGGACATGGCCGTTCTTCCGCGCCCTGATGTCCAACATGGACATGGTGCTAGCGAAGGCGGATATCGCGATCGCGCGCCGCTATTCGCGGCTGGCGAAGGATCAGGACAAGGCGAGGCACATCTTCGGCGCCATCGAAGCGGAGTGGCTGCGCACCGTCGGGTTCGTCAACCAGATCACCAATTCCAGCGACCGGCTGCCGGACAATGCGAGCCTCGCGCGCTCGATCCGCAACCGTTTCCCCTATATCGCCGCGCTCAATCACCTGCAGATCGAATTGCTGCAACGCTGGCGCCAGGGTCAGCAGGACGACAAGACCAAGCGCGGCATCCTCATCACCATCAACGGCATCGCCGCCGGGCTGCGCAACACCGGGTGAGCGCAACGCTGGAAAATCCCGTCAAATGCGGCGCATCGGATTGGTCAGCGCCAGGAAGAAACCGCAGGCCGTGAAACACGCGATCAACAGGAACGCGGCGCGGAAAGCCTCCGCGATGTCCGCCTGCACGGTCGCAAAATCGATGGCCGGAAGTTTCGACACCGCCGCCATGCCGCCTTCGACCATCACCACGAAAGCGCGCGCCGCGTCCGGATTCTTCAACGCCAGATAAGCGAACAGCACGGTGGCGACGAGCGCCGTGCCGAAGGCCGCACCGATCGAGCGCGAGAACTGCACGGACGCAGCCGCTTCACCCAATCTCTGGCTGCCGGCCGCGCTCTGCACCGTCACCTGCACCACCGCCATGACCGTCCCCATGAGCAGGCCGATCCACAGCAGCATGACGGCGAAAGCCCTCTCGCTCAGAACACCAGCCGAGAATGCCAACCCGACAAGGCTGCCGGTGAGCAGCACCAGGCCGAAGACTGGAAAGATCATCGTGCGGCCGGTGCGGCTGACGAACCGGCCGGTGATCAGCGACCCGGTGCCGATCCCGACGGTGAGCGGCACCAGCAGCAGACCGGTTTCGGACGGCGAGATATCGCGCACGACCTGGAGATAGACCGGCAGAAAGGTGATGAGCGAGACCAGCGCGGCGCCATGGCAGGCGGCGAGTGCGTCCGAGTGCCAGATCGCCGATTGCCGCAGGAGATGAACCGGAATCAGCGGCGACGGCGTGCGCGTTTCCTGCCGCACCAGCAGCACCACCGAGACAATGCCGGCTGCGAGCAGCGCGCCGCCGAGCGGCAGCGCGCTCAGATCGGCATGCTGCGCTTGTTCGAGCGCAAGCAACGTCGTGCCGACAAAGATGGTGAACAGAACAAAACCGGCCGGATCGGCGCGCCATGGCAGCCGCTCACCACGCGCTTGCGGCAGCCGCATCGTCAGCGCAAGCGCGAGGAGACCGATCGGCACGTTGACCAGGAAAATCGACTGCCAGCCGAAATGCTCGGTGAGATAACCGCCGGCGACCGGCCCGAACGAATTGGCGGACACCGCAATGGTCGCGATGTAGCCCTGGTAGCGCGCCCGCTCGCGCGGCGGAATGGCCTCGCCGATGAGCGCCTGTGACAGCGTCATCAACCCGCCGCCGCCCAGACCTTGCAGCACGCGCGCCGCGGTGAGCCACAGAATGGTCGACGACATCGCACACAGAACCGAGGCGACGATGAAGACAGCGAGCGCGACATACATCATCCGGCGCCGGCCGAACGAGTCGCCGAGGCGCCCATAGATCGGCGCAGCCACCGTCGCGGCGATCAGATAGGACACCACCACCCAGGAGGCACGCTCGACCTCCCCAGTCGCGGCGGCGATCGCCGGCAGCGCCGTGGCAATGATGGTCTGATCCACCACCGCCAGAAACATCGGCAGCATGAGGGACGGAAAGACGCTCAGGAAATGCGGCGGCGGTTCACCTTCGGAACAGGCTGGCTTCTGGTTGCTATCCAGCCCATTTGGCAATGGCGCATATCCCTGGGTTCGATTCCGGCGAAACCGGCGCGTTGATGTATCAGCGCATCGTCAGCACCAGCAATGCTTGGTTTGCGACCCTCCCATGCCGCTTCTCCCCCGTTCATGATTTGAACTTTCGCAGGCTTCGGGCTTAACCAGGGGCCATGCTGGTTTACATCCAGATCCTCCGCTTCGCCGCGGCCTTGGCGGTTGCGGCGTTCCACGCCTGGGGTATCGCGCCGCGCTTCATCACCGTTCCTGCGGACACGCCGACGCTCGGCTTGTGGCAGGCCGGCCATGGCGTCGATCTGTTTTTCGTCATCTCCGGCTTCATCATCTACTACGCCACCGCGGCGCATGCCGCGCGCGGTACACCGCTGGCGCCGGCAACGTTCCTGCGCCGCCGGGTGGAGCGTATCGTACCGCTCTACTTCTTCACGATTGCCGCCGTGACGCTGCTGGCGATACTGCTGCCGGACATTTTCGACACGCCGGGCTGGTACACGCCACACCATGTCCTGAAATCGCTGGCCTTCATCTCCTTCACCGATGGCGAGATGCCGGTGGTGTTCCTCGGCTGGTCGCTCGAATACGAGATGTATTTCTATCTGGTGGTTGCGCTGCTGATGGCGCTGACCCAGCATGTCTGGCGCAACATCGTGCTGTTGTTTTCGACGCTGACAATCATCGGCCAAATACCCGGCGTCACCACGGCGCTCGGCCATTACGGCTTCTTCACCGATGCCCTGATCCTGGAATTCATCTTCGGCGTGATGACCGGCGTCGTGTTCGTGCGCGGCCGAAATGCGAACGATGCCGACGGCAGGATCATGCTGCTCGCCGCCGCCGCGGCTGTCGCGACGCTCATCATCAGCGATCCCACCAACCGCGCCTTGGCGTTCGGACTGCCGTCAGCCGCCCTCGTCGCGGGCGCGGCCTGGATCAGCCGCAAACGCACCACCTCAACCCCGATCGAGCGCGCGCTGGAGCGGCTGGGCGACGCTTCGTTCTCGATCTATCTGGTGCAGGTGAACACCGTGATCTTCGCCGCACAGGCCGTGGCCTACATCGTTCCGGCGATTCATCCGCTGCTGCTGGTGGCGGCCACCAGCGGAATCGTGGTGCTGGCTGGCCTCACGCTCAACATCATCGTCGAGCGGCCGCTCCTCAAAATTTGCCGAAATATCGGACGCAGCGATGCCCTGGCATCACGCAGGGCGTCGATGCCTACGCAGGCGTAGGCGGCATCGGGATCACTGAAACGCAACGCCGATATGGTGCGGGCCGGTCCAAACGACCCGGCTGTCGAAGCTCACGCGATCCGAATCCATTACCAGCACGAATTCGCGCGGGATCCCGACCGGGTATTCGAGTTCGAGACAGGCGCCGCCGGCGGACAGGTTGCGGACCATGCAACGAATTCCTCCGGCGTGATTGAAAGCAATTGTCGCGCCCTTGAGGACACGACGACGCTGCGTCTTGCGGCGTTCCACGGTGTACATGGCGGGCCCTTGTCCTTGCGACAGTCAATGTGCGGCACTCGGTGAGACCGCAGGAGGGCCGAGGCTAGAAAACCCGCGTTACCCGAGCCTCAAATCGATCGCGGTCAAACTGCTAACGCGCGTTTACGATAATCGCCGGCAGACACGCGCGACAAACCGACACAACCGGGAACTCGAACTGCTCGCCTACGTTGTCCTTTTCAAGGGCGACATGTGGAGGATGCAACAATGACATTTCGTATGACCGTACCGGCTCTGGCGCTTGCAGCCCTCGCTGCCTGGGCCATGCCGGCTCCGGCCCACGCTACCGTGCTTGCTGGCGTACCAGCCGCCGGAATCGCAGCCGGCGCGGCGCAAAACGGCAGCGCGATCGAGCAGGTGCAATATCGTCATCGCCGGCATTACCGGCATCAGCATCATTGGCGCGGGCACCATTGGCGTCGCCACCGCCATTGCTGGACGCAGCGCTATCGGGTTTACACGCCGTCCGGCCGGCCGGTATGGCGAGCGGTGCGCCGTTGCCGCTAGCTTACGTCTGACATGTTAGGCCGCGCGAACGCGGCCTCCATCTCACGGCGGAAACGCACGGCGCTGTCATTCGGGTCATGCGCGACATCGCTCCAGCGCACAGCCTCGCCTTCGGCGAGGTCGCGCTGGAGCGTGACGTGATGCGCAAGCCCGAGCGGCAGCAGCCCGTCGCGCAATGAGCGCGCGGCGGGAACCTGCTTGCCCCAGACGCAGAAACCGCCTTCGCCGTCGAGCACCTCGCCGGCTTTCAGCGCACGCTTGGCCGTCGCCACCACATCGGAGCGGAAGCCGGTCGGTGCGCCGGTCGCCTCGCCGCGCAACGCCGCCGACGCGACCGAGACGCCGAGTTCGAGGCCGATCATATGGATCGGCCGGTACAGCGCGGCATATTTTCCGCTGTCGTCGGGCAGCATCGCATATTCGCCGAAGCAGCGGCGCGCATAGTCGGTCTCGCCCTCGAACACCACATAGGTGCCGAGCGCGAGGTGATGCGGCACGTCGCGGCCATCGCGATACACCGATGACGTGACTTCGGTCACGCCCGCCTTCTCCAGCGCGCCGCCGTCCGCCTTCGGCTTGCACACCTGCGCCAGTTCGAACCGCGTGGCCGGCGGAAACGACAAGCCATCCGACTGCGGCACCAGCCCGGTGGCGTTGCACACCGCGGTCATCTCGATGCCGGATTTAGTGCCGTCAACGAAGCTGTTGAACATCTTCGGATTGATCGACTTGCGATCAGCGATGTTCAGATATTTGTCGAGGATGTCCCAGACATTGTCGGGATTGGACTGATGGTAGTGCGTCTCGTAGCGTGTGCCTTTGCCGGCGGCGACCACCTTGAATCCGCACGCGCGCGCCCAGTCCACATGCTCGCAGATCAACGCAGGCTGATCGCCCCAAGCGAGACTGTAAACGACGCCCGCCGCTTTGGCGCGCCGCGCCAAGAGCGGGCCGGCGAGCGCGTCGGCCTCCACATTGACCATGACGATATGCTTGCCGTGCCTGATCGCCGCGAGAGCATGGGCGATCCCGGCCGTCGGAACGCCGGTGGCCTCGACGATCACCTCGATCTCCGGGCAGGCAATCACCGCCGCCGCATCGTCGGTCACCAGCGTCGCGCGGCCGCGCAATGCGTCGTCAAGCGAGGTAGCAGCGTATTGCGGTTGCGGCCAGCCGGCAGTGGCGAGTTGCGCCCGCGCTCGCGCGACATCAAGATCGGCCACCGCCACCACATGCAGACCGGTGGTCAGCCGTGCCTGGCTCAGGAACATGGTGCCGAATTTACCGGCGCCGATCACCGCCACGGTCACCGGCCGTCCGGCCGCCGCCCGCTCCGCCAGCTTCGCATGTAGATTCATCGTCGCGCCGCCCTGATCCGTTACCTGCTCCGTTCGCTGACCGAACCATAGCCCACAGGTCGGAGCAAGCAGAGGCGCGGTGGCGCCGGGCTTTCGCTTCCCGTACACTGACGATCCATGTCCCGAATGAATGCCTGATGATCGATATCGAACAGCTTCGCTACGTCCGCCTCGGCACCCGCGACCTGCCCGCCGCCATCGATTTCGCGACCCGCGTGCTCGGGCTGCAGCTCATTGAAAAAACCGACGACACCGCGCGCTTCCGCTCCGACTTCCGCGACCACACTCTTGTGTACGTGGCCGACGATCCGTCCAATCAGGCGGTAGCGTTCGAGGTCCGCACACCGCAGGCGCTCGACGACGCGGAAGCCGCGCTGACCAAGGCCGGGTTCAAAGTCACGCGCGGCGACGCCGAAGCGGCCGCGGCACGCAAGGTGCGGCAGTTCATCGGCTTCCGCGACAAGAGCGGGCATCAGATCGAACTGGTGGTGCGGCCGCTCAATTCCGGCTGGCGCTATTTCCCGTCGCGCGACGCCGGCATCACCGGGCTGGAAGCCGTGGCGCTACGCGGCCCCGCTGCGACCGCCGACGAGACGTTGTGGACCACGCTGTTCAACGGCCGCGTCAGCGACTGGGCCGGCGACACCGCCTATCTCCGCTTCGACAGCGCGCATCACCGCCTTGCGCTGCACCCGTCCCAGAAAACCGGTATCCTCGCCGTCGAATACGCGGTCGAGAGCGTCAACCAGTTGATGCAGGCGCATTACTTCCTGCAGCAGGCGCAGGTCCGCATTGTCCACGGGCCCGGCCGCCGCCCCACATCCGGCCAGATGTTCATTACCTTTGCCGGGCCGGACGGCGTGCTGTTCAGCTATGTCGCCGAAGGCACGCCGGTGGATGAACCGACCCACCGTGCGCGGCAGTTCCCGTTCCAGCCGCTGTCGTTCTGTTCCTGGGGCAGCGTCAGCAAAATCCCTGAATTCGCAGCCGGAGTGGACGCATGATCGAACTCAAGGACGTCTCCTATGTGCGGCTCGGCACGCGCGATCTCGAAGGCGCGACGCTGTTCGCCACCGACTATCTCGGGCTGGAGATCAGCGAGCGGGTGAAAGGGGCGGTCTATTTCAAGTCGGACGAGAAGGAGCACACGCTGTGCTACTTCGAGGGCGACCCGAAGGAACAGGCGGCCGCGTTCGAGATCGACCGGCGCGAAGACCTTGATGCCGCGGCAGCACAACTCGAGAAACTCGGCCATGCAGTCCGGTTCGGCACGCCCGAGGAAGCCGATGCGCGCAAGGTGCGCGCCTTCATCGCCTTCCGCGATCCGAGCGGCAATCCGATCGAACTGGTGTGGCGGCCGGCCTATAGCGGCAAGCGCTATCACGGCATGCGCGACGCCGGCATCACCGGCTTCTCGCATATCGGTCTGTGCACCACCGACGCGGCGCGCGACGAAGCGTTCTGGACCACGGTCTGCAACGCCCGCGTCAGCGACCGGATCGGCGATGCGCCGCTGTTGCGCATCGACGAGGTGCATCACTCGATCGCGCTGTTTCCGTCGACCACCGCGGGCATCCAGCATGTCAACCATCAAGTGGAGAGCGGCGACGACGTGATGCGCTCGTTCCGCTTCCTCACCGAGCGGCAGGTACCGATGGTGTTCGGCCCCGGACGGCATCCGACCTCGTCGGCGAAATTCCTCTACTTCCGCGGACCGGACGGCATGGTGTTCGAGTATTCATCCGGGGTGCGCTCGATCGCCGACGAACTGCTCTATCGCGAGCGGCAACTGCCGTTCGAGCCGAAAGGCTTTTGCGAGTGGGGCGCGAAGCCGGAGATCGCCGAGTTCCGCGACTAACCCGGACAGTTGTTACGGCGTGCACAGCGCGCGGCTGATGAAGGTTTCGGTCCGGCATTGACCGGCCGCTTCCCGCGCGGGACCGGTCAGCAGCATCCGCGCCGCCGGGCAATTCTCGGCCGTGGTCGAGTCGATGCTCTTGCCGGAGGCATAGCCGGCACCGCGACACAGCCGCGTCGCGGCGCTCTGGCAATCCGGCGCGCCGTTCGGCGCCACGACGCACACTTCATGGCCCCGCACTGTCCGCTGATCGGAGAATTTGGCGACGCCATCAGCGGCGTCTTTCGCCGCTTCCATCGAACGATGCGTATCGCGCTCGAAATTCGACCACTGCCGGGTAAACCAGTTGCCGATATCGTCGAATACATCCGGCTTCGATTGCGTTTGCGCGGGCGGATGCACCGGCTGCGCCGAGGCGGCGCGCAGAGCCAAAGGCAGACACAGGGCTGACAGCACGATCAGGCTCAAACAACCTGTCGCGAGACCAAGCCTGTGCATGTCGATGCTCATGATCCGCGCGGAACCGCTGCTGTGTGAGTCGGATCGGATGCGGTTACAATAGCAGAAGCCGGCGGCCTGGTGAATCGGCAGAAAGCCGCATCAGAACAGATAGAACGCCGCGATGATCCCGCCAATCAGCACCACCGCGCCGATGGTGACCCAGAACCCGAGCCGCTCCTCCAGCATCTGCCGCGCCGTCGGCCCATAGCGGTGCAGCAGGAACGCCAGCAGGAAGAACCGCGCGCCGCGCGTGATCACCGAGAACAGGATGAACAACGGCAGGCTGTAGGCGGCGAAGCCGGAGGTGATGGTGACGAGCTTGTAGGGGATCGGCGTCAAGCCTTTAAGCAGGATGATCCAGGCACCCCACTCCGCATAAGCCGCGCGGAACGCATCCACCTTGTCGGCATAGCCATAAATGTGGATCACCCACTGCCCGACGGTGTCGTACAGCAGATAGCCGATCGCGTAGCCGACGATGCCGCCGAGCACCGAAGTGATCGTGCACCACAGCGCGAACAGATAGGCGCGGTCCGGCCGCGCCAGCGACATCGGGATCAGCATGACATCAGGCGGAACCGGGAAGAACGAGCTTTCCGCGAACGAGATCCCGCCCATGACCCAGACCGCGTAGCGCTTGCCGGCGGTTTCGACGCACCAGTCATAAATCCGCCGGAGCGGCGAGCGCGTCGTCAGAGTCTGTTCCGTCATCAGATGGCCTGGCTTAAAGGAGAGCGCGGTCAGCGCGGACGTTTGCCATAGCCGTGCGCGGCGAGCGCGACAACCTTGCGGCGAGCGGGTGCCGCGGAAGCGTCTTTTTTCGGCAGTTTCTCGGCAATGCCCATCATCCGCTCGCGGCGTTCCATCTCGGCCCAAACCTGTTCCGGCCGCACGCCGGAGACCGACCACAGCACGACGAGGTTGTAGATCAGATCGGCGCTTTCCTTGACCACCGCCTCGCTCTGGCCGGTCATGGCGTCGATCACCACCTCGACCGCTTCCTCGGCCATCTTTTTGGCAGCTTTGGGGACGCCGGCCCGGATCAGCCGCGCGGTGCGCGAGGTCGCCGGATCGCGCTGACTGGCGGCTTCAACTGCTTGATAAAGGCGGGCAATCGAATCGGG
This sequence comes from Pseudolabrys sp., assembly GCA_019635575.1. Lineage (GTDB taxonomy): Bacteria > Pseudomonadota > Alphaproteobacteria > Rhizobiales > Xanthobacteraceae > Pseudolabrys. The sequence continues at coordinate 22,784 of JAHBZF010000005.1, read as the reverse complement.
CATGTTCCGACGATACACCCCAGAAGATCACAAATTGTTAACGATAAACGGGGCGGGATTGCTCCCGCCCCGTCATCAAACCCCTCTGGTCCGGTCGCCTACCAGTAGCGGTAGCCCGGATAGCCGTAACGCGGGCCGTAGTAAGGCCGCGGGGCATAGCCATAACCACCGCCATAATAGCCGTAGCCACGCTCATAGTAGTCGCGCCGGCGCTCGTTGGCGGCAATGGTCGCGATGGTGCCGGCGATCATGCCGAACGCCGCGAGCGCGGCCGCACCATTGTTGCCGCGATAGTGACGGCGACGCGCGCTGAAATCGGTGGTCGCGGTCGCAACCGGATCAGCGCTGATGCCGGGAGCCTTCGCCACCGAGGCAGCTGCCGCCGGCAGCGCGGGAAGCGCCATCGCGCCTGCGAGCGCAACGGCGAGAAAACCCGACACCCGTCGGGAAGCAATGTGTCGCATGACATCCTCCTTCACCGGCCCCCGCGCGCACCCGCACGCAGTCCCGGCGTTTACAGATTCAACGCCTGGGTAACGGGCTTCCTGCGTTCCCGGCGCGGAATCCCGGCTTACATTTTTGTCATGGAACCAGCGGCGTTCCGCCGCAGGCGCGGAACAGACACGGGAACGGGTGGTGGAACCGGCTTTTTCTTTTGGGCGTGATCTTTTCGGAAAACCGGTGTCCACTTTTCCGGATCACGCCCTAGCTTTCCTGCGCCAGCAGTGCCGCGTTACCACCCGCCGCCGCTGTATTGACGGTGAGCGTCTGCTCCAGCGCAAAGCGTGGCAGATAATGCGGGCCGCCGGCTTTCGGACCGGTGCCGGACAGACCGCTGCCGCCGAACGGCTGCGTGCCGACCACCGCGCCGATCATGCTGCGGTTCACATAGACATTGCCGTTGCGCAGCCGGGCGATGGCGCGCTCGGCGGTGGCATCGATCCGCGTGGCGATCCCGAGCGTCAGCGCGTAGCCGCTCGCGGCGATGTCATCGAGCAGATCCTCGAATTCGTCGGCGCGCCAGCGCACCACATGCAGCACCGGGCCGAATACCTCCTCGCGCAGCGCCCTCACCTCCGGCAGTTCGACGATCACCGGCGGCACGAAGGTTCCCGTGTCCGGCAGCGCGCGCTCCGCATCCCAGCGGAAGCGGATCGCATCGTCCTGCGCCATCTCGGCGATCCACTGGTCGAGTCGCTCCTGAGCTTCGGCGTCGATCACCGGCCCGACCTGCACCGACACGTCGCGCGGATCGCCGAGCTTCAGTTCCGCCACCGCCCCGGCGATCATCTCGATCAGCCGGTCGGCGATGTCGTCCTGCACGCACAGGAGCCGCAGCGCCGAGCAGCGCTGTCCGGCGGAGCGGAACGCCGACATCACCACGTCGTCGGTGACCTGTTCGAGCAGCGCCGTGGCATCGACGATCATCGCGTTGATGCCGCCGGTCTCGGCGATCAGCGGCACGATCGGGCCTTCTTTGCGCGCCAGCGTGCGGTTGATGGTGCGCGCCACCTCGGTCGAGCCGGTGAAGGCGACGCCGGCCACACGCGGATCGCGCACCAGCGCCGCGCCGACATCGCCGGCACCTGGCAGCAGATGCAGCGCCTGCGGTGGAATACCGGCTCGGTGCATCAGGCCGACCGTGTAGGCGGCGATCAACGGCGTCTGCTCGGCCGGCTTCGCCACCACCGCATTGCCGGCGGCGAGCGCCGCGGCGATCTGCCCGGTGAAGATCGCCAGCGGAAAATTCCACGGACTGATGCAAATGAAGGCACCACGGCCACGGCTCTGCAATTCATTGCTCTCGCCGGTCGGCCCCGGCAGCAAGCGCGGCGCCAGCACGCGGCGCGCCTGCGCGGCGTAGTAGCGGCAGAAGTCCGCCGCCTCGCGCACCTCCGACAGACAGTCGTCGAGCGTCCGGCCGCCTTCGGTCTGCAACAGCGCGATCAGCGTGCCGCGCTCCGTCTCGATCGCATCAGCGACATGATCGAGCGCGGCAGCGCGGTCCGTCACATCGGTCGCATCCCAGACCGGAAAACCAGCCGTTGCTGCCGCGATCGCCGTGGCCGCCAGCGCCTCGTCGCCCTCGCGCACCGTGCCGATGACGCGGCCATCGTCCGGCGAGAGGACCGGCCGCTCGCGCCCGGCGACCGCCACGCCGTCGATCAGCGGAGCCGCCAATGTCGGCGGCGACGCCTCCTCGATCTCGTTGAGTAGTCCGATTAGCGCCGCCTCGTCGCCGAACTCGACACCGGCCGAGTTGACGCGCTCGGGCTGATAAAGATCGCGCGGCAACGGGATCGCCGTGTGCCGCGCCGCCGTCGGATTGGCGATCGCCAGTTGCGGCCGCTTCAGGATCGAGGCGATCGGCACCGCCGGATCGGCCGCCACCGACACGAACGAGGAATTGGCGCCGTTCTCCAGCAGCCGCCGCACCAGATAGGCGAGCAGGTCACGATAGCCGCCCACGGGCGCGTAGACGCGGCATGCCGCGTCCGGACATTCCTCCAGCAGTGTCTCATAGAGCGCCTCGCCCATGCCGTGCAGACGCTGAAATTCATAGCCGTCGACGCCGCCGGCATCCTCGATCACACTCGCGACGGTGAGCGCGTTATGCGTCGCGAACTGCGGATAGAGCCGCGAGCGCGCCGCCAGCAACTGCCGCGCGCAAACGAGATAGGACAGGTCGGTCATCGGCTTGCGGGTGAACACCGGGTAGTCCGCAAGGCCCCGCTCCTGCGCGTGCTTGATCTCGGTGTCCCAGTAAGCGCCCTTCACCAGCCGCACCATCAGCCGGCGGTTCAGGCTACCGGCAAGGCTTTCCACGTAAGCGATCACGTCGCGGGCGCGCTTCTGATAAGCCTGCACCGCGAGCCCGAACCCGTCCCAGCCGGCGAGCGAGCGGTCGGCGAGCACGGCCGCGATCACCGCCAGCGAGAGTTCCAGCCGGTCGGCCTCCTCGGCATCGACGGTGAAATTGAGATCGTGGTCACGCGCCTGCCGGGCGAGATCGATCACGTTCGGCACCAGTTCGCGCATCACCCGCTCGCGCGACAGCGCCTCGTAGCGCGGATGCAGCGCCGACAGCTTTACGGAAATGCCCGGCCGCGCGGGCAATACGCTGCCCGCAACCGCCGATGCGCCGATCGCCTCGATCGCATCGGAATAGGAAGCGAGATAGCGCGCCGCGTCGGCCGCAGTCCGCGCGCCTTCGCCCAGCATGTCGAACGAGTAGCGCAGCTCACGATGGCCCGCGGCGCGGTCGAGCGCATCGCCGATGGTCTCGCCGAGCACGAAATGCGAGCCAAGCAGGCGCATCGCCTGTCGGGTCGCCGCCCGCACCGCCGGCATGCCAAGCCGCTTCACCAGCGAGCCGACGATCCCGTCCGGGGTTTCGCCGGGCTGGATGATCCGGGCCGTCATGCCGAGGGTCCAGGCCGAGGCCGATACCAGGAACGCCGAGGACCGGCTGTCGTGCTGCGACCAGTTGCCGGACTGGAGCTTGTCCTCGATCAGCCGGTCGGCGGTCGCGGCATCGGGAACCCGCAGCAGCGCCTCTGCCAAAACCATGAGCGCCAATCCCTCGCGAGTGGACAAGGAATAGGCATGGAGGAAGTCCTCAACCCCGCCGAGGCCGCCGGTTCTGGCCCGGATCGCCTCGATCAGCCGGCGGGCCCGCGCATCGATCCGCATTTCCGCGCCGGGCGGACGGGGCGCGGCCGCCAGAAAGATCGCGGCCAGCGCCTCATCGGGAGGCGCAAAGGCCGCCTGAAAGCCCGGTCCCGCCGCGTCCGCCATCGTCCCCGTTTCCGCCATCTGGCGATCCCTCGGATTTATGCCGCGGCGCGACAACGGCACCCTGTGTGAACACCGATGTTGTGAACACCCCTCACCGCGCCACCACACCAGCTTGCTCTTTAATACGGCATGCTCTTTGCTAACACTCATTCCAACTGTTGCTGACATCAATTCGCGACCCCGATACCCAATCCAGAACCGGCGGCCGCTCCGGCCACAACCGCAAACAGGATTCGTCACGATGGCTCGTTACCGCAGTACGCTGACAATGCTCCGCCCGGCAGGATTGGTCCTGGCTCTGGCCGTTGCCACAGGTTCGGCGACCGCTCCGGCCGTCGCCGCCGAAACCAACATCAAATTCAGCCTCGACTTCAAATTCGAAGGCCCAGCCGCGCCGTTCGTGGTGCCGCTCGACAAGGGCTACTACAAGGCCGAGAATCTGAACGTCACCATCGACACTGCCGCCGGGTCGCTGGAGCCGATCAACCGCGTCGCCTCCGGCACCTATGATATGGGCTTCGGCGACATCAACTCGCTGATCAAATTCCGCGACGCCAATCCGGGCACGCCGATCAAGGCCGTGTTCATGGTCTACAACAAGCCGCCGTTCTCGGTGGTCGGCCGCAAGAGCCGCGGCGTCGTCAAGCCCAAGGATCTCGAAGGCCGCAAGCTCGGCGCGCCCGCGCCGGACGGCGCCTATGCGCAATGGCCGATCTTCGTGAAGGCCAACAATATCGACGCCAGCAAGGTGACAATCGAGAACGTGGGCTTTCCGGTGCGCGAGCCGATGCTCGCCGCCGGCCAGGTGGATGCCATCACCGGCTTCTCGTTTTCGTCCTTCATCAACCTGAAGGACCGCGGCGTGCCGGCCGACGACATCACCGTGCTGCTGATGGCCGACTACGGCGTGAACCTTTACGGCAACGCCATCATCGTCAATCCGAAGTTTGCCGCCGAGCATCCGGATGCGGTGAAGGCATTCCTGCGCGCCTTCGTGAAGGGGCTCAAGGACACCGTGAAGTCGCCGGCGACAGCCGTCGATTCGGTTATCAAGCGCAATGACGTCGCCAAGAAGCCGGTCGAACTCGAACGCCTGCAGATGGCGCTGCGCGACAACTTCGTCACGCCCGAGGTGAAGGCCAATGGCTACGGCGGCATCGACAAGGCCCGGTTCGAGAAGGCGATCGAGCAGATCGGTCTGACCTACAAGTTCAAGGCCGTGCCGAAGACCGACGACATCTTCGACGCCTCGTACCTGCCGTCAGCCGCCGATCGCAAGTTCGAGTGATCGCTGGGCCGGCCCTTCCGACGACGAACGGTCGATGACAGCGACCGCAAGTGTGGCGGCGGCTGAAAAGCTGCCGCCACGGACAAGGCTATAAGTCGGCCCGATGGCTTCATAGGGAACTCAGAATGGACAGCTCCCGTCGATGGGCTGATAATTTGGCCCATCGGATGAGGTTGAGACGCACGAGCCGGCGCAGCAGACATTTCTAAGGGCGACAATTCCAAAGGGCGACAATGCGATCCCGCGGTCATCGATTCCGTTCACCTCGCAAATCCGGCTCCGACGCCCTCTGCCATCACGACTCCCGAAAATCCTTGAGCGACATCAGGCGCAGCAGCACCGTGCGGGACTATCGGCCATGACAGGTTCGGCCATGACAGGTTTCGTGTCGCTCGACGGCGTCAGCCACGCTTATGGCGGCGGCACCGGCACGCTGGCCGTCGAAGGGCTGACCATGTCGGTCGAGCCCGGCGAGTTCGCCGCCGTGGTCGGCCCATCCGGCTGCGGCAAGTCCACGCTGATGAAGCTCGCCACCGGCCTGCAATTCCCGTTCAAGGGGACGGTGACGGTGGCCGGCGCGAAAGTCGCCGCGCCGGTCAAGATCGCCGGCATGGCATTCCAGGCGCCCACCCTGCTGCCGTGGCGCACGACGCTGGAGAACCTGCTGCTGCCGCTGGAGATCGTTCAGCCGCATCGTCGCGAATTACCGCGCAAGCGGGCCGAGTACGAAGCCAGGGCCAAGAACCTGCTGACTTCGGTCGGATTGCGCGACCAGGGCGACAAATATCCGTGGGAGCTGTCGGGCGGCATGCAGCAGCGCACCTCGCTGTGCCGCGCGCTGATCCACGAGCCGCAACTGCTGATGCTCGACGAGCCGTTCGGCGCGCTCGATGCCTTCACGCGCGAGGAACTGTGGTGCGTGATCCGCGACCTGCACGCCATGCGCAAGATCACCGTGGTGCTGGTCACGCACGATCTGCGCGAAGCGGTGTTCCTCGCCGACCGCGTGTTCGTCATGTCGGCGCGGCCCGGCCGCATCATCGTCGAGCGCCGCATCGAGCTGCCGCGCCCGCGCGATCTCGATGTCACCTTCACCCCGGAGTTCCAGGACATCGTCCACGAACTGCGCGGCCATATCGTCAAGGCGCGGCAATGATCAGCAACGAAGCCTGGATCAAGGCGTCCCCGTGGCTGTGCACGGTGGCGTTGTTCGTGCTGTGGGAAGCCGCCGTATGGGTGCTGAACATCCCGCCGTTCTTCCTGCCGCCGCCGTCGGCGATCGCGCAGGCGTTCGTCGACTATTCCGGCCCGCTGCTGCGCAATTCCTGGGTCACGCTCTATGCGACCATGCTCGGCTTCGCCATGGCGGTCGGCTTCGGCCTGCTGCTCGGCCTCGTGATCGGCTGGTCGCGCACGATCTATGCCGGCCTCTATCCGCTGATGATCGGCTTCAACGCCATCCCGAAGGTCGCGGTCGTGCCGATCCTGGTGCTGTGGTTCGGCATCGGCTTCGTTCCGGCGGTGCTGACCGCCTTCCTGATCTCGTTCTTCCCGATCGTCGTCAACGTCGCGACCGGGCTGGCGACCATCGAGCCGGAACTCGAGGACGTGCTGAAGGCGCTCGGCGCCTCCAAGCTCGACATCATGCGCAAGGTCGGCATCCCGCGCTCGCTGCCGTATTTCTTCGGCTCGCTCAAGATCGCGATCACGCTCGCCTTCGTGGGCTCGGTGGTGTCCGAATCGATTGCCTCCAACGTCGGCATCGGTTCGCTGATGCTGCGGGCGCAGGCGCAGTTCCAAGTGCCGCTGGTCTTCGCCGGCCTTGTGGTGCTGGCTGTGGAAGGCATCGCCATGTACGCGGCGATGGCGTGGCTGGAGAAGCGCATGACCGGCTGGGCCCATCGTTCTGGCTTCGCTGCGGCCTGACACCGCCGGGGCGGCCTGATAGTCTCGCGGAGTGACTGACGCCCGCCCAAGCCGCACCGCCGCCACCCTCATCGCCGAAGCGCTCGTTTCCAACGGGGTCGAGCGGGTCTTCTGCGTGCCCGGCGAGAGCTACCTCGCGCTCCTCGACGCCCTCTACGACACCGATATCGAAGTCACCGTCTTCCGCCACGAGGGCGCGGCCGCCTTCGCCGCGGAGGCATGGGGCAAGCTCACCGGGCGTCCGGGCATCCTCATGGTCACGCGCGGGCCTGGCATGACCAATGCTTCGGCCGGGCTTCATGTCGCCCGGCAGGATTCGACGCCGGTGATCGCATTCGTCGGCCAGGTGGCGCGTTCCGTCCGCGGCCGCGAGGCATTCCAGGAAGTCGATACCGGCGCGATGCTGGGCGAGGTCGCCAAGCTTGTCGAGACGATCGACGATGCCGCGCGCGCGCCGGAGATCGTGAGCCGCGCCTACTACGTTGCCACCTCCGGCAGACCGGGCCCGGTCGTGCTGGCGCTGCCCGAGGACATGCTGTCGGCCCGGGCCGACACACCCGACATTCCGCCGCCCGCGCTCGTCCCGGCCACGGCCTCGCCCGAACAGGCGGCGGCGGTGGCCGCCGCCCTCGCGGGCGCATCGCGGCCGCTGGTCGTCGCGGGCGGGCCGCACTGGTCGGCGCAGGCGGCGGCCGACCTGGCCCGGTTCGCCGAGGCTTGGGACCTGCCGGTGGCCGTCACCTTCCGCAGGCAGGACCGCCTGTCGAACGACCACCCCTGCTATGCGGGCGACCTCGGTGTCGGCATGAACCCCGCGCTGGCCGCGCGGCTGGCGGCGGCGCTCGCCACGCAGACCTTCCGCCCCTATGCCAGCGGCGATCCGACCGGGGTGGCGATCGGCGGCGCGGTGAAGAACGTGCTCGCCATCGCCTGCGGCATCGCCGAGGGCAAGGTGTTCGGAGCGAGCGCCCGCCCAGGAGTGTAACCAAGCACCACCACCGCAGCGAAGTGTTTTTTTCGCATCGTGAACCCCAAGTCAGCGTCGCAAAGTAACTCAGCGCATATGCGACGGAAATTCGCGCATCATCATGAAAATGCTTCACCTTACGCTTCGCGTGCTCGGTCTGCTCGGCGAACAGGCCCTGCTCGGCTGGATCTCTGGGCCGCAGCTACCGTCGCGCTTCGCGCTGGCACAATTCGCCGAACTGGTGCTGTTCGGCCGAATCATCGACGCGCTGGCCGGCGTGAAAGCCGGCGAGAGCGACGTTCGGCTGCCGGTCCTGCTCCCCTTGGTTGCAGCGTGGGTCGGCTTTCGGCTTGTTCACGATCGTCTGCGGCGCGCTCGTTTCGCTCTTATGCGACCGGCTCGCGCATAGCCGCCGCCACGCGGTGCTCAGCAACTATTTCGAGCATGTGATCCAGTTGCTGCTGAGCTTTCACAGCGCCACACATTCCGGACGGTTGATGAAAGTGATGCTCGCCGGCACCGACACGCCAGGGCGCTGTGGTTTGGTTTCTTCCGCGAGCATCTCGCCGCCTTCGCCGCGACGAGATCCTGCTGCCGATGGCGCTGTATATGAACTGGCGGCTGGCTTGCTGCTGTTCGCGCTGTGCCTCGTGTTCGTCGTCCTGACGACGCTGGAAGTTGCGCAAGACCGGAGACACTGCAGAGCGCTGTGGAGCGCCACTATTCCGATCTCGCCGAACGCGCCTCCGACACGCTCGAGCAATGTCGCGCTGGTGCAGAGTTTCACCCGCGTCGAGGTCGAGGTGCTGGGCCTGCGCAGCGTGATCGACCGGACTGCTCGGCGCGCAGATGCCGGTGCTGTCGTGGTGGGCGCTGGTCGGCACGCTGACCCGCGCCTCGACCACGCTGACCAGTGCTGATAAGCCATCCTACTGCCGGCCTGTGGCTGTTCGCGGGGCAAAACGATCGGCGATCGCGATGTTCATGAGCTTCGCCGGCATGCTGATCCAGCGCTCGAACAGATGGCTATTGTCAACCGCATCTTCATGGATGTTTACGGCTGACGGAATCTTCGGTGGTACTCGACGCCACCTCCGGCGTCGTCGAACGCAAGGGCGCGATCGCACTCGATCATGTCCGCGGCGATGTGGCGTTCGAGCACGTCACCTTCGGTTATGACGGTGCGCAAGCCCGCGGTCGAGGATCTGTCGTTCACGCCGCCGGGCGACACCATCGCGCTGGTCGGCGGCACCGTGCCGGCAATCGACGGCGCTGGCGATCCTGCATCGCGTCTACGATCCGCAGTCCGGCCACGTCACCATCGACGGCATCCGATATCCACGCGACATCACCCTCGCCAGCCTGCGTCGCAAGATCGGCGTCGTGGCCCAGGAGCCGCTGCTGTTCAACCGCTCACGACAGAGAACCTGCGGGTCGGCAATCCTGACGCCACTGACGAGCAGATCCGCGAGGCTTGCCGCCGCGCGCAGGCTGGAGTTCATCGAGCGTCACGCGGGCGGCCTCAACGCCACGTCGGCAGCGCGGCCGCGCGCTGTCCGGCGGCGAGCGGCAGCGGCTGTCGATCGCCCGCGCGCTGTTGAAAGACCCGCCGATCCTGATCCTCGACGAGGCGACCAGCGCTCGACGCCGCGACCGAGACCAAGGTCAATGCCGCGCTCGATGAGGTGATGAAGGGCCGCACCAGTTTCGTCATCGCGCACCGCCTCGCCACCGTACGCGACGCGACCTGCATCCTAGTGTTCGATCAGGGCCGGATCGTCGACGTAAAATGCTCGACGAACTGGTGGCGCAGGGCGGATTGTTCGCGGAACTGGCCAAAGCACAATTCATGACAGGCGGCAGCGCGTCGTAATGCTTCGCTATCGTGATATGTCCCGCTCTCTCGAAGCCTCATGGTGAGGGCATCGCCATCAGCGCGTTTACGCGCGTCTTCGACGCGCTATGGGGATGTGTCTCGAACCATGGGGCGTGCGCCGTGCCGGGACCGCCTCGCCTTCGAGACGGCCGCTGCGCATCGCTCTCCTCAGGATGAGGCGGAGTGGGATTTACGCTGACCTCTCCACGTCATGCCCGCATTCATTGCGGGCATCCACGTCTGACTTTCAGTGAGGAAGAAGGTCGTGGATGGCCGGAGCAAGTCCGGTCATGACGCGGTGAGAGCGTGGCTGCCTACGCCGCCTTGCCCGCGTTCACCTGCTCCTTGGCGAAGCCAGCCTTGGTCGCGTAGCCACGCACGATCGCCTTGCGGTCCTCATAGGACAGCACGTCGTCGATATTGCTGAAGCCGTCCGGCGCGCGCTCCTCGACCGCGTCGATCACGCCTTCCGGACCGCCGCCGCGATTCGATTTCACGATCTGCGCGGTCATCGGCAGACGCTCATGCTCGTAGGCCCACAGCGCCTGGAACACATGATCGGCGTCGCGCAGCCGATCCGCGAGACAGCGCGCGTCGAGGATCGCCTGCGACGCACCGTTGGAGCCGACCGGATACATCGGATGCGCGGCGTCGCCGAGCAGCGTGACGCGGCCGTATGACCAGTGCGGCAGCGGATCGCGGTCGCACATCGGATATTCCCAGAACTCCGGCGTCGCCTCGATCAGTGCCTTGGCATCCACATAGGGAATGCTGAAACGCTGCACATGCGGCATCAGATCCTCAAACCGGCCGAGCCGCGACCAATCCTCTTTCCTCGGTGGCGCGCCACCCTCGCCGACCCTCACCAGCACCGCCCAGTTGGTGAGCGGGCGATCCTCGCGCGCGCCCTCACCGATCGGATAGATGACGAGCTTGCCAGCCATGCCGCCGGCGATCACCATCGAGCGGCCGGTGAGAAATTTCGGCCAGTCGATCGCGCCGCGCCACAGCATCGATCCGTTCCAGCGCGCCGGTCCTTCATTGGGATAGAGCGTCTCGCGCACCACCGAATGAATGCCATCGGCGCCGATCAGCACGTCGCCGCGCACGCTCAACCGGTGCGAACCGTCGCGGCCGAAGAAATAAGCAGTGACGCCGGCTTCGTCCTGCGTGAACGCGCCGAGCCTGTGACCGGTGTGGATGCGCGATTCACCGAGCCGCGAACGCACCGCCTGATAGATCACCGCCTGTAGCCGGCCGCGATGGATCGAGAACTGCGGATAGTCGAAGCCGGCGTCGGTGCCGCGCGGCTCGCGCCAGATCTCCTGGCCCATGCGGTTGGTGTAGAACAATTCGTGAGTGCGGATGCCGACGGCATCGAGCCGCGGCAGCAGGCCGAGGTCGGCCAGTTCCTTGATCGCATGCGGCAGCGTGTTGATACCGACGCCAAGCTCGCGGACCTGATCGGCCTGCTCGAAAATCTCGCATTCGATCCCGCGCGCATGCAGCATCAACGCCGTGGTCAATCCACCGATGCCGCCACCGACAATAATCGCCTTCATCGCACTGCCTTCATCACTCTGCCGCAACTTCAACCAGCATCATGGGAAATGCGGGGCCGCGGGGCAACCGTTAACCATGCTCGTGGTTGACGCACAAAAAAGCCCCGGAAAACCGGGGCTTTTTCTCGCTGGTGGCGAACCGGCCCGCGCGACGCACGTGGCGCGGACCGGCATCGCCGGCCATCCGTTACGGGCAGAACCAGAGCGCGCCGACGGTGATGCAGCCGCGCCGGCTCCAGTCACCCGGACGCCTGTCATAGCGATGCCAGCCGTGCGGCGCCGAGCGATAGCGGCCGCCCGCGCGATAGTGAGGACGCGGCGGCGGCGCGTGACGCATGCGCGGCGGCGGGCCGCGACGGCCGTCGTGACGATGCGGGGCATACTGAATCTGCGTCAGCAGTCCGTCGACCGACTGCGCGATGGGGGACGTCGCCGGTGCAGCGCTCGCGGGCGCGGCGGCGAGCGCGATGAAAGCAGCGGAAGCGATGGCGATGAGCGTTTTCATAATGTGCTGTAATCCTCGTTTGTCGTGCGCTGTCTCGTTAAACGTGCAGCGTGGTCAAACCCTGCGGCACAAAGATTAATGTTTCTCCATCGTGCTGTGCCGAACTGACGCAGCGCGCGTGGAGATCGTGAACGTTTGGTCAGATGAAGCTTGATCGACAATCGCCGATCGACAACTCAACCCTGCAGAAATTTCTTCAGGTCGAAAGCAGGATCGCCGGCCTGCGCTGCCGACAGCAGCTTGCCCTCGCCCATGCTGCGACGGCCAAACATGTGATCGCCCGGCTTGTTGACGGACTCAATCGCCAGCAGCGTACCGCCGCCATAACAGAAGATCGAGAACGCGCCGGACGCCGCGTCGCCGCGCACCACGACCGTATCGTGACCATCGGCGATGCCGACGATCTGCAATTTCTGATCGCCCTGATCGCTCCAGAACCACGGCACCGCCGCGTAAGGCTCCGCGCTCTTGCCGGTGATGCGATCCGCCACCGCCTTGCCCTGGTCGTTGGCGTTCTGCACCGATTCGAGCCGCATCAGGCGGCGACCGTGCACGCTCGGAAACTGCGCGCAGTCGCCGATCGCGGAGATGTTCGGGTCGGAGGTCCGCAGTTGCTCATTGACGACGATGCCGTCACCGGTGGCGAGGCCCGCCGCCTTGGCGATCTCGATATTCGGCACCACGCCGATCGAGACGATCACCATGTCGGCTTGAATGCGCGCGCCGTCCGCGGTCTCGACCGCCACCGCGCGGCCGTTTTCGCCGATCACCCGCGCCGCGCGCGCGGCGAAGCGAAACTGCGTGCCGCCCTTCTCATGCCATGACGAGAAATGCTGCGACATGCCGGGCGAGACGACGCGGCTCATCACCCGCTCGGTCATCTCCAGCACGGTGACGGACTTGCCCTGCGCTGCGGCGACCGCGGCGAATTCCAGCCCGATGAAGCCCGCGCCGATGACGACAATGTTCCGTGCCTGCGCCAGCCGCGGCTTGAGCGCATCGGTCTCGGCCAGGGTGCGGATATAGAGCACGCCATCGAGGTCGGCGCCCGGCAGCGGCAGCAGACGATTGCGCGCACCGACGGCGAGCACAAGGTGGTCGTAACCAAGCGTCTCACCGGTTCCGAGGGTGACATTTTTCGCGCCGGGATCGATCGCGGCGACGCGCGCCTGCGGCATCAGTTCGATATGGTTGTCGCGATAGAAGGAATCCGGCCGCAACCACAGCGTCTCCAGCGGCATCTTGCCTTGCAGATAGGCTTTCGACAGCGGCGGCCGCTGATAAGGGAGTCCGGCCTCGTCGCCGATCATGACAATCCGGCCGTCGAACCCGTTGTGGCGCAGCGAAGCCGCCGTCTGCACGCCGCCATGTCCCGCACCCGCGATCACCACCGTCTGCGCCATCCGGGCCGCTCCACTCATCCTGTCATGTGATTCGCCGGGCCACGTCGCGCGGTCCGCACGCGGGCGGCACGTTTCACCAGAAATACCCCGAAATCAAGAACGGCCCTTCTCTCGCCGCACCGCGCTGCAGCACATCCACGGGTCGCGACGGGAAGGCTTGCGTGGTCCGCCTTGCTTCTCCATCATAACGGCAAGAGATGACGCCAAGGCAAAGACACCAAGAGACCAAAGCACCAAACGAAGACACCAAGCCATAAAAACAATTCCGTGGGGAGGAGACGAGAATGCTCTCGATCGATGCGTCCAGAATTGCTCGCGTGCTTGCGCCTGTTGCGATCGCCGTTACGGCCGTTCTGGCCGGACCTGCCTATGCCCAATCCGATTACCCGACCAAGCCGATTACGGTGATCGTGCCGTTCGCGGCCGGCGGCCCGACCGACGTGGTGGCACGCCTGCTCGGCGAGCATATGGGCCGGACGCTCAATACCACCTTCGTGATCGAGAATGTCGGCGGCGCCGGCGGCACCATCGGCATGACCCGCGCGGCCCAGGCCACCCCGGACGGCTACACCATCGCCGTCGGCAATATGGGAACCCAGACGGCCGCGCCGTCACTCTATCCGAACCTCAAATATGATCCGGCCAAGGGCTTCGAGCAGGTCGGCATCTGCAACTACACGCCGCAGACCGTCGTCTCCAAGAAGGGCAATCCAGCGAAGAATCTCAAGGAACTGATCGAGTACATCAAGAAAAACGACTCCAAGGTCAGCTACGGCCATGCCGGCGTCGGCTCGATCTCGCATGTGGCGGGACTTGTGTTCAACGCGCAGTTCGGCCTCAAGCCGACGCTGGTGCCCTATCGCGGCACCGGTCCGGCGCTCGCCGACATCGTCGCCGGGCAGATCGACTACATTGTCGACCAGTCGCTCAACGTGATCCCGCAGATCAAGGCCGGCACCGTGAAGGCTTATGCGGTCGCCGCGCCGGCGCGGCTGGAGAGCCTGCCGGACGTGCCGACCACCAAGGAAGCCGGCGTCGACTTCCTGTTCAACGCCTGGAACGCGATGGTGGCGCCGAAAGGCACGCCGAAGCCGATCATCGACAAGCTGGTGATGGCGCTGAACAAGGCGCTGGACGATCCGTCGGTGAAGAAACGCTACAACGAGCTGGGCAGCACCGCGCCGCAGGGCGCGGACCGCGGCCCCGCTGGCCTGCAGAAACTGGTCGACAGCGAGATCGCGCGCATCACGCCGATCATCAAGGCGTCCGGCGCGTCGGCCAATTAGGCAAGGCCGTGTGACGATCCCCCATCGGGATTGAGCAACATCAGGCGGTGGCGGAACGCGCCGCCGCCTGCGCCCCGGCCACCGTCTTGAGACAATCGACGAACAGCCGCGCCGCGTCGGAAATCTGCCGCGTGCGCAGCCGCGCCGAATAAAGCGGCCAGGTCAGCAGGCTGCTCTCCATCCTCAGGCATTGCGCGGCGCCGAGCTCGGCATCGAACCAGCGGGCAAGCTGCATAGGCATCGCCGCGATCGCATCGTGATTGCGGCGGATCACCGCCACCGCGAAATGCGGCGCCGTCACCTCGATCATCGGCCGCCGCTCCTTCTTCAGCGACAGGTTCAGCGGCATGCGCTCGAGCGCAAGCCGCACCGTGGTGCCGACCGGCGGGGCCACCCACGGGTAATCGGCGATCTCGCGCCATTCGACGCGCTTGCGCCGCGCCAGCGGATGCTTGCGCGAGGTCAACAGGCCGATCGAATCCTCATACAGCGGATCGACCACGATCTGCTTCGACAACGATGGCAGTTCGAGATGGCTCAACACCAGATCGACGCGGCCGTGTTCGAGATTGTCGACGTGATCCTCGACGAAGCCTTCGCGAAACCGGATGTCGATCCGCGGCATGCGCGTATTCATCAGGGTCACGGCATCGGCGAGGACGGCCGGCGAGAAACCGCGCAGCACGCCGACATCGAGTCCGCCAGCAGCCCCGCGCGACAGCGCCTGAAAATCGCTCTGCGCCTGTTCGAGATCGCCGAGAATCCGCTCGGCGTGCCAAATCAGATTGCGCCCGACCGGCGTCACTGTCACCTTGCGCGTGCTGCGCTCGAACAGCCGAGCGCCGAGCGCCGCCTCAATCTCCATCAGGCTGCGCGACACCGCGGGCTGCGAGGAGTTCAACACCTCCGCCGCGCGGCGCAGATTGAGCTCCTTGCCGAGCACTTTCAGCAGCCGCAACTGCCGGATCGTGAGGTGGGTTTGGAAGTCCATCAGCCCTAGATTCCGATTGATATCGGGAATGTTATTAAACGTTCCGGCATTTGCAATTCTCATTTCCCCCGCCGCCCCGCACGGTGCGCGCAAGCGCCGGCTTATCCGCATGGCGCACAAACGGGGGAATACGACCATGATCTCACGGCGATCGTTCCTGGCCTCCAGCGCCGTTGCGGCATCGGCCTTCGCGACGCGCACGGGATGGGCTCAGCCGACCTATCCGACCCGGCCGATCCGGCTGATCGTTCCCTATCCGGCCGGCGGCGGCACGGATTTCTTTGCCCGCGTCGTCGGGCCGTTGATGGCCGACAAGCTCGGCCAGCCGGTCATCATCGAGAACAAGCCCGGGGCCGCCACCATCGTCGGCGCCGACATGGTCGCCAAGGCCGCCGCCGACGGCTACACCTTCCTGCTCGGCGACACCGCGACCTTCGCCGCCAATGTCTCGCTCTACAAAAAACTTCCCTACGATCCGCAGGCGGATTTCGCGCCGATCTCACTCACCGGACGCTTCGCCATCGTACTGCTGGTCAACGCCGATCTGGTCAAGGCCAACTCGGTCGCCGAGCTTGCGCATGAGGCGAATTCCAAGCCGGGGATGATCGACTATGCCAGTTCCGGCATCGGCAGCCCGTTCCATCTCGCGGCGGAATTGTTCAGCCAGGTCGCCAAGATCAAGCTCACCCACGTGCCCTATCGCGGCGCGGCGCCGGCGGTGCAGGGCCTGCTCGGCGGCGAGGTTGGCATGATGTTCGTCGATTACGCGACGGCGCGCGCGCAGCTCTCGAATCCAAAGATCAAGGCGCTCGGCGTCGCCTCGCCGACACCGTTTGCCGGCCTGCCCGGCGTGCCGACCATCGCCGCGACCTATCCCGGCTTTGAAGCCTGGGCCTGGCAGGGCTTCGTGCTGCCCACCAAGACGCCGGCAGAGATCGTCACGCGCCTGCACGACCTTTACGTGCAGATCATCGGCTCGGCCGAGGTGAAACAGAAGCTGATGGATGCCGGCATCGATCCGCTGCAAAGCAGCCCCGACGAAATGAAACGCTACATGGCGAGCGAAACGAAGAAATGGGGCGACGTGATCCGCGCCGCCAATATCCAGATGAACTGAACACCGATCAGGAGCCAATGCCGTGGTTACCAGCATGACCGCCAAAACCCAAACCGCTGCGCAAGCCGCCTCGCCATTTTCCGCGGAGGAATGGGAGACGCGGGTGCAGCTCGCCGCCTGCTATCGCCTGGTGGCGCTGTTCGGCTGGACCGATCTGGTATTCACCCACATCTCCGCGCGCGTGCCGGGGCCGCAGGAGCATTTCCTGCTCAACGCTTTCGGCATGGCGTTCGACGAGGTGACGGCCTCGAATCTGGTGCGGATCGACCTCGATGGAAACGTGGTCGATGGCAGCAATGCGCGCATACACAAGGCGGGGTTCGTCATTCACAGCGCGGTGCATGGCGGGCGCGACGATGCGCGCTGCGTGATCCACACCCATTCGACCGCCGGCGTCGCCGTCTCGATGCTGGAGGAAGGACTGCTGCCGCTGTCGCAGCACGCGCAACTGTTCTATCAACGGCTCGGCTATCACGATTACGAGGGGCTCGCCCTCGATCTCGACGAACGCGCGCGGCTGGTGCGCGATCTGGGTTCGTATCCAGCGATGATCCTGCGCAACCACGGCCTGCTGGTCGCGGCGCGCTCGATCCCACTGGCGTTCAGCATCCTGCATCATCTGGAGAAGGCGTGTCAGGTCCAGCTCATGGCGATGGCCACCGGCCGTCGTCTCAATGCCGTACCCGAAAGCGTCAGCCTCAAGACCGCAGAGCAGGGTTTCGACAGCGACGGCGCGCCGTTCGGCGAGGTCGAGTGGCCGGCAATGCTGCGGCATCTCGACCGGATCGACCCAAGCTATCGGAGCTGATGCGCTAGTCGCGGAACAGATAGACCGGGCTGGTCCATAGCCGGTGGCCGTCTTCCTGCTGCATACGGATGTAAAGCCGCGTGTCGCCCTCGCGCCGCAGCTTGATCGGCCGCTTGAGCGTCAGCCGCGACGTAGTCATGGTTTCCGGCAGGCGTTGCACACTCACCGCGCGGTCGAGACCGCCGGCCTTGAACACGCGCGGCTCGACGCCGAGCGATTTGATCTCCACCTCGCCCGACACCGGCGCGGTCTTGAAGCGCAGCGTGCCGCCCTCCTCCGCCAGCCACAGGTCGATGGCGCCGTAGTTTCCGGTCGTGACCGCCTTGAAGCGCACCGCGCTATCGGTCTGCTCCTGAATGCCGCGGTCGAGATTCCAGTTGTTGATGACGGCAGCGCGCAGGATGCGGTTGCCAGCGATCTCGATCGAACCGTCCCAGACGGTCGTGCGCGCGCGGCCGCGATATTCCGCGCCCTCGTAGACGAACCGCACGCGGCGACCGAGCTGCTTCGCCTCATAGGGCCGGATCGTTTCCAGCGTCTCGAGGCCGTCATAAAGGTCGAGCCGCTCGATCGGCGCCGAGCCGGCGACGTCGATGTGCCACTCCACCGTATCGTCCGTCACATGGGCGATATCGCCCATGATGAGACGGCGCGTGGTCTGCGATCTGGTTTTCTGCAACGCCGGATCGCGGTCGAACACCGCACCGTCGCTCCCAAGCACCACCGAGACATCGGCGAGGGCACGGTTGCCGGTGGTGCCGTAGTGATGCCGCCGACGCATCGCGTCGAAGATGCCGTCGCGGTCGAGCTTGTCGGCGAGAAAGCAGGTCAGCCCGCCCATGCTGCCGAAGAACGAGGCGCCCGGATAGCACGCGCCGGGACGGCCTTTATGACCGTCGGAATTGCCCATGACGCCGACGCGATAGTTCTTCTCGAACGCGTCGTGCAGAATCCATTCGAACGTGCCCCACGCCGAATGCACCTCCACCGCCGTTTCCAGCGTTCCGTCATGGGCGAATTTCACGTCGGCATAGCGGCCGCCCACATGGGCGAGCACGACGCAATCCTTGCCCTTCAGTTTCTCGAACAGTTCGTGCGCGGTGTGCGCGTCGCTGTTCTCGTCGACGATGTCGATGGCGTCGGCGATCTGCGCATGCGAGGAGCGATGGATTTTCTCGCCCTCGTGCCGGTAATGCACGTTGCGGTCGCCGCCGACCGCGGTGTTGGCCGACCATTCGTAGCCGGGAATGCAGACGAAGCGGCCCGACTGGTCGAACTCCTTCGTCAGCACGTTCAGTTCGCGCCAGAACGCGCCGGTGATCTGGAAGTCGTTGCCCTGATGGCCCATCACGTCGAGATGCGCCTTATCGCGGCCGAACGCGAAATAATCGCGCGCCGAATTGGTACCGAGCGTTTCGTTCGATTGCCCGTGGGTGTCGCCCCAGAAATGCACGAGCGGCGCATCGGCGGCAAGCACCGCGAGCGGATTGGCACGGCAGATTTCCACGCCGTTGTCGTCGCGCACGCTGATGCCCACCACGCCGGGCGCGGCGACGCGCAAATCTTTCACCACCGCGCCGAACTCGCCGCGCCTGATCGTCACCGTCTCCGGTAAGCCTTCGATCGCGCCCTCGGCGGCGAGATGCACGGTGCGCTCTACCTGATCGGACGGGTTGCCCCATTTGTCGTCGATCTTCAAAGCCAGCGAAAACGGCGTGCCGGCGCGTACCGCGCTCGGCAGCAGCGCGGTCCAGCGCACGCCCGGCCCCGGCACGATGTTGATCTGCGGGCTCACCGGCAGCGCCACATAGTCATAGGTGGCGATGGCGTCGGTAAGCACGCGAAATTCAAACTCGGATTCGCAATAGGTCTGCACGCGGATGCCGGGCGAACCCTGACGGCGGTCGCCGAAGCGGATGGTAATGGTGTCGCCGGGCGCGAGGAATTCCTTGACCACGCCGATATAGAGCGAGCGGCTCCATGGCCGGATGTTGCGCTTGAACTCCCATTTGACGTCGAGCGTCGCGCCGTTCGACGCCTCCACCGTGGTGTAGCCCGCGGCCTTCGGATCGGTGAACTGCACGGGTCCGAAATCCGTCGCGAAGCGGAAGCCGATCTTCAGCGAGCCGGTGTCGTCGAGGCCGAACCGCCCGGCAGTGTAGGTCAGCGTGAAGCTCTGCATCGAGCCGGCTTCGATCCGGCCGGACGGCTCCAGCGTCGCAGAACCCATGAGATCGGGACGATAGTCGGAATACGGCATTCGCGCCTGCCTGACGATGTGTGGTGAAAGGAGAATGGCGGGGATGCGAGTTGACACCGAAAACGCGGCTTGCAGCAACAGCCAAGCTTGCTAGGGTCTGATCCGATTTTGCGGATCGCAGCGATGACCTCGGTTTCCTCTTCTCGCGCGGCCAGCGCCCCGCGCGTGCACACGGCGGGCGATTTCGCGCGCGAGGAAGTGGGGCTGGCGAACCGCAATTCGGGCCTGCCGCTGGAGGCGCTGCGCTACGATGTCACGCCCGCGGGCCTGCATTTCCTGCTGATCCATTTCGACGTGCCGTTCGTCGCCGACGAAGCCGCGTGGCGGCTGTCGGTGACCGGCTGCGTGCGGCGACCGCTCGACCTGACGATTGCTGCGCTGCGTGAAATGCCGCAGCGCACACTCCGGGTGACGCTGGAGTGCGCCGGCAACGGCCGCGCCAACGTCAATCCGCGCTGGCAGACGCAGCCGTGGGAATACGGCGCGGTCGGCACCGCGGAGTGGACCGGCACGCCGCTGCGACATGTGCTGGAGCGCGCCGGCCTCACCGACGCGGCGCGCGACGTGGCGTTTCTCGGCCGCGACCGCGGCATCGATGCGGGCCGCGAGCACGATTTCGGCCGCAGCCTGACGCCGGCGCTGGCGATGCAGGACGATGTACTCCTGGTCTGGGCCATGAATGGCGCGCCGCTGCTGCCACAGCACGGCTTTCCGCTGCGGCTGATCGTGCCCGGCTGGTTCGGCATGGCGAGCGTCAAATGGCTCGACCGTATCGAGGTTTTGGACAAGCCGTTCGACGGCTATCAGCAGATCGGCAATTACATCTACCGGCAGAAGAAGGGCGACGTCGGCACGCCGGTGACGCATCTGCGCGTGAAATCGCTGATGACGCCGCCGGGCATGCCCGACTGGTACACGCGCCACCGCATCGTCGAGGCCGGCGTACACGAACTGACCGGCCGTGCCTGGTCCGGCGGCGGCGTGCCGATTGCGTTGGTCGAGGTCGGCGTCGATGGCGTCTGGAACCCGGCGACGCTCGATCCGCCGCAGGGGTTATATGCGTGGCGCGGCTGGCGTTATCGCTGGACCGCGACGCCGGGCGAGCACATTCTGACCTGCCGGGCGACCGACGCGAACGGCAATACCCAGCCGTTCGACCCGCCCTGGGACAATGCCGGTATGGGCAACAATGCGGCGCAGCGCGTGCCGGTGACTGTGAGATGAGGAATGGCTGACACTTTACAGGTCTCGTTGTGGCGCGGCGGCAGCGACGGCCGCTATGTCGATTATGCCGTACCGGCGCGCGAGAGTCAGACGGTGCTCGACGTCGTCACTTATGTGCAACGGCATCTCGACGCAACGCTATCCTACCGCTTCGCCTGCCGCGTGGGCATGTGCGGCTCCTGCGCGATGCAGGTGAACGGCCGCGCGCGCTGGACCTGCCGCACGCATGTGTCGAAGGTCGCCGAGGGCGGCAAGCTCACCGTCGCGCCGCTCGAGAACATGCCGGTGATCAAGGATCTCGCCGCCGACATGCGCGAGTTCTTCGGCAAGTGGCAGCGCGCCAAGGGCCGCTTCGCGCCGTCGAAGACGCGCAACGATCCGGTCGAGCCGATCGATCCGGCGACGCCGCAGCGCCGCGAAGCCGATGCCGCCATCGAGTGCATCAATTGCGGCGTCTGCTACGCCTCTTGCGACACGGTGAAGTGGGACAAGGACTATCTCGGCCCGGCGCAGCTCAACCGTGCCTGGACGCTAGTCAACGACGTGCGCGACGCCGGCAACCGCGAGCGGCTGATCGCGGTATCCGAAGGCAGCGGCTGCCACTCCTGCCATTCGCATCAATCGTGCCAGGAGTTCTGCCCGGTGGGGCTCAACCCGACGCGCTCCATCGCCGGGTTGAAGCGCAAGAGCCTCGCCGCGTATCTCAAGGGCGAGATGAAGCCATGAACGTCGCACTCTATGCCTGGCAACGGGCCACCGCGGCGCTGATGGCGCCGCTCGTCGTCGTCCATCTCGTCGTCATCTTCTACGCCATGGGTAGCGGGCTTTCCGCCGCGCAGATTCTGGCGCGCACACGCGGCAGCATTTCGTGGGGACTGTTCTATGGCGTGTTCGTCGCTGCGGTGTCGGTCCACGCGGCCATCGGCGTGCGAACCATTCTGATTGAATGGACGCCGCTGCCGCGCCGCGCCATCGACGGGTTCGCGATCCTGTTCGGCCTTGCGCTCGCCGGGCTTGGGCTCCGCGCCGTCGTCGCCGTGGTGCTGCCATGAGCATGCTCGCCAACCGCACGCGGCCCTTGTGGATCGCGGCGATGATCCATCGCCTGTCCGGGCTCGGGCTCGCGATCTTCCTGCCGTTTCATTTTCTGGTGCTTGGGCTTGCCATTCGCGGCGAGGCGCAGCTCGACACTTTCCTGCGCTGGACCGACCAGCCCTTGGTGAAATTCTCCGAGAGCATGCTGGTCGGCCTCCTCGCCGTGCACATGCTCGGCGGGCTGCGGCTCCTCGCGCTGGAAAACATGTCGTGGCGCGGCGGACAGGCGGTGCGCGCGCTCGGCCTCATCGTCGTCGCCGCGCTGGTCGCGGTCTATTTCCTCGTGCGGGTGTTCTAGTCATGCCGATCGAACGCCTGCGAACGGACATTCTCATTCTCGGCAGCGGCGGCGCCGGCCTGTTCGCAGCGCTGCATGCGCACGCCGCCGACCCGAAGCTCGACATCACCGTCGCCACCAAGGGCCTGCTCGGCAAATGCGGCTGCACCCGCATGGTGCAGGGCGGCTACAACGTCTCGCTGCACAAGGGCGATTCGATCGAGCGCCATTTCATGGACACGATCGAGGGCGGCAAGTGGTTGAACGACCAGGACCTCGCCTGGACCCTCGTCACCACGGCGCAGCGTCGCATTCGTGAGTTGGAATCGGAGTGGGGCTGCTTCTTCGACCGCAATCCGGACGGCAGCCTCCACGGCAAGGCGTTCGCCGGGCAGACCTTC
>JAHBZF010000049.1 GCA_019635575.1 Pseudolabrys sp. | reverse complement strand
GGCGGCTGCGGGACTGGGGCCGCCTCGTCCACCCATCTCGGGTTTACCCGAGATGGGATTCTTGGATGCGCAAGTCGGCCAAGGCCGACTTGCGATGACGCCGCGCTCCGCGCGGCTCCTCAGGATGAGGCGGCGTGAGAACGCGCCCCGTCTCCTGCGCCCCTTAGAGCTTGAACGACTCCAGCGTCGAGGGATGAAACAGCTCCTCGGGCTTCACCACGCGCGGCGACAGGCCCTGGCTGTGATGATGCTGGAAGAAGGTCTCCAGCGTCTTGCGGTTCGGCGCGACACCATAGGACCAGAAATCCTCGCCCATGGTCTGCCGCGCCTCGGTGAGCCGCTCCTCGACGAACGGCAGCGTCACCTTGGTCGCCGAGGTATCGCTCAACGATTCCAGCGCCCTCGCCTTCGCCTGCTCGAATGCCTTGAGCACCGCGCCGGGCAGCCACGGATGCTGCTCGGCAAGCTCACGCCGCACGCCGACGATGTGCATGATCGGAAAGATGCCGGTGCGCTTGAAGTAATCCTTCGCCGCCGCGACCGGATCGGGAAACAGCCAGCCGACGTTCGGCGTGCCCGCCGGCAGCGAGGGCGGACGCGGCGCCATGAAGCCGTCGATCGCGCCTTCGGCGAGCAGCCGCGAAATGCTTTTGCCCTCTGGCGCGGCCTCGAGCTTGATCTCCGGCGGCAATTTCAGCGCGATCTTCTCCGGCCGGTCCGCGTCCTCGATGCCGCCGCGCACCCAGGTGACGTCCGACGGCTTCACGCCGAAATCGTCCTGCAGCAGCGCGCGCGCCCAGACATTGGCGGTGAGCTGATATTCCGGCAGGCCGATCTTCTTGCCCTTCAGGTCCTGCGGCTTCTTGATCCGGTCGGTGCGCACATAGAGCGAGGTGTGGCGGAACGCGCGCGAGACGAACGCCGGCACGCCGACATAGGGGAAATTGCCCATCGCGGTCTTCACCGTCGAACTCGACAGCGACAGTTCGCAGATGTCGAACTCGGCGTTGCGGAAGGCGCGGAAGAAAATCTCTTCCGGCGACAGCGTCATGCAGACGGGATCGACGCCGTCGATCTGCACCGTCCCGTCGATCAGCGCGCGGGTGCGGTCATAGGGTCCGACGGCGACGGAGAGTTTCAGCTTCGACATTGTTTTCCCCCGATTATTGGCATCGTTCTTAGGGGAAAGGTGGAGCGCTGGCAAAACGGCCCGGCGCAGACGGCCTCTGCGCCGGAAGCATGGTGCGGCAGGTTCTATTCCACCTTGCCGGCGGACTTGTCCTCGGGCGTCACGTCGATCACCCGCGCACGGCCGGTGATCTTCGCCTCCGGCTTGCAGTTGCTCATGCAGGGCTTCGGATTCCAGAAGCTCTTTTCCGCGGTCTCGCGGTCGTCCTCGAAGAAGCCTCCGGCATTGGGCATCTTCACCTTGGCGAGCGTGTCCTTCGACAACACGAATTTGTCGTCGACCACATCGTTGAGGTTGAGGACGTAAGCGACCACCGCGTAAAGCTCGTCATTGGTCAGCGACTGCGCGTCGCCGAACGGCATGGCGCGGCGGACATAATCGAGCACGGTCGAGGCGCTGCCGAAATAGGAACCGACCGTCTTCACCGGATCGGGCGACGCGATCGAGCCGGCGCCGCCGGAGAGCTGCGGCCAGCGGCCGGCGCTCTCGCCGAACTCGCCGTGACAGGCCGCGCATTTGGCCATGTAGATTTCTTCGCCCTGCTTCACCGAGCCCTGGCCGGGCGGCGCGCCCTGCCCGTCGGGGCGGATGTCGATGTCCCATCCGGCGATCTGCTGCGCTGTCGCCGGCTGGCCGATGTGCAAGCGCGCGTCCGGCTTCGCAGCCTCGGCTTTCGCCGCCGGCTTCGCTGTCTGCGCCGACGCGCCTGCGAGACCGAGCAGCAGCGCAGCGGCGGCAGCGAATGCGATGTTACGACACTTCGACATTCTCGACCTCGCCGTCCGGCTTCACCGCATAAGTCTGGATGCCGTTGTTATGGTAGATGGAGTTGACGCCGCGGATCTTGCGCAGCTCGTCCTTGCTCGGCTGCACATAGCCGGTCTCGTCGATGACGCGCGACTGCAACAGCCACGGCTCGCCGTTCCACTGCGTCTGCGCGTAAAACCGCACGCACGCCTTGTCGAGCACGAGGCCATCGATCGTCGCCTCGCGCCAGTTGCGCCCGCCGTCGACCGAGACGTCGACGCGCTTGACCTTGCCGCGACCCGACCATGCGAGACCGGAGATCACCGTGAAGCCCTTGCCCTTGATCGGCGCCTGCGGCGACGGCGAGGTGATGATCGACTTCGCGTCCATGACGAAGGTGTGCTTGCGCGCTTTGCCGTCGGCGAGGAGATCAGTGTATTTCGACGTCTCCTCGCGCGTCTCCCACGGCTCGTCGCCGAGCTTCAATCGGCGCAGCCACTTCACCCACATATTGCCTTCCCAGCCAGGCACGACGAGCCGCGCGGGATAGCCATTCTCGGGACGCAGCATCTCGCCGTTCATGCGGTAGGCGACGAGGCAGTCGTCGAGGATTTTCGACAGCGGGATCGAGCGCGTCATCGCCGCGGCGTCGGCGCCTTCGGCGAGCACCCACTTCGCGCTCGGCTTGATCCCGGATTCCGCCAGCAGCACCTTCAGCGGCACGCCGGTATATTCCACGCAATGGACCATGCCGTGGGTGTACTGGCAGCCGTTGAGCTGCGCGCCGCGCCACTCCATGCCGGAATTGGCGGCGCATTCGAGGAAGTAAATGCGGTTGACGCGCGGGAAGCGCTTGAGATCGTCGAGCGTGAAGATCATCGGCCGCTCGACCAGGCCGTGGATCATCAGCCGGTAATCCTGCGGGGCAACCTCGGCGACGCCGGAGTGATGCCGCTCGAAGCACAGACCGTTCGGCGTGATGATACCGTCGAGTTCATGCAGCGGCGTGAAGCTTACCGATGACTCGCGGCTCGCGGTGAGCCACTCGACATCGCGCCGGATCACATGCTTCTCGAATTTCGACGGCGAGCCGTAGGGATGCGCGACCACGCCCTCGCCCAGCGCCTTGCTCCAGTCCGCCACATTGGGCGGCAACGCCTTGGCGTCGATTTTCGCGTCTTGCGCGATCACCGGCGACGCGACGCCGGCGGCGACGAGGCCGGACGCCGTAGCAAGAAACCGACGCCGCGACGGACTTGCTGGGACGTTCGTGTCACTCATGACGTTTCCCGGAGTAAAAGTTTCTCCGGGTAGTCCTATCACATAGACACTTTTGAATGTAAGAGCGAATCCGCGCTACGCACCGCGGATTTTCACGGAGTCGCCCGGCTGGATGCGGACGGTCTTTTGCTTCGCCACGTAGCGCTCGACCAGATCCCACACCGGCGGGCCTTCGGTTCCCTCATTGACGCTGGCCCAGCCGGCCACGGTGTAATCGCGCTTCGGATCGATCGCCTGCCCGGTCTTCAGCGTCGTCATGTCCGAGATGCGCTGCCCGGCCGGCTTGCCGATATCGATCGTGTAGCCGAGCCCGCCGCAGCGCACCATGTCGCCGCCCTGCTGATAGTACGGGTCCGGGTTGAACAGGTTGTCGGCGACGTCCTCCAGCACTTCCTTGAGCCGCTCGCCGCTCATGGTCATGCGGTACACCGCCGGATAGGTGATCGCGGTGGCGTTGTGGATGTCCTCCATGGTGATCGCCTGCCCCGGCAGCACGCTGGTGCCCCAGCGGAAGCCCGGCGACAGCGCGATCTCGGCATCGCGCTCCTGCAGCAGCGCCGCGCAAATGAGATCGTCGAAGGTGCCGGCGAAGTTGCCGCGCCGGTAAAGGAGCGAGTCGGTGCGGCCGACCTCGCGCTTGAGTTCGGCGGCGAACGGCGCGCGCGCCTTTTCGACGGCAGCGGCCATCTCGGCGTCCGGCGCGATCACGTCGGCGAACAGCGGGATCAGCTTGTAGCGGAAGCCCTTGACCGCGCCGCCCTGCACGTCGAGATCGAGCCGCGACACGAACTTGCCGTGGCAGCCGGATGCGATCAGCAGCGTGTTGCCGACCTTCACCGCCTCCGGCAGCGCGTCGTGGGTATGGCCCGTCAGGATCACGTCGATGCCGGGAACGCGCGCGGCGAGCTTGCGGTCGACATCGAAACCGTTGTGCGAGAGCAGCACGACGAGCTGCGCGCCTTCCTTGCGCACCTTCTCGACATTGGCGCGCACGTCGTCCTCGCGAATGCCGAACGACCAGTTCGGCACCATCCAGCGCGGATTGGCGACCGGCGTATACGGGAACGCCTGGCCGAGCACGGCGATCTTCACGCCACCGCGCTCGAACATCTTGTACGGCTCGAACACCGGCTCCTGCCAGTCGTTGTCGCGGACATTGAGTGCGAGGAACGCGAAGTCCTGCGACTTGATCAGCTCCTTCACCCGGTCTTCGCCATAGGTGAATTCCCAGTGGCCGGTCATCGCGTCGGGCTTCAGGAGCTTCATGCAGTCGGCCATGTCCTGGCCCTTGGTCTGCAACGCGCCGAGCGAACCCTGCCAGGTGTCGCCGCCATCGAGCAGCAGCACGCGGTCGCCGCCACGCTCCGCCCGCACCGACTTGATGACCGTCGCGGCACGGTCGAGACCGCCGATGCGGCCATAGGTCTTCGCCAGCGCCTCGAAGTCCTCGAAGGCCAGCGCATAGGCGTCCGCCGATTTTTCCGGAATGCCGTAGCGTTGCAGGAACGTCTTGCCGGTGATGTGCGGCGGCTGGCCCTTGGCGTCGCCGACGCCGAGATTGAGCGACGGCTCGCGGAAATAGAGCGGCGTCAACTGGCCGTGGATGTCGGTGATGTGCAGCAGCGTCACGTTGCCGACCGGCTCGAATTTCAGAAGATCGGCCTGCGTCAGCCGCTGCTGCGCGAAACCGCGCGCGCCGGAGAATGGCAAAACGGCAGCCGTCGCCGCCGCGAGCTGAAGCAGATCGCGCCTCGAAAACATTCCGCACCTATCAAAAGAAAACGGCGCGCGAGCGGCGCGCCGTGTTGGCGTTAGCTGACGGTGATCTTGTCTTCACCGACGATCTTGGAGCCGTCGTCGTCCACCCAGGTCAGCACCACCGGACCGGATTCGGTCGCGCGGAACTTGAACTGGATATACGGATTGGCGGCGATCGCCGGCTCGAAATCGGCCGAGAACACTTCCTTGCCTGCCACCGTGCAGGTGAACTTGTTGAGGATCTTGCGCGGGATGATCTCGCCCTTGGCGTTCTTGCGCTGACCCGATTCCATGACGTGAGCGACGAGCGCCTTCACCTCGACGATGTCGCCCTTCTTGGCTTCTTTCTTGTCGAGCTTGATGCGGGGTGCTGCCATTGTCCTGTTCCTTTATCCGTTTGCGCCGCGCGTCAGCCGCCGCAGCCGCCGATGGTGACCTTGACCTGCTTGCTGGTGGTGAACAGCGAGCCGTCGTTCATTTTCGCGATGGCGATGACGTTCTGCGTCTGCGCCAGACGGATGCGGACGTTCGCTTCGGCGACGCCGCTTTGCGGCGTGAAGTGGAACGTCGCGACGCCGGCGCGCGGATTTTCATCGGTGACGACCAGCACTTCCTGCACATAGGACTGCTCGGTCATCGGGCTATCGACCGATACAGTCATCGGCACGGTGTTGCCGTTCTCGGCGATCTCGGGAAGATCGAGCTTGATCTTGCCGTCCGCCGGCTTCTTGCCGCCGGTGAACTTCTCGATCAGCTCCGCCGAATCGTTCTTGGCGAAAGCCGGTACGGAGAACCCACCCGCCAGCACCACCGCCCCCGCACCGACCGCGAGCGCTTGCCGGCGGTTGATCATCAACGTCATTTCAGGTCTCCTGCCCATGGCTTGCGCCGTTGCTGGCTTGCGCCGTTGCTTGCTCACGCATCGCGCGACATTCAATTTCGTGCGGGACCATAACGGCTCTTTTCATTCAAAACAATGTATGTATTGTTCATCAGCAACGACAAGAGCTTAGGCAGGAAATGTTGCGTGTGCGAACGCAGTCCGGACAAGCTCACGAAAAGAAAATCCATGGAGGATGACCGGTGAAAATGAGAACAGCCGTGCTGGCGGCCTGCCTCGCTTTGGCATGCCCCGCTCTTGCGGTGGCGCAGGACAGCGACACCGAAAAAGCCATCGAGAAATACCGGCAGATGATGAAGGAAGACCCGTGGAGCAATCCGGGTCTTCTTGACGCCGACCGCGGCGAAGCGTTGTGGAAAACGCCGCGCGGCCCGAACAAGGTGTCGCTCGAGACCTGCGATCTCGGCAAAGGCCCCGGCAAGGTGGATGGCGCCTTCGCGGAGCTGCCGCGTTATTTCGCCGACGCCGGCAAGGTGATGGATCTCGAAACCCGCCTGCTCTGGTGCCAGGAGAAAATCCAGGGCTTCCAGCACGCCGATCTGATCAAGAACCCGCATCCGGGCGGCGGACAGCCGGTGAAGGACACCGGCGCCATCGCCACCTGGGTCGCGAACAAGTCGAGCGGCATGAAATTCTCGGCCAAGCTCGACAAACCGCAGGAAAAGGAAATGGTCGCGCTCGGCGAGGCGCTGTTCAACCGGCGCTCCGGTCCGTTCGACTTCGCCTGCACCACCTGCCACGCCGAGGCCGGCAAGCGCATCCGCCTGCAGCCGCTCGCGCATCTCGCCGCGCCAGCCGGCGCGAAAGCCGTGATAGGCGAATGGCCAGCCTATCGCGTCTCCACCACCAACGTGATGACGATGCAGCACCGCCTCGTCGACTGCTACTGGCAGATGCGGTTGCCGGCGCCGGAGATGGGTTCCGAACTCACCGTCGCGCTGATTTCCTATCTGACCAAGAATGCCGAGGGCGGCGAGATTGCCGCGCCCGGCCTGAAGCGCTGAGAGGGGGGACGACCATGAAGATCATCACCATCGCCGCCGCCGCCCTGCTCGCGTTCGGCACCGGCTCCGCACTCGCGCAACAGCAGAAGAAGGCCAAGGCGGAAAAGAAAGTCACCGTCTCGGCCGCCAAGGTCGACGCCGTGATCAAGGCCGGCCTCCCCGCCTTCCCGGCGCCGCCGGAAGAATGGCAGCCGCGCCTGACGCCGGACGAGACCATGAAGGTCTGCGCCGCGACCCACAACAGTCCGCCGAAGGCGCAGTTCCAGGCGATCGAGAAAGCCGAGAAGGCGAAGATCCAGTATCCCGCCGACAACAACTATATGGGCGACTGGAAGAAGGGCGAACGCATCGCCCAGTCCGGCTACGGCTTGCGCTTCACCGACTATCCGGCGCGCAATCCGAACGGCGGCAACTGCTACGGCTGCCATCAGCTCAGCCAGGCGGAAATCAGCTACGGCACCATCGGCCCGAGCCTGCTCGGCTACGGCAAGCTGCGCGACTTCAAGGAGAGCGAGATCAAGGCCGCGTACGAGAAGATCTACGACTCGCACGCCTCCTTCCCCTGCTCGCTGATGCCGCGTTTCGGCGCCAACAAGGTTCTCAGCATGGATCAGATCAAGGATCTGGTGGCGCTGCTGATGGCCAAGGACAGCCCCGTCAACAAGTAGCCGGAGACGGCCGGACAATACGGCCGAGATAACGCGACCAAAAAACGCGACCAAGAAACATCGTCCGCTCCGGCCCCGCTGGAGCGGACGTTTTCATTGGCGCTCGCCGGTCTTTGATAAAACTTTCTTCCGGGTTCCATCCTCAACCGACGCGATCGGGTGTAGGATCGGCGCGCCCTGAACGAAGGACTTCCTGATCATGGACACCAACCGGCGACACCTGCTTGGCGCCCTCGCCATTTCCGGCACAGCCATCGGCGCGACACGGCTTGCAGCGGCGGCACCCGCCAGCCTCGAATTGCAGGCACTGAAGAAGGACACCGATATCGCCTGCCTCTACCACTGCGATTTCGGCGATCCGAACCGTTTCTCGCAGATGCTCACCAACATGAACAATCATCTGTCGGTCTACGACTTCGACACGATGCGCGTGAAGCTGGTGATGGTGGTGCACGGCGCCGGCCTCAAATTCTTCCTGGCCGACCGCAGCGGCACGCCGTGGGAGAAAGACAATATCGACGAGGACTTGTTCAAGCGCGCGGAAGGTCTCGCGAAATTCGGCGTCGAAGCCTACCTTTGCAAGATCACCTATCAGCGCAACAAGATCGATCTCGGCAAGACGCGCGACGCATCGTTCCTGAAATTCGTCCCGTCCGGCGTCGCCACCGTCGCCGAGTTGCAGAGCAAGGGCTACGCCTATCTCAAGAGCGGCTGATCGCGACCGCGCTCACATAAAACGCAAAACGGCGGCCACCGGCCGCCGTTTTCTTTTCACGCGGATTTCGTCGTGCTCACGCACCCGACTTCACGAAATCGATGAAGCTTTTGTTCTCGTAAGCCTTCTCGCGCACATAGCGGAACATGGCGAGGAAATCGTCCGGACGGAAATAACCGGGGATACGGGCCACTTCGCGCTTCACTGGCGGTTTGTCTTTCAAACCGTCGAGCGTGTCCGGGAAGAACTGGAACGTCGGGGTAAAGCGCACGCCGTACTTCGCCGCGAGCGCTTTCTCGGTCAACTCCTCGCCGTCGAAATCCGTCACTTTACGCGAGCCGATGATGTTGAGCTGCAACATCTCGAAATTCGATTTCACATAATCGGAAATTCGCGGCTGCGCGAAATTGACGAAATGCGTTTCCTTGCAATACGGGCAGCCGCGCAGCTCCCACATGATCGCAAAACGCTTCCCGGCCTTGCGCGCGCCGTCGAGATCGTCCGGCAGTTCGAGGAAGCTTTCGAGGAACCACGGCTCCTTGTAGAGCCCGTCGTCGGTCAGGACCGGCCCCTCGGCGGCAACGGCCGAAGACAAGCCGGCCAGCGCGGCTCCGCCCGCCAGCCCCGTCGTCAGAAATGCTCGCCGATCCAGCATGGTCGCCTCTGCCCAGTCCGTGCTCTTGTCATCCCGTACTCTTGCGGAACGCATCTATTCATATCAGAACGGCCCCGGTACTCACAGTCTGGTGAAGGTCCATGCGGCGCACGGCGATCAGATCGGCGGTTCTGGCTCTCCTCCTGACGCTGGCGGCACCGGCCGGCGTGTTCGGCGCGGCCTCGCTCGCGGATTTCAATCAGGCGGTCGAGAATGCCGCGGCGCATAACCGCGTGGCGCTCGGCTATCTGCGCACCGGCAACACCGACCTGGCGACGCTCGAGCTCGAACGGCTACGCGGCGCCTGGGGCACGGTGGTCGCCACCTTCGGCAAGGATCGCCCGGACGCGTTCGCGCCGGAGCTTTTCACCACGACGCTGACCGACATCAGCACCAGATTGGTGACGGCCGACATGATGCTGTCGTCCGGCCGCGCTGAAGCCGCCGAGACGGCGCTCGCCGGCGTGCGCGATGCGCTCTCGAACCTGCGCCGCAAGAGCGGCGTCGCGGTGCTGGCCGATTGCGTGCTCGACGCCAGCGGCGCGATGGCGGCGCTCGGCGCGCTCGACCGTCAACCGCTCGCCTGGTCGCCTGCCCTGACCGCCGACATGGCGGCGAAGGCGCAGGCGTATCGCGCCACCGTGCAGCGTTGCGACGGCATGGCCGCGCCGGAGGTCAAAACCAGTCCGGAATTCCGCCGGCTGATCGACGGGATCGCCGCCAGCCTCGACCTGGTCGCCAAATCCATCGAGACGCGGGACGGCGATCTGTTTCATCGAATCGTGATCGAGTTGCGCTCCTACGACAACCTGCTCGCCTTCCGTTTCGGCTGAGAACCGCCTAAGTAGCGCCTGCCGGGGCTTTGCCCGGAAAGGTTGCCATGGTCTCGCTCCGCCCGCTCCTGTCCGCCGTCCTGATCGGCCTTGCGCTGTGGGCAGTTCCCGCGCGCGCGGCGGAACTGATCATGTTCGAGCGCGCCGCCTGCCCGTGGTGCGAGGCGTTCGACCGGGAGATCGCGCCGATCTATCCGAAAACCGCATCGGGAAAGCTCGCGCCGCTGCGCCGGGTCGACATCTACGGCAAGCTGCCGGCGGACCTCGCCTTCGTGCAGGTCGAGCGGATCACCCCGGTGTTCGTGCTGGTCGATCAGGGGCGTGAACTCGGCCGGATCCGCGGCTATCCCGGCGAGGACCATTTCTGGGGCCTGTTCGACGCGATGGTGGAACGGACGTTGGGCAAAACGCCCACCACCGACGCCCCGCAACCGGAAAAACCATTGCCTCGCAAGGGCTAATGGGGTCTAGTCTGCGCCCGGCGAAGCCACGCAGCACCATGCCGACCGATCTCGCAACCCATTTCGCTGCCCCGCAGGATGACGCCGCGCCGATGATGGAAAAGGCGCAGCGCGCGGCCGATTTTCTCAAAGTCCTGTCACACGAAAGCCGGCTGATGATCCTGTGCATTCTCGCCGAGGGCGAGAAGTCGGTCAGCGAGCTTGAACACATGCTGGCGCTGCGCCAGCCGAGCGTGTCGCAACAGCTCGCGCGGTTGCGCGGCGAAGGACTGGTCTCGACCCGCCGCGACGGCAAGACGATCTATTACAGCCTCGCCAGCGAGGAAGCGCGCGTGATCGTCGGCGCGGTCTATCAGGTGTTCTGCGGCAAGAAAGACGACAAATAAGACCCGCTCACACCGAGCGGCTTTCCGCCTCGGCGAGATCGATCAGCCGCAGTTGCACGCGCTCCTCGCCCTGCCAGCGATCGATCGACAGCGCACCGGCGACATGCACGCGGTGGCCGCGGTTACCGATCAGCGCGCGGCCGAGCGGCTCCTGCGCCGCGCGGAAGGCGATGCCGTTGACCATGCTGCCGTCGCCGGCGCGCAGCCGCACCCGCACATGCTTCTCGCCGACCACATCCGCGAACGCGACGGTGTGCGAGGGAAACGCCAGCACCGGCTCCGGATTGCCGCTGCCGAACGGGCCGGCGCGGTTGAGCAATGTCGCGAGATCGACGGTGGCGGCGCCGGCCGACACCGCGCCGTCGATCAGCAAGGCGTCGTTCCGCCGCGCGCTCTCGACCGCGCTCGCCAGAGCCTCCTCGATGAAGGCGCGGAAACGCGACAGGTTGTCCCGGTGCAAGGTGACGCCCGCCGCCATGGCATGACCGCCGCCCTTGTGCAGGATGCCGGCAGCGACCGCGCGCCGCACCGCCTGGCCGAGATCGGCGCCCGGCACCGAGCGGCCCGAGCCGGTGCCGATGCCGCCGCGCTCGAAGCCGATGGCGAACGCCGGCCGTCCGTATTTTTCCTTCAAGCGCCCGGCGACGATGCCGACCACGCCGGGATGCCAGCCCTCGCCGGCGGTGACGATGACGGCGCCCTTCTCCTCGATGCCGAGCGAGGCCATCGCTTCGGCGGTCGCCTGTTCCAAGGTCGCCTGTTCGATCATCTGCCGTTCGCTGTTGAGGCGGTCGAGTTCGGTCGCCATGCGCGCGGCCTCGATGCCGTCGTCCTCCAGCAGCAGCGACGCCCCGAGATCGGCACGGCCGATCCGCCCGCCGGCATTGATGCGCGGCCCGAGCGCGAAGCCGAGATGCCACGCTTCCGGCGGGCCCGAAAGCCGCGCCACATCGAGCAATGCGGTCAAACCCGGATGCTCGCGCCGGCGCAGCGCGATCAGGCCCTTGTTGACGAAAGCGCGGTTCAGTCCGGTCAGCGGCACCACGTCGGCGACGGTGCCGAGCGCGACGAGATGCAGCATCGAGAGCAAGTCCGGCTCGCGGTGCGTCTCGAAGAAGCCGCGGCGGCGCAGTTCGCGCGCGACCGCGACCAGCGTGACGAACACGAGACCGACCGCCGCGAGATGGCCGAGATGCGAGAGATCGTCGGCGCGGTTCGGGTTGACGATGGCGACCGCCGGCGGCAGTTCGACATCGGCCTGATGGTGATCGATCACCACGCAATCCATGCCGAGGCGTTTCGCCTCGGCGAGCGGTTCGAGACTGGTGGTGCCGCAGTCGACGGTGATCAGCAGGCGCGCGCCGCGTTCGGCGAGACCGCGGATCGCATCGACGTTCGGGCCGTAGCCCTCGAAGATGCGGTCGGGGATGTAGACGATCGGATCGAGCCCGCACAGCCGCAGATAGCGCGTCAGCAAAGCGGCGCTCGATGCACCGTCAACATCGTAATCGCCGAAGATCGCGATCTTCTCGCCGGCCGTCACCGCATCAGCAATACGTGCGGCAGCGGCGGGCATCGCGGTGAGCACATCCGGATCGGGCAGCAGCGTCCGGATCGCCGGATCGAGGAACGACTGCACCTCGTCCGGCTCGACGCCGCGCCCGGCCAGCACCCGCGCCAGCAGTTCCGGCAGCGCGTGACGCTGCGCGATCGCCATGGCGCGGCCCTGCCCGCGCTCGTCGAGACGGTCACGCCAGGTCCGGCCGAGCACGGAGTGCTCGACGCCGAGGAAGACGCGGCCGGATGGCGCGGCGGTTGCGGGCAAGGCTGTCATGACACGGTCAGATAGTGCCACGAGTCGCTATCCGAAAGGGACAGCGCCGCGCCGCGCGAATCCGCGTGGCGTGCGGACTCAATCGAGATGGAATTTGTCGAGCTGGCGGTGCTCGGCCCTGATCCAGCGCACCGTGCCGGTGACGGAGCGCATCACCACCGTCTCGGTCTCGATGATATTCTTGCCGAACTTCACGCCGGTGAGCATCGCGCCGGTGGTGACGCCGGTGGCGGCGAACAGGCAGTCGCCCTTCACCATGTCCTCGATGCCGTAGACCTTCTTCGGATCCTTGATGCCCATCTTCAGCGTGCGCTCGCGCAGCGCCTCGCTGTCGATGACGAGACGGCACTGCATCTGCCCGCCGATGCAGCGCAACGCCGCGGCGGCGAGCACGCCTTCCGGCGCTCCGCCCGAACCGAGATAGATGTCGATGCCGGTCTTCGGCTCGGCGCAATGGATCACGCCGGCGACGTCGCCGTCCGAAATCAGACTGACGGCGGCGCCGGTCTTGCGCACCGCCTCGATGATCTTGGCGTGGCGCGGCCGGTCGAGCAGGATCGCGGTGATCTCCGAGGGCTTCACGCCCTTGGCCTTGGCGAGCGAGATGATGTTCTCGTCGGCCGGCGCATCGAGATCGATGGTGCCTTTCGGATAACCGGGACCGATGGCGATCTTGTCCATGTAGCAGTCGGGCGCATGCAACAGCGTGCCGGCTTCCGCCATGGCGAGCGTCGCGATCGCGCCCGGCATGTTCTTGGCGCACAGCGTCGTGCCTTCCAGCGGATCGACGGCGATATCGACCTTGGGGCCGTTCTTGTTGCCGACCTGCTCGCCGATAAACAGCATCGGCGCCTCGTCCATCTCGCCCTCGCCGATCACGACCGTTCCGTCGATCGGCAGCTTGTTCAATTCGCGGCGCATGGCGTCGACGGCGGCCTGATCGGACGCCTTGTCCTTGCCGTGGCCGCGCAACCTCGCGGCCGAGACGGCCGCGCGCTCGGTGACGCGCACGATCTCCAGCGAGAGAATACGCTCCAGCGCCTGACCCGGCTGAATGGTGATCGTGGACGACATCGACATCTCCCTGCGTCTGTAACCGGCCGGCCCGGCCTCCGGACGCGCCCCTCTCGTTGCGACCCTAAGCTCAGTTCTTTTCTATGCGGATGACCTGCGGCTTGCCAGAGATCACCCGGTCGCGGCCCACAGCCGCGAGCGCCTTGCGGACCGCATCCTCGGTGGTCGCATAGGTCATCAGGATCACCGGGACCGCACCCTTGCCGGAGCCCGCCGGCGGCTCGCCGTTGAGGTGGCGCTGCACAATGGATTCCAGCGAAATCTTCTGCTGCGCCAGCCGTGTGGCGATGGCGGCAGCCGTTCCCGGCAGATCGCGGGCCAGGAGCCGGATGTAATAGCCGCCCTCGTGGCGCTCCATCGGCGCCTTGTGACTGACGGCAAGCTGCGCCACCGGCCGGCCGAACGGTGGTGTCCGCACACCGCGCGCCACATCGGCGATATCGGCGACCACCGCCGAGGCGGTGGCAAGGCCGCCCGCGCCGGGGCCGACCAGCGTGATCGGATCGATGCCGTCGGCGTCGATGGTCAGCGCATTGGTGACGCCCATCACCGCGGCGATGGGAGAATCCTTGCGCACCATGGTCGGGTGCACGCGCTGCTCGATGCCCTTCGCCGTGCGCGCGGCGACGCCCAGCAGCTTGATGCGGTAGCCGAGTTCATCGGCCGCCGCGAGATCCTGCGGCGTGATCGAGGTGATGCCCTCGACCGAGACCGCACTCTGATTGACCTGCGTGCCGAAGGCGAGGCTCGCCAGGATCGACAGCTTCTGCGCGGTGTCGTGACCCTCGATGTCGAAGCTCGGATCGGCCTCGGCGTAACCGAGCCGCTGCGCTTCCTTCAGGCATTCCTCGAACGACAACTTCTCGCGCTCCATGCGCGTCAGCATGTAGTTGCAGGTGCCGTTGAGGATGCCGTAGACGCGGTTGATGCGGTTGCCGGCGAGCCCTTCGCGCAAGGTCTTGATCGCCGGGATCGCGGCACAGACCGCGGCCTCGAAATTCAGCGCGACCTTCTGTTTCTCCGCCGTGCGCGCGAGCGCGACGCCGTGCTTCGCCAGCAGCGCCTTGTTGGCAGTGACCACCGCCTTGCCCGAGGCAAGCGCCGCTTCCACCGCGCTCTTCGCCGGCTCGCCCGAGCCGCCCATCAGTTCGACGAACAGATCGATCGACGGATCGATCGCGAGCTTGAGCGGATCGGAGAACCAGCGCGTACCGCGCAGATCGACGCCGCGCTTCTTGGTTTTCGATCGCGCGCAGACCGCGACGACTTCGATCGGCCGGCCACAGCGCGCGGCCAGCATCGCCTTCTGTTCGCGCAATGTTGCAACGACAGCCGAGCCGACCGTGCCGAGCCCGGCGACACCGACCTTCAGAGGTGCAACCATAGAAAACGATCCGGAATATCAGGAAAAGCGACGCGCCTGATGGCGCGCCGCAATTGGAGAACGACGTGCCTAACGGCGCGTCGCCAGCGGAACCACGTTGTGCAGCTTTTCCGCGCCGGATTCAAGGAAGCGCCGGATATTGCGGGCGGCCTGGCGGATACGCTGCTCGTTCTCGACCAGCGCGATGCGCACGAAGCCCTCGCCGTGCTCGCCGAAGCCGATGCCCGGCGACACCGCGACTTCCGCGTGCTCGACCAGCAGGGTCGAGAACTCGACGCTGCCGAGACTGCGGAACGGTTCCGGGATCGGCGACCAGGCGAACATCGACGCCGCCGGCGGCGGCACGTTCCAGCCGGCGCGCGCGAAGCTCTCCACCATCACGTCGCGGCGGCGGCGATAGGTCTCGCGCATCTCCTTGATGCAGTCGTCGGGACCGTTGAGCGCCGCCGTCGCCGCCACCTGGATCGGCGTGAACGCGCCGTAGTCGAGATAGGATTTGACGCGCGCGAGCGCCGCGATGACGCGCTCGTTGCCGACCGCAAAGCCCATGCGCCAGCCGGCCATCGAGAACGTCTTCGACATCGAGGTGAACTCGACCGCGACATCCATCGCGCCCGGCACCTGCAGCACCGACGGTGGCGGGTTGCCGTCGAAATAGAGCTCGGAATAAGCGAGGTCGGACAGAATGAGGATATCGTGCTTCTTCGCGAAAGCGACGAGATCGCGATAGAAGTCGAGATCGGCGACATAGGCCGTCGGGTTCGACGGGTAGCAGACGACGACCGCGATCGGCTTGGGGATCGAATGGATGATCGCCCGCTCCAGCGCGGCGAAGAACTCCGGCACCGGATCGGAGGGCACCGAGCGGATCACGCCGCCGGCCATCAGGAAGCCGAACGCGTGGATCGGATAGCTCGGGTTCGGCACCAGCACGACGTCACCCGGCGCGGTGATCGCCTGCGCCACGTTGGCGAAGCCTTCCTTGGAGCCGAGCGTGGCGACGATCTGCGTTTCCGGGTTGAGCTTCACGCCGAACCGGCGCTCGTAATAGGCCGCCTGCGCCCGCCGCAGGCCGGGAATGCCGCGCGAGGAGGAGTAGCGCTCGGTGTGCGGCTTGCCGAGGGTCTCGCGCATCTTCTCGACGATGTGCGGCGGGGTCGGCAGGTCCGGATTGCCCATGCCGAGATCGATGATGTCGGCGCCGGCGTTGCGCGCCTTGGCCTTGGCGCGGTTGACCTGCTCGAACACATAAGGCGGCAGACGGCGGATGCGGTAAAATTCTTCCATGGGATCAGTTCCTTCGCGGCTCCCCGGCCAGGCTCACAGGCGTTGCGGGACCGCGCGATCGCGTTGGCGCAGCTTGTATCACGGGTTTTTGCCGGTGCCAGCCGGCGTTTGCGGCGTCTTTTTCTGTGCGGCGCCACCCGCGGCACGAGCCGCGCCCTTCTTGTCGCCCGTTTTGGCAGCCGCCGGCTGCGCCGCGTCATCATCGGCGGTGTCCGCGGCTTTGGCGCGCCCTTCCTGGCGGGCCTTGAGGGCCTTGAGATCCTGTTCCAGCCGGGTCTGCTCGTCGACGCTGAGCGGGCGCTCCTGCCGGGGCGCCGGAATATCGTTGACCGCCGGATAGACCCCCGGCGTCGCCGGGCGCGACGGAGCGTTGGCCGGCAGGCCGCCCATGTTCTGCGGAATGCTCTCCCCCACCCCGGCGGCCGAACAACTGGACAGCAGCGCCGCCGCCGACAGCACCGCGAAGGCGCTCAGGGCCGAGCACAGCCAGCTTTGGCAAAGCCGATTGTTGCAGCGCAATGTCATCGCGGGTCCAGGACGGTTGTCGATCATCATCAAGGGGTTACAGAGTCGGGCCAAAGTCTATCATGGGGTCGCGGCTGCGACTAATAAGCTGAATTTGTCGGAAGCATGATCAAACGAAACAGGTTAACCTTGGCTCCGATGTTTTGGCGCCGTCCTTGCGCTCGTCGCAGGGCAGCGCCAATCTCGACGCAGACACGGCAGTCAGGCGAATGAATCAGGTTCCGTCCGAACCGCTCAAGGTCGGCGACGTCGATATCGAGACCTTCTCGCGCAACGTCGCGCGCATGGTCGAGGAAGGCGGCAAGGCGCTCGCCGCCTATCTCAAGCCGCGCGAGGACGGCGAGATCAAGCCGGCGCTGGCCGACGAACTCACCGGCGTCGTCAAAACCCTCGGCCAGGTGGCGGACTACTGGCTGTCGGACCCGAGCCGCGCGGTCGAACTGCAGACATCTCTGGGCCGCGCCTATCTCGACCTCTGGGCCTCGACCATGAAGCGGATGACCGGCGAGCCGGCAGAGCCGGTGGTCAAGGCCGATCCGCGCGACAAGCGCTTCGCCGATCCGGAATGGTCGTCGAACCAGTTCTATGACTTCCTCAAGCAGACCTATCTGCTGTCGGTCGACTGGGCCACCAAACTGGTCGATGAGGCCGAGACGCTCGATCCGCATACGCGGCAGAAGGCGGAGTTCTATGTCCGCCAGATCGCCAATGCGATGTCGCCATCGAATTTCGTGCTCACCAATCCGGAATTGATGCGCGAGACGCTGACGTCGAACGGCGAGAACCTGGCGCGCGGCATGCACAATCTCGCCGCCGACATCAAGGCCGGACATGGCGAACTCAAGATCACCCAGTCCGATCCGTCGAAATTCGCGGTCGGCAAGAACCTGGCGCTGACGCCGGGCAAGGTCGTGTTCCAGAACGACCTGATGCAACTGATCCAGTACACGCCGACCACCGAGACGGTGCTCAAGACGCCGCTGCTGATCGTGCCGCCGTGGATCAACAAGTTCTACATCCTCGATCTCAATCCGGAAAAATCCTACATCAAATGGTGCGTCGATCAGGGGCTCACGGTGTTCGTGATCTCCTGGGTCAATCCGGACGAGCATCTCGCGCAGAAGGGCTTTGCCGAATACATGCGCGAGGGGCCGATGGCCGCGCTCGATGCGGTCGCCGCCATCACCGGCGAGCAGACCGCGCATATGATCGGTTATTGCGTCGGCGGCACGCTGCTCGCCGTCACCCTCGCCTATCTCGCCGCGACCCGGCAGAACCGCATCGCCTCCGCGACGTTCTTCGCGGCGCAGGTGGACTTCCGCCACGCCGGAGACCTGCAGGTGTTCGTCGACGAGGAACAGATCAGCGCGCTCGAACAGCAGATGAACGAGCGCGGCTATCTCGCCGGCACCAAGATGGCCAACGCCTTCAACATGCTGCGATCGAACGACCTGATCTGGCCCTACGTGATCAACAACTACCTCAAGGGCAAGACGCCGTTCCCGTTCGACCTGCTGTACTGGAATTCCGACGCGACGCGGATGCCGGCGGCGAACCACTCGTTCTATCTGCGCAACTGCTACCTCAACAATCTGTTGAGCGCCGGCAAGATGACGATCGACAACGTCGCGCTCGACCTCAAGAAAGTGAAAGCGCCGATCTACAATCTGGCGACGCGCGAGGACCACATCGCGCCGGCGAAGTCGGTGGCGCTCGGCTGCACCTTCTTCGGCGGGCCGGTGAAGTTCGTCGTGTCGGGCTCAGGCCATATCGCCGGCGTGGTCAACCCGCCGGCCAAGCAGAAATACCAGTACTGGACCGGCGACACGCCGAAGAACGCCGACATCGACACATGGATGGCGAAGGCCAAGGAGCATCCCGGCTCCTGGTGGCCGGACTGGATCGAGTGGATCAAGTCGCTGAACGCCGAGACGGTGCCGCCGCGCAAGCCCGGCGGCGACGCCTACAAGCCGATCGAGGACGCGCCCGGCTCCTATGTGCGCGTCACGTCCTGACCTTTCTCACGATCCTTCCTTCCCGACGTTGCGGAGACCTTCATGACCAAAGAACTGTTCTGGCTGACCCTCACGGTCGCGCTGACCGGCTTGATGTGGGTGCCCTATATCCTCGACCGCATCCGTGTGCGCGGCCTTAGCGGGGCCATGGCCAATCCGACCGCGAACGACAAGCCGCAGCACGGCTGGGCGATGCGGCTCTACTTCGCGCACACCAATGCGGTCGAGAATTTGATGATCTTCGCGCCGCTGGTGCTGATCCTCGACACGCTCGGCGTCGCCAACCACACCACGGCCGTGGCC
Organism: Pseudolabrys sp.; assembly: GCA_019635575.1. Lineage (GTDB taxonomy): Bacteria > Pseudomonadota > Alphaproteobacteria > Rhizobiales > Xanthobacteraceae > Pseudolabrys. Next base: position 5,542 of record JAHBZF010000049.1, on the reverse strand, counting down.
TGCGCCGTCTATTTCTGGGCGCGGCTCTTGCACGTCGTGGTCTACACCGCCGGCATTCCGGTGCTGCGCACGGTCGCCTTCGGCATCGGCTTCGCCGCGCAAGTCGCGCTGGTGCTGGCGATCTTCGGCTGGGCGTAACAATCGAGCGGGTCACGCAGCGCGCGTGACCCGCCGACTTCTTTACGGAAACAGCGCGACCTGTTCGAGCCCGGCCGCCTCGGGGAAGCCGAGCATCAGGTTCATGTTCTGCACCGCCTGACCCGACGCGCCCTTCACCAGATTGTCGAGCGCGCTGACGAGGATCGCCCGCCCCTCGTGGCGGTCCTGCGCGACGCCGATGAAGGTCATGTTCGAGCCGCGGATATGCCGCGTGTGCGGCGTCTCGCCGAACGGCAGGACGTGCACGAACTCCTCCTTGGCGTATTGCTTTGCCAGGATCTCATGCAGGTCCTGCGCGGTACGGCCGCGCTTGCCGCGCACATAGATGGTCGAGAGGATGCCGCGATTCATCGGCACCAGATGCGGCGTGAAGGTCACCACCACATCCCGCCCCGCCGCTTTCGAGAATTCCTGATCGAGTTCGGCCATATGCCGGTGGCTACCAACGCCGTAGGCGTTGAACCCCTCCGACACTTCCGAGAACAGCATCGCTTCCTTGGCGGAACGGCCGGCGCCGGTCATGCCCGACTTCGCATCGACGACGATCTCGTCGAGATCGATCGCCTTCGCCTTGATCAACGGCACCAGCGGCAACTGCGCGCAGGTCGTGTAGCAGCCGGGATTGGCGACGAGTTGCGCCCGCTTGATGTCGCGCCGGTAGACCTCGACCAGCCCGTAGACCGCCTGTTTCTGCAGTTCGGTCGCGGCATGCTCATGGCCGTACCACTTCGCGTAAGCCGCCGGATCGGACAGCCGGAAGTCGGCCGACAGGTCGACGATCTTGGCATCGGGCTTGGCGGCGAAGATCGCCGCAATCACCTTCTGCGTCGTCGCATGCGGCAGCGCGCAGAAGATCAGGTCGAGCCCGGCAGTCTTCCAGTCGACGCTGTCGATCGAGACCAGCGTCGGCAGGGCGAACGGCGCGAACTGCGGAAACACATTGCGCATCTCCTGCCCGGCGCGGCGGTCGGCCGTCAGCAGCGCGATCTCCACGCGGGGATGGCGCAGCAACAGCCGCACCAGTTCCGAGCCGGTGTAGCCGGATGCGCCGAGAACGCCGATTTTCGCCTTGGTCGCCATGGGATTGATCCTCTGTCAGAAACCTGTCGAACGTCGCATACGAGGACGCCGGATGGGAACCGCGGGGATCTGGGAGAGAGCCGCGGACCAAGCCGGCGGCCGGGAGGATTACGCGCGCACGCGCATCCCGGCCGCGCAAGCGCGGCGGCGGCGGGAGTTGATTGCGGTGGGCGTCATCATGCGCGGCGATATAGGCCCGGCCGGACCGGGGGTCAAGCAATCCTGCCCACCGGCGACGCGCAAAAACACCGGCGCGCACGGTCTATTCCGGGCGCTTATTTCTCCGCCCGGCGATTGAGCCGCCGAAAGGCTCCTCTATAGTGCCGGTCCGGCGCACGGCGTCGCATCCGCGTGATGGCGCGCGCTTTCAAAAACACTCACAGACTCCTGGGAGGAGCTTATGCGTCGTTTCATGTGGAGCGCGGCCGCGTTCGCGGCGTGCGTGGTGACCGGCCCTGCTCTCGCACAGGCACCGGCGCAGCCACCGGCCGCCAGCGTGCCCGAGAAGATGCCGTTCGACATTCCCTACGGGCAATCGATCGGCGCCGAGAAGGCCAAACAAGTGCTCGCCGCCGCCGAAGCCGAAGGCAAGAAGCGCGACTGGAAGATGAACATCGCCGTGGTCGACACCAATGGCGAACTGGTGGCGTTCCTGCGCACCGAAGGCGCGCAGATCGCCTCGGTCAACATCTCGCAGGGCAAGGCGAAGACCGCCGCGCGCTTCCGCCGCCCGACCCGCGCCTTCTTCAACGGCATGCAGGCCACCGCCGGCGCCTATCTGCCGACGCTCGACCCGACGCTGATCGCCTCGCCGGGCGGCATTCCGCTGATCGAAGGCGGCAAGCTGATCGGCGCGATCGGTTGCAGCGGCGGCACCGGCGATCAGGACGAGATCATCTGCAAGGCCGGCGCCGACCTGATCAAGTAATCCGGCGATATGACGACGCGCACGGGCTCCGCGACGCGGAGCCCGTTTTCGCAACTCCCGCCCTACTGCTTCTCGATTTTCGCCGTCTTGATCGCCTCGGCCCACTTCGCCGTCTCGCTGGCGACGAACTGGCGCAGATAATCCGGCGAGCGGCGCTCCGGCGCGGTGACGATGGCGCCCGCCTTGGCGAGGCGCTCCTGCACCGACGGCGTATCCAGCGTTTCCGACAACGCCTTGTTGAGCTTCTCCACGATCTCCGGCGGCGTGTCCTTGGGGAAGAACACGCCATGCCAGGCCGACGCCTCGAAACCGGTGAGGCCCTGCTCGTGCGCGCTGGCGAGGTTCGGCATCGCCGGCGAACGTTCCTTGGTCAGCACGGCGATGGCCTTCACGTCGCCATTCTGAATCTGCGGCAGGGTGCTGGCCAGCAATCCGCACTGATAGTCGATACGGCTGGCAACGAGATCCTGCATCGCGGCAGGCGCGCTGCGATAAGGCACATGGGTAATGTCGATGCCGCTCTGCGCGTTGAGCAAGGCACAGGCCAGTTGCGCGGCCGAGCCGGTGCCCGACGAACCGTAGGACATCTTGCTCTGGTTTTCCTTGGCATAGGCGATGAACGCCTTGAGGCCGTCGACCGGCAGATCCTTGCGGGCGATCAGCACCGGCGGCACGTCGACGACGAGCGCCACGGGCGCGAAATCGGTGCGCGCGTCGTAGAGCGGAGCCTTGTAGATCGACTGGTTCTGCGAATGGGTGCCGACCGTGCCGAGCACGAACTGGTAGCCGTCCGGCGCCGCCTTGGCGACGCGCGCGCTGCCGTTCATGCCGCCGGCGCCGCCGGCATTCTCGACCACGACCTGCGCGCCCAGCACCTGCGAGAGACGGTCCGCGAGGATGCGACCGATCACGTCGGTGCCGGCGCCGGCGCCGAACGGCACGACCATGGTGACGGGCCGCGTCGGCCAGGTCTGTGCGGTGGAGGTTTGCGCGATGGCGGTTTGCATTGGCGCAAGCCCCGTCGCCACCGTCGTCAACGCAACTGCCGTCAAAAGCCGTTTCATGATGTCCTCGCCCCTGTCGCGCCCTGGTCGCGAACGCTGTTTCCGCTGATCCGCGCGAAAGACAATCAACATTCCCGGCAGACGGCAAACCGGTACGCCGCATAGCAGCATCGCGAAGCTGGATGCGGCGCAGCGCCGCGGCGCAGACGCGCTAGCCCCAAAGCCATTTGATGACCTTGCCGCCGACGTCGCCCAGCGTCAGCAGCACGGCGGCCCAGACGAAGGCCGAGGTGAAATTGGCGATCTGGAAGCGCCAGTACGGCATCTCGAAAATGCCGGCGATCAGCGGCACCGACGCGCGTAGCGGCCCGGAGAACCGGCCGATGAAGATGCCGAGCGCGCCCCATTTGCGCACGAAGGCTTCGCCGCGCGGCAGCAGTTCCGGATGGCGGGAGAGCGGCCAGATATGCGCGACCGACGGGCCGAGCTTGCCGCCGACCCAATAGGACAGCCAGTCACCGAGCGCGGCGCCGAGCGCGCCGGCCACCAGCACCGGCCAGAAGCTCAAGCCGCTCGACATGATCAGCGCGCCGATGCCGACCAGCGCCGCCCAGGCCGGGACCAGCAGCGAGATGAAGGCCAGCGATTCCGCGAAGGCGAGCGTGAACACGATCGGCGCGGCCCACGCCTGGTGATCCCGCACGAAGTCGATGATCTGCGTCGCGTAGGCTTCGATATTCATGCGCTGTGTCTAGCCCGGTCCCGTCATCCGCGCCAGTGACAGCCCGTCACTCCGGTAGTTCCGGCATGGACTTCGGGAACAGATGGTTGATCGCCACCAGCGCGACGATCAACAGCGGCACCGCGAGGAACGCGCCGACCGGCCCCCACAGCCAGGTCCAGAAGATCAAAGCGAGGAATACCGTCAGCGGATTGAGCGTCAGGCGTTTGCCCATGATCGCCGGGGTGATGAAGTGGCCTTCCAGCGTCGTGAACGCGAGAAACAGCGCCGGCGCGATAACCGCATGGGTGAGCGTGTCGAACGTCACGAGCCCGACCACCAGCAGCACCAGCTCCATCATCAGCGCGCCGATATACGGGATGAAGTTCAGCAGAAACGCCAGCACGCCCCACGCCAGCGGATTGGGCAGGCCGACGCCCCACGCCACCGCGAAGGCGGCGATGCCGACGACGGCGTTGATGACCGCGACCACGCTCAGATAGGTCGTCAGATTGTATTCGACGTCGTTGAAGATCTTGAGCATGCGCAGCCGCGCCTCGCGCTGCGTGAAGAAGAAGATCATCACATGGCGCAACCGTGCGCGGCCGAGGAGGAAGAAAAACAAGGTGCCGAAGAAGATGAACACCTGCCCCACCGCCGGTGTGACGAAGATCAGCGTCGGCTGCAGGATGCTGGCGAGGTCGATGGCCAGACCCTTGTTGTCGCTCTCCGGCAGCACGGCATCGCGCAGGCTTTTCAGCGAGGCGATCATGTGATCGAAGACGTGCAGTTTATCCTTGATGCTGGTCGCGATCTCCGGCCCCTTGCCGATCCACTCCACCGCCGGTGTCGTCAACAGCGCGACGATCGCGTAGCAGAACGCGATCACGCCGAGCCACAGCACGACGGCGCCCATCACCGTGGGAACGCCAAGGCGCCGAAACCACGACGAGATCGGTCCGAGCATCAGCCCGATGACGAAAGCGGACACCGTCGGCAACAGCACCGGCCGCGCCAGATACAGCGCGACGATGAAGGCGATGAAGAACATGCCGATGGTGGAAATCTGCGCCAGCGTGCGCCACACCGTCGAGACGTTCTTGACCGGATCGGGACTGTCGAGACCCAATTCGTGGCCGAGCCGCAGCATGCGGGTTTTCACCGTCTTGCGCTCCTTGGCGGTTTCGGACGTCACCTCGGTGCGCACGGATGTCAGCTCAGGCACGGTTTCCCCCAGGTGGAAACGGCCTCGCGCGGCCGGCGGGCGCGAGTTCCATCCCGTTTCCAATGGCGGTCAACGGCCCAACCGGGAATTGGTTGCGTCGCAGGCGGCTCGCCGGGTTAAACCGGTTTTTGGCATAGTTTCGCCAGACTGATTCGCTTCAAACCCTGCTGTTCAGACCTCGCATGGCCAAATCCGCTACCAAATCCCGCAATTCCAGCCGCTCCGGCGCGCAATCGGACCTGTTCGGCGAGGCTCCGGCCAAAGCCGCCCCCAAGGCCGCGCCAGCGAAGTCCGCTTCGAAGGCCGCGCCGAAAGCGGCGGCCAAGCCCGCGAAGACACGCGGCAGCCGCGGCTCCGACAGCGGCTATACGGCCAAGCACATCGAGGTGCTGGAGGGGCTCGAGCCGGTGCGCCGCCGCCCCGGC
>JAHBZF010000048.1 GCA_019635575.1 Pseudolabrys sp. | reverse complement strand
GTCGCGGGCCGCCTGGGTGAGATCGCGGGCGTATTTCTTCAAGGCGTCATAGGCGTTTTCCGCCGAGGCGCTGTCGGCCGTGCGACCGCCGCGCAGCGCATTGATCGCCGCGTTGAGGCTTTGCGGATTGACGCCGGCGGCCTTGAGAATCTTGCCGGCCTCGCTGTCCTTCTCCAGCGCGAGCGCGAGCAGCAGTCGCTCGACGGTGACAAAGCTGTCGCCCGCCTTCTCGCCGGCCTTCTCGGCGGCGTCGAACACGCGCGCCAGCGCGGGGGCCAGATAAATCTGCCCGGCGGCGCTGCCGCTGACTTTGGGAATTTTGTTGAGCGCGGCCTCGGTCGCCTGCAACGCCTGCCGCGAATTGCCGCCCGAGCGGTCGATCAACCCGGCGGCGAGACCTTCGGGATCGTCCAGCAGCACCTTGAGCAGGTGCTCCGGCGCGAACTGCTGATGGCCTTCGCGCAAGGCCAGAGACTGCGCGGACTGGATGAAACCCCGCGCACGGTCGGTGTATTTCTCGAAATTCATAGACTGTACTCCTTCGGCCCTGACGGCACCGGATGCACGGGTTCCATGTCGGCAACCCGCTGCGTCAGATGTGGGAACAAAGGTCCGAGAACGGAAGGGGTTCCCCCTCCGCATCAAGAGATTTAGCGCGTCGGCGGGCGGGCGGCGAGCCGCTTTCAGGTCTACCGGACGCGGCCACCGGCCCGGCCGAGATCGGCCTCGAGCCGGGCGAGGAAAGCCGGGCGTTCGTTGACGCGGCGCATCTCCACGACAGCCCCTCTGGCCGGCGCGCGCCGGGCCGCGAACTGCTGGGTGGGAGCCCGGCGGGCAGCAAGCCGGTTACGTGCAGCCACGCCCCGCGCCACCGTCGCGCGCGGGAGCGGCGCTTCCGCCCGCGCCAGACTGAACGCCGGCGGCGCCGCGAGGCGGCCCAGCACCGGACGGCGCGGGCCGTCGGTCGTCGGCAGCACATAGGCAATCACCCGCGCGCGCGGATAGACCGACTCTGCGACGCGGCGGCCGTGGTTGCCGGAGATGATGATCGGATTGCCGCGGCTGTCGAAGCCGCTGATGACGCCGACATGGCCGAGATTCTGGTTGCGGCCGCGCGACAGCACGGCGATGGCGCCAATCTTCGGCTGCGAAATCCGTTCGCCATAGGACGCGAACGAACGCGCGGCATCCGAGCCGGTGCCGTTATAGCCGAGCCGGGCCAGCACGAGATTCATGAACCGCGCGCACCAGCGCCGCTGCATGTCGGTGGGATTGGTGCCGATATATTTGCGCGCCTCGGCGACCAGACGCGACCAGGTGTGCGTCGCCTGCTGCGGCGGGATGGAGATCGGCACGTCGGCGACCACCGTGCGTTGCGCCGGCTGCGCCCGTTCCGGCGCGGCGCGGGCGGCGCGCACCGGCGGCAGCGGCACATCGGTCAAAGCGACCGCCGGCGCCGGGCGCGAGGCCGGAGCGGCGGCGCGCGGGGCAGCGGGTGCAGGAGCAAGAGCGGGCGACGTAACGGCCGGGGGCGCCGGTGCAGCAACCACCGGGGCCTCCGGCGACGGCGCGACCGGCAGCGCCGCGACCTGCTGCGGAATCGCGGCCAGGGCTTCCGGCTCGGCGACATCGGACGTCGGGCGGCTCAATACCGGGATACTCAATGCGGTGAGCACGACGCAACCGACGGCCATCGCGATGCGAGTCTCCCTGGACATGGCGTGCTCCCCGAATTCCCCGTTTCTGCGCGTTGAGCGCGCACGCGGATTCGGTAACACGCGCCCGACACGGCGACGGCGACGACCTCGATTAAGGATGAAATGGTTACGCGGGGCGCCATGTCGGGCGCACCAAAACAAAACGCCCGGCGGTGAGCCGGGCGTTCTCGCGATCGACGATGCGATCAGGCGATCAGTTCGGCACCACGTAAGCAGTGATGCGCTGACGCGGATAAACCGATTCAGCGACCGTGCGGTTGTGATTGCCGGAAATGATGATCGGATTGCCGTTGGCGTCGATGCCGGAGACGACGCCGACATGGCCGCCACCCTTGCGGTTCATCACCGCGATGGCGCCGACCTGCGGGCCGGAGACGCGCTGGCCGTAGCGGGCATAGCCCTTGGCCAGATTGCCGCCGCCGGCATGGCCGGTCTTGCGCAACACCAGGTCCATGAACGCGCCGCACCACAGGCTGCGGCGGCCGGTCGGGTTGGTGCCCAGATAAGCGCGGGCCGTATTGACCAGACCGGACGAGCCGAAGCTCGCGCCCCCCATTTCCGAACTTGCCGTTCCGGCCGTGGCAGCCCGGCGGCTGCGGCGGGAGGCGCGCGACGATTGCGGATAGGTCATCTCCGCGCTGGCGGTCATGGCGCCGGCATAGCCGGACGCCGGGCCGAGATAGACCGGCTTGCCGTCGTTGTTGAACGTCATCCCCGTCTGCGCAGCGGCGTGGTGCGTCGGCGCGTGATGCACCGCATGGTGGCGGTGATGGCGATGCTTCGGCCGTGCTTCGGCGGCCGTGGTGAGAGCGGTTGCGGCGCACAGCGCCAGCGTTCCGACGGCCAGTGCCGTCTTCGTCTTCGAGATCATCAGAAGAAAGTCCCCTTCGTGCTGTCTAGCAAAGCGGGCCGCGCATGGCGGCCCGTATTCCCGGTGGCTAGACGCCTAGTAATCGTGGCGACTTCATGATGAAAGGGCCGAGTTGCATTAACCTCAACCCAGCTATGAGCCGTTAATATTTATGTCAAAACGATAATTACGTATTCAATACCTATCGTTACAGATAATAAACTTAATAATACTGTTTTCGAGGCGATGAATACATAGTCGTCAAGTTTTCACATCCGCGCCCCGTAGTTGAGGTGCAGTGCAACATTGCGGCAGAGGGGAACTCGGCCGAAGCCGAAGGGGGTCAGTCCTTGCGGCTGAGCAGGAACACGGCCTGCTCGCCGAACAGGTTCCAGAACCACCAGGGAGCATTGAGTTGCAGCGGTCGCCCCCACGGGTCCAACGCCACGGCACGGCGGATCTTCGCCCCGGTAACCAGGCAGAGCGACTGGAAGTCCTTGATGGTGCAGAAGTGGATGTTCGGCGACTCCCACCACGCATAGGGCAGGTTGTCGGTCTGCGGCATCTGCCCCTCGAACAGCAGTTTCAGCCGGATCTTCCAGTGGCCAAAATTCGGGAACGAGACGATGGCGTGGCGGCCGATCCGCAGCATGTGCTCCAGCACCGCCCGCGGATTGCGGGTCGCCTGCAGGGTCTGCGACAGGATCACATAGTCGAAGGCGTCGTCCGGGTAATCGGCAAGATCGGTGTCGGCGTCGCCCTGGATCACCGCCAGGCCCTTGGCGACGCATTCGTTGACGCCCTCGCGCGACAATTCGATGCCGCGGCCATCCACCTCGCGGGTGTCGGTGAGCAACCGAAGCAGTTCGCCGTCGCCGCAGCCGACGTCGAGCACCCGCGAGCCGGGCTCGACCATGGTGGACACCACCAGCAGGTCGATACGGGAACCGCCCGGCCCCCGCACCACGTCGGCCATGGTCAGATCACGCTTGAGACGGGACAGCATCACCGCGCCTCCCTCGGTTGCGCGGCGTTGAGGCCACGCGCCTTCCCCGCCCCGTCAAGGAAGCCGCGCACGATCGCGAACAGTTCCGGCTCGTCGAGCAGGAACGCGTCGTGGCCCTTGTCGGTGACGATCTCCGCGAACGAGACGCGCGCGCCGCCGGCATTGAGCGCATGCACGGTGGCGCGGGAATCCGGCGTCGGAAACAGCCAGTCGCTGGTGAACGAGATCACGCAGAACCGCGTCGGCGTGTCCTTGAACGCATTGGCGAGCACGCCGCCGCAATCGGCCGCGAGATCGAAATAATCCATCGCCCGCGTCAGATAGAGATAGGAGTTGGCGTCGAACCGCTCGACGAAGCTCGAGCCCTGATGCCGCAGATAGCTTTCCACCTGGAAATCCGCGTCGAACGAGAACGTCGGCGTGGCGCGATCCTGATATTTGCGGCCGAACTTCCGGTGCAGCGCCGCGTCCGACAGGTAGGTGATGTGCGCGCCCATGCGCGCCACCGCGAGGCCACGGCGCGGATTGGTACCGTCGAGCAGATAGCGGCCGCCGCGCCAGTCCGGATCGGCCATGATCGCCTGCCGGCCGACCTCGTGGAACGCGATGTTCTGCGCCGAGTGCCGCGTCGCGCAGGCGATCGGCAGCGCCGCGAACACGCGCTCCGGATAGCTCGACGCCCATTGCAGCACCTGCATGCCGCCCATGGAGCCGCCGACCACCGCGAACAGCGTGTCGATACCGAGATGGTCGAGCAGCATCGCCTGTGCTCGCACCATGTCGCGGATGGTGATGACGGGGAAACTCAGACCCCACGGCTGACCGGTGGCGGGATTGGTCGAGGCCGGCCCGGTGGTGCCCATGCAACTGCCGAGCACGTTGGAACTGATGATGAAGTAGCGATCGGTGTCGATCGGCTTGCCCGGCCCGATCAGCGTCTCCCACCAGCCGCCCTTGCCGGTGACGGGATTGTCGCTCGCGGCGTGATGATCGCCGGTGAGCGCGTGGCAGATCAGCACCGCGTTGCTGCGGTCGGCGTTGAGCGTGCCGTAGGTGTTGTAGGCGATCTGCACCGGCGCGAGTTCGACACCGGCATCGAGCTTGAGCGGCGTGTCGAACCGCGCGATCCGCGACGCACGCGGCTCGTCGGCCTCGCGCCCACGCACATCCGGCGCCGTATTCGGGCTGTTCACTTGCTCGATATCCGCCATAGATCCCGGCGCCCCGACAGTCTCGATCCGGCGCGGGTCAATAAAAAACCCGGCCCGAACATAGGTTCGACCGGGATTTGCGTGTCCCCGGCCTGTTTAGCGAGTTGTTTAACGTGGCTGCAAGCCGGCCGGCTCAAATGACCACGAAAGCCCACAAAACATAGGGCGAACCCCCGCCTCCGTCAAGGCAAGGCCCGTTAGGCCTATGATAGACCAGTGTTTTCTTGACGCCGGCCCACCGTGCTACCTAGACAGCACGAAGGCCACTCGCCGTCTGGCGCATTGTGGCTCGCCCAAAGGTCTGCCCATGTCGAACACCATTTCCGCTCCGCCGTCGCTGGTGACGCTGCGCAACGAGATCGACCGGATCGATGCCGAGATGCACCGGCTGCTGATGGAGCGCGGGCAGATTATCGATCGGCTGATCGCCGTGAAGGGCAGCCAGGAGACCGGCTCGGCGTTCCGCCCGGCGCGCGAGGCCGACATGATGCGGCGCCTTGTGCAGCGGCACGCGGGCATCCTGCCGCTCGACACCGTGGAAGGCATCTGGCGCGTCATCATCGCCACCTTCACTTACGTGCAGCAGCCGTTCTCGGTGCATGCCGACCTCTCGGCGGGCGACGCGATGATGCGCGACAGCGCCCGCTTCCATTTCGGCTTCACGGTGCCGTTCCTCACCCATATGAGTGCGAGCGCGGTGGTCGCCGCCGTCGCCGCGTCGCGCGGCGATCTCGGCCTCGTCCCCGCCGCCTATGTCGCCGGCGCCGGTGCGTGGTGGGACGCGCTCGAACCCGAGACCGCGCCAAAGATTATCGCCCGCCTGCCGTTCGTCGAGCGCGCCGACCATCCGGCCGATCTGCCGGTGTTCGTGATCTCCCGCGTCTCCAGCGACGCCATGGTGAAGGAGGTCGAGGTGTGGAGCGTCCACGTCTCCGGCTGGGGGCCACAGGCGGCGAACGCGCTGCCTGGCGCCGTCACCTGCGTCGCCGCGCCCGACGGCGCGTTCGACGGCGCGGCGCTGCTGATCTCGATGCCCGCCGGCACGCAGTTCGAGACGGTGCGGCAGGCCCTGCTGAAAACGGGAGCCAGCATCCGCTCGGCGGCCCTCGTCGGCAGCCACGCCACCCGCTATAGGGTGTCCGCCGGCGGCTGACGCCGCTCTATCCCGCGCGCTACGCGAAAGATCCAGAAGACAGACCGAGACCGACATGACCGCCAACCGTCCGCAACCGCGCCCCGGCGTGCTCGACATCGCCCCTTACGTTCCGGGCAAGAGCAGCGCCCCCGGCGTCGCCAAAGTCTACAAGCTCTCGTCCAACGAGACGCCGCTCGGGCCGAGCCCGAAGGCGAAGGCAGCCTATGCGGCGGCGGGGCAGCATCTGGAGGATTATCCGGACGGCGCATCGACGGCGCTGCGCGAGGCGATCGGCCGCCGCTTCGGCCTCGATCCGGCGCGCATCGTCTGCGGCGCGGGCTCCGATGACATTCTCAATCTGATCGCGCGCGCTTTTCTCGCCGACGGCGACGAGGCGATCCACACCACGCACGGCTTCCTGGTCTATCCGATCGCCACGCTCGGCACCGGCGCGAAGCCGGTCGTCGCCGCGGAAAAGAATTTCACCGCCGACGTCGACGCGATCCTCGCCGCCGTGACGCCGCGCACCAAGGTCGTGTTCCTCGCCAATCCGAACAATCCGACCGGCACCTACATCCCGTTCGACGAGGTGAAGCGGCTGCGGCGCGATCTGCCGGCGCATGTCCTGTTGGTGCTCGACGCCGCTTACGCCGAATACGTCAGCCGCAACGATTACGAGTCCGGCCTCGAACTGGTGGCAACCACCGACAACACGGTGATGTGCCGCACCTTCTCGAAGATCTACGGCCTCGCGGCGCTGCGGCTCGGCTGGCTGTACGGTCCCGAGCATATCGTCGATGCGCTCAACCGCATCCGCGGCCCGTTTAACGTCAACGCGCCGGCGATTGCCGCCGGCATCGCCGCGATGGAAGACACCGCGCATGTCGAGCACGCGCGCGCGTTCAATGAGAAGTGGCTCGCATGGCTCACCACCGAGCTGGAACAGCTCGGCCTCAAGGTCACGCCGAGCGTCGGCAACTTCCTGCTGATCCATTTCCCGACCGCGAAGGGCAAGACCGCGGCGGAAGCCAACGACTTTCTCATGAAGCGCGGGCTGATCCTGCGACAGGTCACCGGCTATCATCTGCCGCATGCATTGCGCATGTCGGTCGGCACCGAGGAAGCCAACAAGCTGACCGTCGCGGCGCTGCGCGAGTTTCTGGGACGGACGGCGTGAGCGACAAGCCACCAATCTTCAACCGGCTCGCGCTGATCGGCGTCGGCCTGATCGGCTCGTCGATCGCGCGCGCCGCCCGCGCGCAGGGCGCGGTGCGCTCGATCGTCGCCACGGCGCGCTCGCCGCAGACGCGCCAGCGCGTCGCCGAACTCGGCCTCGCCGATCAGGTGGTGGAGACCAGCGCCGCCGCGGTCGAGGGCGCGGACCTCGTCATCGCCTGCATTCCCGTCGGCGCCTGCGGGCCGGTGGCGCAGGAGATCGCGCCGCATCTGATGCCGGGCGCGATCGTGTCCGACGTGGGCTCGGTGAAAGGCTCGGTAGTCAGGGACATGGCGGCGCATCTGCCGCCATCCGTGCATTTCGTGCCGGCGCATCCGGTGGCCGGCACAGAATATTCCGGACCCGACGCGGGCTTCGCCGAACTGTTCGTCAACCGCTGGTGCATTCTCACCCCGCCGGCCGGCACCGATCCGGCGGCGGTCGAGAAACTCGCCGCGTTCTGGCGCGTGCTCGGCGCCAATGTCGAGACGATGACGCCGGAGCATCATGATCTGGTGCTCGCCATTACCAGCCATCTACCGCATCTGATTGCCTACACCATCGTCGGCACCGCCAACGAACTCGGCCAGGTGACGGAATCCGAGGTGCTGCAGTTCTCCGCCGGCGGCTTCCGCGACTTCACCCGCATCGCCGCGTCCGACCCGACCATGTGGCGCGACGTGTTCCTCGCCAACAAGGACGCGGTGCTGGAGATGCTCGGCCGTTTCAACGAGGATATTGCCACGCTGACGCGCGCGATCCGCAACGGCGACGGCGCCGCACTGTTCGATCACTTCACGCGCACACGGGCGATCCGCAAGGGCATCGTCACCATCGGCCAGGATTCGGCGACGCCGGACTTCGGCCGTGGCCACCCGCATCTGCCGCAACAGCCCGTGCCGCGGCCCTATTCCGCCGATACCGAATAATCAGAAGAGAGCCGGCACGCGGCCGATCACCAGCGGACCGAGCGCCATGGCGCCGTCGGTGATGCGCAGCGGCACCGCGACCGCGCGGCGGCCTTCCAGCGTCGTCTGCTCGCCGATCATGTTGACACCCGCGATCACGCCGGCACCGGCCTGCGCGCGCGCCGCCGCGCCGAGCCCCGGCAGCAACCGGTCGAGCGCGCCCGCGATCCTGTCGACCGGCGGCGTGTTTTCGATGCCGATGGTCTTCAGGAAGGCATCGAGCCCGGCGATGGTGAGCCGCAACTGGCCCTCAAGCTTGCCATTGGCGTTGATGGTGAGCACGCCGCTGCCGACCGCCAGCGTCTCGCCCTGACTGATCCGCGCCTGCGCGATATCGATGCTGCCGCCGGCCTGCTGGATTTCGCGGAAGCGCGCGGCCCACGACTTCGGCGCGAAGTCTTTCAACCCACGCAGCTTTGCCGTCATGTCCGAATCGATCGACGGCTGCGCCAGCGCATGCACGCCGGGGAACGAACCGCCGACGACGCTGGATACCACCTCGACCACCGGATTGCTGTTGACGGTGCCTTCGACGATGCGGCCGTGCAATTCCATGTGCTTCGCCTGCGCCGCCAGCACCGGGACCGGCCCGGAGATGTCGTCGAGCTTCGGCTCCTCGAACACGATCGACAGCCGCTCCGGCGCGGCCGGCGTGCCGCGCAGGCTCGCCTGCGCCAGCGTCCAGTCGGCGCTCAGCGTCGCCGGCCGGCCGATATCGGCGATGGTCATCGGCCCGGCCATTTCGGCGATCAGCAGATCGCGCTGGTAAATCTGCGCGGCGGCATGCAGGCCCGCGACGGTGATGCGCAGCGGCGGCGACAGATTGCGGATCTGGCTTTCGGCCTGATCGCAGGTGATCTCGATGCGGAACGGGAAGCCGCTGGTGCTCTGCTGATGGCAGATGTGCACGCGGCCGGCTTTCGCCTCGCGCGCCTGCCAGGCGACAATCGTGTCCTCGGTGAGCTGCTTGGCGTAGAACCACAGGCCGGTCCAGCCGGCGATCACCGCCGCGACCACCACCAGCATGGTGATGTATTTCCCCGATCCACCACGGCGCGGCGTCAGTGGATGCGGCGGCAGCGGCGCATCGCCGGGACCGTCTCCAAATTGCCGTTCGGGGGTGGGGACAACCATCAGGGTAAGGAACTCGCGATTGCGGCAAAACCGCGATCAACGCGGGATATTGCGCGTCCGGCACGCGCCTGTTAGCTGGCACCCGCCGGTTCCCAGCCGTAAGCGATTCCCCGTGGCATTGAAATCGTCCATCGACAGCACCGACGAGGACCTCTGGGTATTTGCCTATGGCTCGCTGATGTGGCGGCCCGATTTCACGTTTCAGGAGCGCGTCCACGCGCGCATGACCGGCCTGCACCGCTCGCTGTGCATCTATTCGTTCGTGCACCGCGGCACCCCGGAACAACCGGGCCTGGTGCTCGGGCTCGACCGTGGCGGCGCCTGCCGGGGCATCGGCTACCGCGTCGCCGCCGCCGACCGGCCCGCGACCGTCGCCTATCTGCGCAAGCGCGAGCAGGCCACCGCCGTCTATCGCGAGGTGATCCGCACTATGTGGATCACCGACACGCCGCAACGGCAGGTGTCCGCGCTGTGTTACGTGGTCGACCGGTCGCACCCGCAATATGCCGGACGCCTCACGCTCGACGAGCAGGTGCGGCTGGTGCTGCAGGGCCACGGCCAGTCCGGGGCCAATCCGGATTACGTGATCGCAACGGTGAAGGCGATGGAGGCGATCGGCTATCGCGAAGGCGAGCTGCACAGGCTCGTCCAGCGGCTCACGCAGAAGCGTTAGCGCCCCGTTCTTTCAGCCCTTCTTCCACCAGCGCCGCCGTGGCGGTTTCGGTCTCCTGCTGCAGCCGCGCGAAGAACACGTCGCGATCGAGCCCCGGCGGGATGACCGGCAACGCTTCGACCACCACCGTCCCCGGATAGCGCAACAGCGAGCGGCGCGGCCAGAACACGCCGGAATTGAGTGCCATCGGCAGGCACGGCACGCCGAACGACTCGTAGAGATGCGCGACGCCGTATTTGTAGCGCGGCTCGGCACCGGCCGCACGCCGCGTGCCCTCCGGGAAGATGATGATCTGGCGACCGTGCGCCAGTTCCTCCTTGGCGCGACGCGCCATCGCCGCCAGCGCCCGCGCGCCCTTGCCGCGATCGACCGGCACCATGCGCGCCTTGGCCGCGAACCAGCCGAACATGGGAATCCACATCAGCTCGCGCTTGAGGATGTAAACCGGATCGTCGAGCACGATCAGCAGCGCGAATGTCTCCCACAGCGACTGGTGCTTCGAGGCCACCAGCAGCGCGCCCTTGGGGATGCGATCGAGATGGCGGAACTCGACCTTGATGCCGCAGATGACGTTGAGCAGCAGCAGACTGATGCGCGCCCACAGCCGCGCCATGGCGATCACCGCGCGATACGACATCAGGAATGTCGGCAGCGCGATGAAGCAGATCAGGATCAACGTCACGTAGAACGCGACATTGAAGACGATGGAGCGCAGCCACAGCATCATGGATTTACGTCAGGGGAAATCGGGGTCGAGGCGGATCCGCACGACCGCAAAAGCATATTTGAGGTATTCCGACAACAACAGCCGCAGCGACGCCTTGCTCGCCCACCACGGATCGGACCGTTCCTTCTCGCTGATGACCACCGGATACGGCAGCAGCGTCGTATCGGGAAGCTGGTGCTCCAGCTCCAGCATCGCCCGCGGCATGTGCCAGTTGGAGGTGACGACGATCAGCGTATGGAAGCCCTTTTCCGTGACCCAGCGCCGCGTCTCGGTGGCGTTGCCGAGGGTGTTGAGCGCCGAACGGTCGAGATCGACGCAGCAGGAGAATACCCGCTGATAGAGCGGCGTCAGCCGCGCGATCTCCTTGGCGCTGGTGGCGCGATGCACGCCGGTGATCAGCAAACGCTGGCCGCGGCCCGCCGCCAGAAGCTCGATCGCATCGGGAATGCGCGAGGCCGCGCCGGTGAGCACGACGATGCCGTCGGCATTGCGGTCGATCCGCGCCTCGCGGGTCGGCACCATGTCGACGAACCAGAAAAAGCCGGCGACCAGCAGGCCGAGGCCGAAGCCCAGCGCGGCCATGGTAACGAAACCGACAAAACGGGCGATGCGCGAAAACATGTCAGTCGATGGCGTCCAGCGTGCGCGAAACCGTATGCCGGGATGCGAGCGCCGTCACCCCCGCCATCAGCACGATCTGCGCGAGGATCGCCACATAGCCCGGCAAACCGATGGAGAACGAACCGAACAGCGCCGCGGTCTGGTCGCCGGCGGCGCTGCCGGTCATGAAGCCGCTGACAAGCCCCGCCAGTGCGAATAGCACGATGGCGACGCCGCCGCCGATCGCGCCGCCCTGCAGGCCGAGCGCAAGAAAGTGGCGCTGGAAATGCGTGGCAATGTAGTCGTCGCGCGCACCGATGAAATGCAGAACTTCGATCACTGGCCGGTTGGCGGCCATGGCGCCGCGCGTGGCGAACATCACCGACAGCATCGTCGCCGCCAGCATCAAGAGCAGGATGGCGATGCCGATCGCCACCGCGGTGGTGGACATGCTGCGCATCCGGTCGATCCAGCCGCGATGGTCGTCGAGCGTCGCGCCGGTCACCTGATCCGCCAGTTGCTGGCGCAGACGCGGCAGATCGACGGTCGCTGCCGGCGCCAGCGTCACCACGATCATGCGCGGCACCGGCAGGTCATCCAGCGACAGGCCGCTGCCGAGCCACGGCTCGAGCAGCCGCGCGGATTCCTCGCGCGTATAGGGCCGCACGCTGGCGATGCCGGGAAACGCACGCGCGATCTCCGCCGCCTTGAGCGTCGCCGCGTCGAGGTCGCGGTCCGGCGCGGGCCGCACCTGGATCGTCACCTCGCGGGCGACGTCGGATTCCCACGTGCTCGCGGCCGTGCGCACCAACATCACCGCGCCGGCGGTGAGCGCGGCCAGGAACGTCATGATCGCCACCACCGCCAGCAGCGCACGGCCGGAGATCGACTGGCGTGGCACGATCGGCGACAGGCCGCGCGGCGGCGCCGCGCGTTGCGGTGCCGGCGCATTCGCCGGATGAGCGGGAGGTACGCCGCGGTCAGTCATAGATGTGCAGCTTGCCGTCGTGCAGCACCAGACGGCGCGCGTCGAACTGGTCCATCAGCGCGATATCGTGGGTGGCGATCACCACCGAGGTGCCGGACTTGTTGAGTTCGATGAACAACCGCAGCAGCCGTTGCGCCAGCGACGGATCGACGTTGCCGGTCGGCTCGTCGGCCAGCAGCAGTTGCGGCCGCGCGATCACCGCGCGGGCGATCGCCGCGCGCTGCTTCTCGCCGCCGGACAGCACCGGCGGCAGCGCCCACATCCGTTCGCCGAGGCCGACCCACTCGATCAGCTCCATCACCTCGTCGCGATAGCTCGCCTCGTCGCGGCCCATCACGCGCAGCGGCAGAGCCACATTCTCGTAGGTGGTCATGTGGTCGAGCAGGCGGAAATCCTGGAATACGATGCCGATGCGCCGGCGCAACGTCGACAGAGCGTCCTTGGACAGGGTGGCGACGTCGTGGCCGAACTGGGTGATCAGGCCGCGCGTCGGCCGCAACGACAGGAACAGCAGCCGCAGCAGCGAGGTCTTGCCCGCCCCGGACGGCCCGGTCAGGAACTGGAACGAATGCGGCTCGATCCGGAACGTGAGGTCGTGCAGAACCTCCGGCCCGAGACCGTAACGCAAGCCCACATTCTCGAATCGGACCACGCGCTGTCCCCGCTCCCTGCCGTCGCTTGACCGTCTTTTGGCCGTTCCGCTGTCCCGCCGGCGGCCGCTGCCGCCGGATTCCGCTCCCACCGGGGTTTTCTAACGGATTATCCGGGCGCGGCCAAAGTGTCTCACCTGAGCGCGCCATGGTTTCCGATCCATTAACGGATCGGCGGTTACAGTCGTGCCGAATGGCTCCCGCGTGCAGACCGGGGCCAATTGGGGTGCTGGCGCCGTTCGATGCTGATCGTCTGCCCAAATTGCGCGACGTCCTACACGGTCGGCGCCTCGGCGCTCGGCCTCGCCGGCCGCAATGTGCGCTGCGTCCGCTGCCGGACGCAGTGGTTCGCCGCGCCGCCACAGGCCGCCGGCCCGGCCAGCACCGCCACCTTTATCGACGAGATCATTGCCGAGGCCGACTCCAAATCGGCCGCGGCCACGCCGACGCCCCGCCCGGCTTCTCGCCCCGCCAAAGCGCCGGCGATGCCGCCAGCAACGGCGATCCCACAGGCTCCACCGTCCCAACCCCAAGTTCCCCACGCGCAGATTCCCCAGACACATGCGCCGGAAGCCCGCCTGTCGGAAGCACGGCTGCCAGAGGCGATACCGATCTCCCCGGCCGAGCAGCCGGCGCCCGACGCCGCGCAGTTCGGCGCCGCGCTTGATCAGGTGTCCGCCGTCACCCCGATGCGGGCCGACGACGTCAGCAGCGGCGCGCCGACGATTGATGCACCCGCATATGAGGCCGCGCCGCATATCGGCGACGCACCACCGATCGTGCCGCCGGCCGAGCCGCCGTTCGGTGCCGCCGAAACCGACGATGTCGAGCACGCGGCTACGCGCCGGGGCCGCAGGTTCAAGAAGTCGCGGCAA
The DNA here is from genome assembly GCA_019635575.1 of Pseudolabrys sp. Taxonomy (GTDB): domain Bacteria; phylum Pseudomonadota; class Alphaproteobacteria; order Rhizobiales; family Xanthobacteraceae; genus Pseudolabrys. Next base: position 12,372 of record JAHBZF010000048.1, on the reverse strand, counting down.
AGTCGCGCCTTTGGCCGCACCGTGGGCCGCCGCATCGGCCGCCTGCCGCTGGTGATCACGCTGCTGGTGGCGATGCTCGGCGCGATGCTGATCTGGCGCAACACGCTGGTGAAATACGTGCCGCAAACCGCATCGCTGTTCGCGGCGATCGGCATGCCGGTCAATGTCCGCGGCCTGGTGTTCGAGGGCGTCAACGTCTCGCGCGACACCAACGACGGCGTCGCCGTGCTCGCGGTCGAGGGCAAGATCGTCAGCACCAGCGGTGCGCCGGTCGACGTGCCGCGGCTGCGCTTTGCGATCCGCAACGCCACCGGCCAGGAAATCTATACCTGGACCGCGCAACCGCCGCGCAGCATCCTCGGCGCCGGCGAGACCATGACGTTCCGCAGCCGCCTTGCCGCGCCACCGACCGACGGCGTCGATGTGCTGGTGCGCTTCTTCAACGCCCACGATCTCCCCGGAAGCAAGTAATGGCGCGTATCCTCGTCGCCGAGGACGACGACGCCGTGCGCGGATTCGTGCAGCGCGCGCTGATCGAGGACGGCCACGACACCGTGGTCGCGCGCGACGGCGCCGAGGCGCTCGACCTGCTGCACCGCGAGACCGGCGCATTCGATCTGTTGCTGACCGATATCAAGATGCCGGTGATGGACGGAATCGCGCTGGCGCTCGCGAGCGTGCGCGATTATCCGGCGATGCCGGTGCTGCTGATGACAGGCTACGCCGACCAGCGCGAGCGCGCGCACGGCCTCGAACAACTCATCCACGACGTGATCGCCAAGCCGTTCACGCTGGCACAATTGCAAGCCGCAATCGACGGCGCGCTCGCCGCACGCCGCAACGCCTGATCACGGTCGTCTTATTTTGCCGGCGGCGTGGGCGCGCCGGCATCCATCTTGCCGGATGTCTCGTCGGCGGATTTCCCCGACGTCTTGTCGTCTGACGCTTTGCCGTCGGTGCTCGGCTGCGGCGCATGGCGATGCGCGCTCTCCGGATTGCCGGTCTGCGAGTCGTGGCCCTGCGCATCCGGCGCCTCGGTCGGCGCCGACAGCGTCGACGACGGCTGTCCACTATGGGTTTCCGGGCCGGGCTTTTGCTGCGCGTGAGCCGCGCCGATGCCGCACGCGAATGCACCGGCAACAAGGGCAATGAACAAACGATGGGTCATGAGAATGCTCCGGTCCAATCCACGCCGAAGCAAACGCCCGTCGCACGCAGCGGGTTCCCGCGCACGCCGCGGCAAACCGGCGCGGCAAACCGGCACGGATCGTCTCGGCGCCGGTTCAGCAACCCAAACTCAGAAATCCTTGAGCAGCCGCTCGATGTAATCGAGTTCGAGCTGCGGGCGATAGTTTTCGCCAAACCGCTTGCGCAACTCCTCAAGAATCTTGCGGGCGCGCTGCACGTCGATCTCGCCCGGCACCTTCACCGTGGTGTCGTCGCCGTAATCGCGACCGCGCAACGGCCGCCCCAGCGGATCGGTGTTCTGCTGCGCGCGCTGCTGGCCACGGCCGGGCTGGCCATTCGGACCGGGCCCGCTCTGCCCCTGTTGCTGCATCTGCTGCGCGAGATTCTGCGCGCCCTTGCGCATGGCGTCGAGCGCGCGGCCCTGCGAGCCGACCGCGCCCTCGGCGTCGCCGTCACCAAGCTGACCCTGCGCGTCGCCCATGGCGCCGTCGGCATCGCCCAGCTCGCCATTCTCGCCCTGACCTTGTCCCTGCTGCTGATCGCCGTCGTCACCCGGCTGCTGACCCATGTCCGGGTTCATGCCGCGCTGCTTCATCGCATCAAGCAGTTTCTGCAGCCGGTCGCGCAGCGCCTTCTGGTCCTGCTGCAACGAACCCATCTGCTGGTTGCCCTGCTGGCCACGCTGCCCGCGCTGACGCTCGCGCCGCTGATCCTGTCCTTCGCGGAAGGTGCGGTCGCGCAACTGCTGCTGCTTGCGGATCATGTCCTGCAGCTCGTTGAGCTGCGCGGTCATGTCGTCGTCGCCGTCCATCTGCTGTTGCTGACCGGGCCGCGCGGTCTGCAGATTCTCCAACATCTGCTGCAATTCGTCGAGCATGCGCCGCGCCGCGTCGCGATTGCCGGAGCGCGCCATCTGCTCCATGCGGTCGAGCATGTTCTTGAGATCCTGCGGCGTCAGCACGCGCGCATTGCGGTCGAGCGGACGCGCGAGCTGCTGCGGATTCTTCCGCGCCTCCTCGGCCAGCGCCTGCATGAATTGATTGAGCGCGGCACGAAGCTGATCCATCAGCTTCTTGAGTTCTTCCTCGCTGGCGCCGCGCTCGAGCGCCTGGCGCAATGCCTCCTGCGCCTGCCGCAGCGCCTGCTCCGCGTCGGAGACGTTGCCGTCCTCGATCGCCACCGCCATCGCCCACAGCCGCGCCGCCACATCGCGCAGCCCGTCGTCGGTGCGGGCATTGGTCAGATCGTAATAGAGGGAGCGCAGGCCGAGATAGATGCGCGTATCGGGCTCGAACCTCTCCGGCGCGATGGTGAGCGCGTCGAGCGCGGTCAGCACCAGCGGCTTTGCGTCGGCATTCAACGCCAGCACGCGCCGCTGCTCGATCAGCGCGCGCGCCATCGGCTTGACGAAGATCCGCTGCGGCAGTGTGAACTCGAACGGCTCGCTGCGGCCTTCATTGTTGGCCTCGTCGCGCGCCGTGAGCGTCATCTCGACCTCGGTGCCGGCCCACGGGTGTTCGCTGAGATCCTTGATGGTCTGCGCCGCGCCGTTGCGGGTGCGCGCCTGCGGCAGAATGAGCTTCACGTCGGGCGCATCGTAGAGCGGCCGCTCTTTCGGATCGGCGTCCTTGCGGGTGAAGCGCGCATGCGCTTCGACCACGCCGTAGTCATCTTCCATCTTGTAGGCGAGCAGCAGCGAGCCGCGCGCCTGCGGTTCGGGATCCTTGGCGAGCGCGATGGTCGGCGCGCGATCCGGAATCGCGGTAAAGCGCCAGGTGAGATCGCGGCCGGCACCGCGCAGATGCGCCTCGCCGTCGCCGGCGACGGAGAAATGCTGTTCCTGGGCGCCAGAGTTTTGTGAGGCTGCATTTTGCGCCGCCGGTGTTTGGGCCGGCGACTTGCTGTCCAGTTTGGTCTCGACCGCCACCGGCTCCAGCCCGCCGGTGCGGGTGATGTCCACCGAGACGCCGCCGCTCGCGCGCACGATCAGGGTCGAACCGGCCGGCACCGCGAATGCCGGGCCGCTGGCGGGCGTCGGCTCGCCCGGACGCAGACCGGGCAGCAGCACCGGCGCACGGCCGGTATAGGCCGGCGGCGTCACCCAGGCATCGACGCGGAAATTCGCCGGCGCGATCACCCCGCGCCAGTCGAACGCGGTGGCGATGCGCTGCGTCCGCTCGCCGCTCGCGGCGAAGAATGTGACGGCCACCACCAGCAACACGAGAACGCGCAGCGCCATCGGATCGCGCAGCGCGAGACGTGGCGACGGCCAGCCGGCTTTCAGCGCGCGGGCGGCCTCCGCCATCCGCTGGCGGTGCGCTTCCCACAACGCGAGCGCCACCGGATCGGTCGGCGCGCCGGCGAGCGTATCGGTGACAGCGGTGGCCGGGCGATGGGCAATGCCGGACACGCGGTCGAGCCGCCGCAGCGCGTCGCCCTCGGTCGGCGGCCGCAGCCGCAGCAGCGGCACCAGCGCCGCGAGCGCCACCAGCGCGAACAACCCGAGACCGATAGCGCGGCCCAGCGGCGGCAAAATGCCCCACAGGCCGATCCACGACACCGCCAGGAACAGGCCGACCACGGTGGCGAGCGTCGCCAGCGGCGGCCAGACACGCTCCCACAGCAGCGCGCCGCGCGCGCGCTTCAGCGCCTGCGCCAAAGCCGCGCCGAACGATGTCGATGGCGTTGTCTCTCGATCCCGAGTGCCTTGGTCTTGACCGTCCAATCGCCGCTCCGTCGCCCCGGCCGGACCGTCCCCGGAGACCGGGGGCAGAATCCGTCAGCCCAGTTGACGCTATTTCAGCCCGCCATCCAAGGCGGCAGCCGATCGAGCGCAATCAATTGGTCGGCATCAAGGCGCGGGCGGACCAGCGCCCACCGGTCGTCCCGGACCAGCACCTCGGGAACCAGCGCGCGGGTGTTGTAGGTTCCCGCCTGCACCGCGCCGTAGGCCCCGGCGCTCATCACCGCCAGCAGGTCGCCTGGCTTCGGTTCCGGCAGGTCACGGTCCAGCGCCAGGAAATCGCCGCTTTCGCAGACCGGCCCGACCACGTCGGCGCGGATGCGTTGCGTCGCCGCACCGGGCTCACGCACCGGACGGATTTCGTGATGCGCCTCGTAGAGCGTCGGGCGGATCAGGTCGTTCATCGCCGCGTCGACGATGACGAAGGTCTTGGCCTCGCCCTGCTTGATGAACAGGACGCGGGTGACGAGAATGCCGGCATTGCCGACCAGCAGCCGGCCGGGCTCGAAGATCAGCCGGCAATTCAGATCGCGGGTGGCGCGCTTCACCACCGCGGCATAGGCGTCCGGCAGCGGCGGCGGCTCATTGTCGTCGCGATACGGAATGCCGAGACCGCCGCCGAGATCGACATGCTCGATCGTGTGACCATCGGCGCGGAGCGTCCGCACGAAATCCGCCAGCAGCGCGAACGCATCGCCGAACGGATCGAGATCGGTGATCTGGCTGCCGATGTGCATGTCAACGCCGGCGACCTTGATCCCCGGCAGCTTCGCGGCGCGGCCATAGACCTCGCGCGCGACCGAGATCGGAATGCCGAACTTGTTTTCCGACTTGCCGGTGGCGATCTTGTGATGGGTCCGGGCATCCACATCGGGATTGACGCGCACGGAGATGTGCGCGCTCCGCCCCTTCGCCGCCGCGACGCGCGAGAGCAGTTCAAGCTCCGGCTCGGACTCGACATTGACGCAGAGGATGCCGGCATCGACCGCCATCGCCAGTTCGGCCTCGGTCTTGCCGACGCCGGAGAACATGATCCGTTCCGGCGGAATGCCGGCAGCGAGCGCGCGCTTCAATTCGCCGCCCGACACGACATCGGCGCCGGCCCCGAGTTTCGCCAGCGTCGCGATCACCGCCTGATTGGAATTGGCCTTCATGGCGTAGCACACCAGCGCCGGCACGTCGGCGAAGGCGTCGGCGAACACCTGATAGTGGCGCGTCAGGGTCGCGGTCGAATAACAATAGAACGGCGTGCCGATCTCCGCCGCCAGCGCGGCAAGATCGACTGCCTCGGCGTGCAGCACGCCGTGTCGATAGTGGAAATGATTCATGACGCGCCCGGTCGCTCAGTCGATCAGCGCGTCGAGCGGAATCCGCCGCTTCTCACCGATCGGCGCGATCGGCCGTCCATCGGCGGCGATGCCGGCGCGCTCGCCGGTCACGGTGCGCTGACTGAGCGGCTCGTCGGCGCGGTTGGCCTGGAACGAGGTGAAACCGGGGCCCTGTTGCGCAGCCGGCTGGGCCGCCTGTTGCGACGACGTGCTGGCGGCGGCCGCCGGCGGCGGCTCGAGCGGCCCTTTGCGGCCACAGCCCGCGAGGCCGAGCGCGACGATCATCGCCCCCAGCACCAGCCCCTGTCTCATCCTGAAATTCCGCAAACCGGTCACACCAGACACTCCCGATAGGACGCGCACCATAGCAGATTGAACCGGCAACGCGACCTCACTCCGCGGCGATCAGCCCCGCTTTCCGGGCTTTTTCGCCAGACTCTTGAGCCATTTATTCGCCTGCGCCCGCACGTTCTTCGGCGCGGTGCCGCCGTAGCTGACCCGGCTTTCCACCGAGCGTTGCACGCTCAATACCGCGAACACCGCCTTGGTGATTCGCGGCTCGATCGCCTGCATCGCCGCGAGCGGCAGCGCGTCGAGCGCCACGCCGTCCTGCGCCGCGCGCGCGACGATCCGCCCGGTGACGTGATGCGCCTCGCGGAACGGCATCTTCAGCGTGCGCACCAGCCAGTCGGCGAGATCGGTGGCGGTGGCGTAGCCTTCGCCCGCCGCCGCCTGCATCTTCTCGGTATCAGGGACGAGATCGCGCACCATGCCGGTCATCGCCGCAATGGCGAGCGACAGCGCCGACATGGCGTCCATCACGCCCTCTTTGTCTTCCTGCATGTCCTTGGCATAGGCAAGCGGCAGACCCTTCATGACGATCAACAAACCGTTGAGCGCGCCGATGATGCGGCCGGTCTTGGCGCGCACCAGTTCGGCTGCATCCGGATTGCGCTTCTGCGGCATGATCGACGAGCCGGTGGTGAACTTGTCCGACAGCTTCACCAACCCCGTCAGCGGCGACGTCCAGATCACGATCTCCTCGGCGAAGCGCGACAGATGCACGGCGCAGATCGACGCCGCCGACAACGCCTCCATGGCGAAGTCGCGATCCGACACGGCATCGAGCGAGTTCGCGGTCGGGCGGTCGAAGCCAAGTGTTTTCGCCGTCATGCTGCGGTCGAGCGGAAACGACGTGCCGGCGAGCGCCGCCGAGCCGAGCGGCATCTCGTTGAGACGCTTGCGCGCATCCGTCAGCCGGCCGCGATCACGCGCCGCCATCTCGACGTAAGCGAGCAGATGATGACCGAACGTCACCGGTTGCGCGGTCTGCAGATGGGTGAAGCCCGGCATCACCGTCGCGGCGTACCGGAGCGCCTTCTCGGCCAGCGCCCGCTGATAGTCGGCGAGCGCCGCGTCGAGGGTGTCGAGCGTGCCGCGCACCCACAATTTGAAATCGGTCGCCACCTGGTCGTTGCGCGAACGCGCCGTATGCAACCGACCCGCGGCAGGGCCGATCAGATCGGCGAGCCGGCTCTCGACATTCATGTGAATGTCCTCGAGCGACCGCTTGAAGCGGAACTTGCCGCCATCGATCTCTGACAGGATCGTGTCTAGACCGTGAGCGATCGCGGCGGCATCCTGCCGCGTGATAATCCCCTGCTTCGCCAGCATCGCCGCATGCGCCTTGGACGCGGTGATGTCTTCGCGGTAAAGGTGCCGGTCGAAATCGATGGAGGCGTTGATCTCCTCCATGATGGTGTCCGGCGCGGTGGTGAACCGGCCGCCCCACATCTTGTTGCTCATGACACGTCCATCGAAAAACCGCGATCCGCTTTCACGTCACACGCCGTTGCAAATCCAAGACTGAGACACCGATGACCGAGACGACCGATCGACGCCGCCCATTGTCCCGCCGCCTGATGCTGGTCGCAGCCGCCTTCTGCCTCGCCGCCGTGGTGGGCGGGGTATACGGGATCGGCAGCCTCACAGGCAATGGCGGCGATCCGGTCTGCCGCCCGGCCGTGAGCCTCGCGAAACGGCTGGCGCCGCTGGTGCACGGCGAGATCGCCGCGGTGAAGGTCGCCGACACCGGGCTCAAGCTTCCGGAGCTGAAATTCCGCGACGGCGACGGCCGGGAGCGCACCCTGGCCGACTGGAAGGGCCGCACCGTACTGCTCAACCTGTGGGCGACCTGGTGCGTGCCGTGCCGCACCGAAATGCCCGCCCTCGATGGACTGGAATCCAAGCTCGGCGGCGGCGATTTCCAGGTGGTGGCGGTGAACATCGACACCCGCGACCCGGACAAGCCGAAGCAGTGGCTCACCGAGAATGGCATTCACAAGCTTTCTTATTTCGCCGATCCGCGCGCCACGGTGTTTCAGGAGTTGAAGTCGATCGGCCGCGCCTTCGGCATGCCGACCACCGTGCTGGTCGATCCGTCCGGCTGCGAGATCGCCTCGCTCGCCGGCCCCGCTGACTGGGCCGGCAAGGACGCGCTCACCTTCCTGCAGGCGGCGCTGAAGAAGTAGCGGCTTCTCAGACCGAGATATCGAGATTGGTGCCGATGCCCGACGCCACATTGGCGAGGCTGTTGGCGGACTGCTGCGCGGCGTCGAGCAGTTGCGCCACGGCCTGACCGGCCTGCGCATTCATCTTGAGCATCTTCGCCGCGATCGCCGTCTGCGTCTGCGCCATCTGCGCGCCGAGCAGGCCGCTCACCAGTCCCATATCCATCGCAAGTCCCCTGGGGATCAACCTAGGGGGAGAGGGTTAACGAAATCTCGCCGGCACAAATCCGCCGGCCGAGGGTTGACATCGTGGCGGCACGAGCCAATACTTTACCATATGGTAAAGTATCAGGACCAGTCGCTCGACCGGGTGTTCGCCGCGCTTGCCGATCCGACGCGCCGCGCGCTGCTGTCGCGCCTGCAGGAACACGACGGCCTCACCGTCAGCGACCTGGCACGCCCGTTCCCGGTCACCATGCCGGCGATCATGAAGCACCTCGCCGTGTTGTCGGATGCCGGGCTGATCGTGCGTCACAAGAGCGGGCGCAGCGTCGCCTGCACGCTCACAGCCGCGCCGATGGAGGACGCGATGAACTGGCTCACGCGCTACCAGCGGTTCTGGACCCGGCAGCTCGACCGCCTCGCCGCCTTTGTGGAGAACGAACAATGTCCGCCCCCAAGCTCGACACCCAAGACCAGCGTATCGTCAAACCCAGCCTCACCCTCAAACGTCGTTTCGCTGCGCCGGCGGAAAAAGTCTACGCCGCGTGGACGGACCCCGCGCAACTGATGCGCTGGTTCGGGCCGGATTCCGGGCCGGTGCACGACGCTGAAACCGATGTGCGTGTCGGCGGCCGGTTCTCGGTCTCGTTCAGCACCGAGGACGGCGAACGGCACAATGTCAGCGGCGAATACAAGGAAGTGGTGCCGAACGAGAAGCTCGCCTTCACCTGGCAATGGATCACCATGCCGGAGCGGCAGTCTTACGTGATCGTCACCATCAAACGCGACGGCGACGGCTGCATCCTCACCCTGCACCATGAGCAGTTCTTCGACGAAGCCGCGCGCGACGGCCACGAGGCCGGCTGGAAAGGCACGCTGGAGAAACTCGCCCGCGTCGTCGAGTGACGGCGGACGTCCATCAACATCTGTAAAGCGTCAAAGGAGTTGTCATGAAAAGCATCGCGCCCTGTATCTGGTTCGACAAGAACGCCGAGGAAGCGGTGAAGTTTTATGTTTCGGTGTTCAAGAACTCGAAAATCCACTCCGTCTCCCATTATGGCGACGGCATGCACATGCCGAAGGGCACCGTGCTGGCGATCCTGTTCGCCATCAACGGACAGGATTTCATGGCACTCAACGGCGGACCGGGCGTCCCGCACAGCAACGCCGTGTCGTTCATGGTCAACTGCGACACGCAGGCCGAGCTCGACGACTACTGGGCGAAGCTCACCGCCGATGGCGGCAGTGAGGTGCAGTGCGGCTGGCTCAAGGACAAGTTCGGCCTGTCGTGGCAGATCGTGCCCGCGAGCTTGCCGAAACTGCTCGGCGGCGATCAGGCCCAGACCAACCGGGTGATGGCCGAGGTGATGAAAATGATCAAACTCGACATCGCGACGATGGAAAAGGCCGCCGCCCGCTGACACGCGGCAACGACGTGACCATGCGTCGCGGCGACACAAGCGCCGCGACTGCGTTCTCATCCAACATCAACCTGGGAGAAACCACATGTATGTCGACGGATTTGTCGTGCCGGTGCCGAAGCGCAAGCTCGACGCCTATCTCAAACTGGCGAAGGCGGCGAACAAGGTGTTCATGGAGCACGGCGCGCTGGAATATCGCGAGGCGGTCGGCGACGACGTGCCCTACGGCAAGCGCACTTCTTTTCCGCGCAGCGTCAAGGCGACCAGCGGCGAGACCGTGATCTTCTCGTGGATTCTCTATAAATCGCGCGCGCACCGCGACAAGGTGATGAAGGCGGCGATGGCCGACAAGCGGTTCGCCGGCATGGACATGAAGAAGATGCCGTTTGACGCCAAGCGGATGATCTACGGCGGATTCAAGGTACGCGTTACTTCCTGACGGACAGGGCGCAAGCGTCCTCTCCGCTTCCGCCCTTCCCTTTTTCCATTCCGCAGGGCAGCTTCCGCGCAGCCGGCTTTCATCGCCGGCTGAACGGAGGCTCACGGCGTGACGGACAACCCCTTTCACAAGACCGCGTCCTGCGCCTGTGGCGCGCTCACCGTCACGGTGTCGGCGCCACCGCGCCAGGTGCATGTGTGCAGTTGCGCCAACTGCCAGCGCAAGACCGGCAGCGCCTTCTCCTACAATTCGTTCTTTGCCGACGACGCCGTGACGATTGCCGGCGAGCATCGCGTCTGGCGCGGATCGTCCGATTCCGGCCGCTGGAACGACGTGCATTTCTGCCCGACCTGCGGCAGCACGGTGTTCAGCAAGCTCGAGGCCCTGCCCGGTCTCACCGCCGTGTCGTCGGGATGCTTTGCCGATCCCACCTTCGCAAAGCCGGAGCGGCTGTGGTGGGCGTCAAACCGGCAGCGCTGGCTGGCGCTCGGGATCGAGGAGATCGAGACGCAGTAGAAACTGTCAGCGCGTCGGGACCGGTTTCTCGCCGCGATAATCGTAAAAGCCGCGCTTGGTCTTGCGGCCGAGCCAGCCGGCTTCGACGTATTTCACGAGCAGCGGGCAGGGGCGGTATTTCGAATCCGCCAAGCCTTCGTGGAGCACCTGCATGACCGAAAGCACGGTGTCGAGGCCGATGAAATCGGCGAGCTGCAGCGGGCCCATCGGATGGTTTGCGCCGAGCTTCATCGCCTTGTCGATCGCCTCGACCGAGCCGACGCCTTCATAGAGCGTGTAGATAGCCTCGTTGATCATCGGCAGCAAAATGCGGTTCACGATGAAAGCCGGGAAGTCTTCGGCCACCGCATAGGTCTTCTGCAGGCGGTTCACGAACTCCTTCGAGGTTTCGAAGGTGTCTTCGTCGGTGGCGATGCCGCGCACGAGCTCGACCAGCTCCATCAGCGGCACCGGGTTCATGAAGTGGATGCCGATGAATTTTTCCGGGCGGTCGGTCGACGAACCGAGACGGGTAATCGAAATCGAAGACGTGTTCGACGCGAGCAGCGCGTCCTTCGGCATGATTTGCGATAGCTCGCCGAAAATCTTTTTCTTGACGTCTTCTTTCTCGGAAGCCGACTCGATCACAAGATCGCAATCGGTGAGGTCGCCAAAGGTAACCGCCGGAACGATGCGGTTGAGCGCGGTTTGCCGGTCGCTCTCCGAGATCAGCGCCTTGGAAACCTGGCGCTGCATGTTGCCATTGATGTTCGCAAGACCGGTCTTGATGCGGTCCTCGGAAATGTCATTGAGCTTCACGTCGTAGCCGGCAAGCGCGCAGACATGCGCAATGCCGTTGCCCATCTGCCCCGCGCCGATCACTCCGATTTTCTTCAAGACTTTCATCGCGCGGGCTACTCGCTATTTGCTGAGTTCTTTTTCGAGTTCGGGCAATACGGTGAAAAGATCGCCGACGAGGCCGTAATCGGCGACCTGGAAGATCGGTGCCTCTTCGTCCTTGTTGATCGCGACGATGACCTTCGAGTCCTTCATGCCGGCAAGATGCTGGATCGCGCCGGAGATGCCGACGGCGATGTAAAGCTCGGGCGCGACCACCTTGCCGGTCTGGCCGACCTGCCAGTCGTTCGGGGCGTAGCCGGCATCGACCGCGGCGCGCGACGCGCCGACCGCGGCGCCGAGCTTGTCGGCGACCGGCTCGATGTATTTCGCGAAGTTTTCCTTGTTCGCCATCGCGCGGCCGCCGGAAATGATGATGCGCGCCGAGGCAAGTTCGGGACGATCGGACTTCGAAAGCTCCTCGCCGACAAAGGAGGAAATCCCCGGATCGCCTGCGCCCTCGGCATTCTCGACCGCAGCCGAGCCGCCTTCGCCCGCCGCCTGGAAGGAGGCGGTGCGGACGGTGATCACTTTCTTCTTGTCGGCGGACTGCACGGTCTGGATCGCGTTGCCGGCATAGATCGGGCGCTGGAAGGTGTCGGCGCTCTCGACCTTGATGACGTCGGAGATCTGCATGACGTCGAGGAGTGCCGCGACGCGCGGCATGAAATTCTTGCCGGAGGTCGTCGCCGGCGACACGATCGCGTCGTAGTTCGCGGCGAGCTTCACGATGAGCGCCGCCATCGGCTCGGCGAGCTTGTTCTTGTAAGCCGCGTTGTCGGCGAGCAGCACCTTCTTCACGCCCGCGAGTTTCGCGGCCGCATCGGCAACCGCCTTCGCACCTTCGCCCGCGACCAGCACATCGACGTCGCCGCCGAGCGCAGCCGCCGCGGTCAGCGCTTTCGCGGTCGCAGGACTGAGCGTCTTGTTGTCGTGTTCGGCAATCAGGAGTGTCGCCATGGTCAGATCACTCCCGCTTCGTTTTTGAGCTTGTCGACGAGTTCGGCGACCGAGCCGACCTTCACGCCGGCCTTGCGGCCCGCGGGTTCGGCGGTCTTCACGATCTTCAGGCGCGGCGCGACATCGACGCCGTAGTCGGCCGGCGTCTTCTCGTCGATCGGCTTCTTCT
>JAHBZF010000047.1 GCA_019635575.1 Pseudolabrys sp. | reverse complement strand
ATATGCGCGTTCTCCATCGCGATTTCCTCCAGCGTCTCGAGGCAATCGGAGGTAAAGCCCGGCGTCACCACGGCGATGTTTTTCACGCCCTTCTTCGCCAGCGCGCGCACCGTCTCGTCGGTATAGGGCTTGAGCCATTCGGCCGGGCCGAAACGCGACTGGAACGTCATCATCAGCGTCGTGTCGTCGCGGCGCAGCTTCTCGCGCAACAGGCGCGCGGTCTTGGCGCACTGGCAGTAATAGGGATCGCCGCTGCGGAGATAGTCTTCCGGCATGCCGTGGAACGAGGCAATCAGCACGTCCGGCGTGAACGTCAATTCCGCCAGCGCGTTCTGCATCGAGGCGGCGAGCGCGTCGATATAGACGCGGTCGTCGAACCACGGCGGCGCGATCCGCACCGAAGGCTGCCAGCGCATCGCGGCGAGCGCGTCGAACGCCTTGTCGCACACCGTCGCCGTGGTCGCCGCCGCATATTGCGGATAGAGCGGCACCAGCAGGATGCGGTCGCAGCCGGCGCGTTGCAGCGCGTCGAGCTTCGAGGCGATCGACGGATTGCCGTAACGCATCGCCCAGTCGACCGTCAGCCTGTTATCGTCGAGGAGCGGCGCAAGCTTCTCCGCCTGCGCGCGGGTGATGGTCATCAACGGCGATTCATTGCGCTCGCGATTCCAGATTTTCTCGTAATCGCGGCCCTTGCGGGCGGGACGCACCGACAGCACGATCAGGTTGAGCACCAGCCACCATTTCAGCCGGTTCTCCTCGATCACACGCCGGTCGGAGAGGAACTCCTTGAGATAGCGGCGCATCGACCAGTAGTCGGTCGCGTCCGGCGTGCCGAGATTGACCAGCAACACGCCGATACGGCGTACCGGCAAATCCGACCGAGGCGATGATATTCCGGATGACATGCGCCTATGAGCCGCGAACCGGCGGCGCGGTCAAGTGTGTCAGCCGACCGGCCGTTCGTCGGCGATCACCTTGCCGTCATTCGGCAGGCTGCCGGGCGCGACCAGCTTGACGACGCCGCGCAGCTTGGTCGCCGATTGCAGGGTCTCCGCCACGGCTGCATCGAGGCCCGCGCCCGGCGCGGCGCATTCGGCCAGGAGCGTCATCGTGTCCTGCTCCGCCGCACGGCCGACCACGAGCCGCAGCCGAACGAGTTCCGGATGCCGCTGCGCCACTTCGGCAAGCTGGCGCGGATGCACGAACATGCCCTTGATCTTGGCGGTCTGGTCGGCGCGACCCATCCAGCCCTTGATGCGCGGCCCGGTGCGGCCGCATGGCGACGAGCCGGACAGCATCGCCGAAAGGTCGCCGGTGGCGAGCCGGATCATCGGATAGTCGGCGTTGAAGGTGGTGATGACAACTTCGCCGACCTCACCCGCCGGCACCGGATCGCCGGTGCCCGGCCGCACGATCTCGACGATCACGCTTTCATTGACGATCAGACCCTCGCAGGCCGGGCTCTCGTAAGCGACGACACCGCCCTCCGCGAGCGCATAGCATTGCAGCGCCGCGAAGCCGCGTCCCATCAACTCGTCACGTAATGAGCCGGGCAGCGCTGCGCCCGACATCAGCCCGCGCTTGAGCGAGGACGCATCGCGGCCGGTCTTCTCCGCGGTGTCGAGCAGGATCTTCACGAAATCGGGCGTCCCGACATAACCGCTCGGCCGGAACCGGGCGATCGCCTCAAGCTGCTGTTCGGTGTTGCCGACGCCGCCGGGAATGGTGGCGCAGCCGAGCTGATGCGCACCTTCCTCCATGATGTAGGCGCCGGGCGTGAGATGATACGAAAACGAATTGTGCACCACGTCGCCGGGCCGGAAGCCGGCGGCAAACAGCGCGCGCGCCGCGCCGCCGAAATCCTCGCCGAATCCCTCCGGCTCGAAAATCGGCCCCGGCGACATCTGCAGCCGCTTGCAGCGGCCGGGCGGCGTGACGTTGAAGCCGCCGAACGGCGGATCGTCCTTTTGCAGTTGCGGCAGATCGGCCTTGCGCAACACCGGCAGCTTCGCCAGCGCCGCCGGACCGTCGATGGCACCGGCATCGATGCGGCCGAGATGCCGCATCCAGCCGGGCGCGGTCAAAGCCAGCCGCAGCGTCTCGCGCAGCCGCGCATATTGATCCCGCGCCCGCGCGTCGGCCGAACGGGTTTCGAGTGCGTCGTAATACTCGGTCATGATACGTGCCGCTTTATGCTTGCCGCTTTGCGGCCTGGTTTTCTTGTCACGCGAGCCAGCGTTTGCGGCGGCGGTAATGCTTGCCTTCGCGGAACGATTTCCGCTTGCCCTCGGCGATGCCGAGATAGAACTCCTTGACGTCCTCGTTCTCGGTCAGCGACTTGGCGTCGCCGTCCATCACCACGCGGCCGTTTTCGAGAATGTAGCCGTAGCTCGCATAGCGCAGCGCCATATTGGTGTTCTGCTCGGCGAGCAGGAACGAGACGTTCTCCTTGGCGTTCAAGTCTTTCACGATCTCGAAGATTTCCTCGACGATCTGCGGCGCCAGCCCCATCGACGGTTCGTCGAGCAGGATCATCTTCGGCCGCGACATCAGCGCGCGGCCGATCGCGCACATCTGCTGCTCGCCGCCGGAGGTATAGCCGGCCTGCGACTCCTTGCGTTCGCGCAGCCGATGAAAATACGTGTAGACCATGTCGAGGTCGCGCCGGATCGCGGCATTGCCGTCGCGGCGCGTGAACGCGCCGGTCAGCAGGTTTTCCTCGATGGTGAGATGGCCGAAGCAATGCCGGCCCTCCATCACCTGGATGCAGCCGCGGCGAACCAGTTCGTTCGGCGACAGATCCTGAACCTCTTCGCCTTCGAACAGGATCGAGCCTTTGGTGACTTCGCCGCGCTCGGAATGCAGCAGATTGGAAATCGCCTTGAGCGTCGTCGTCTTGCCCGCGCCATTGGCGCCGAGCAGCGCGACGATGCCGCCGCGCGGCACGTCGAGCGATACGCCCTTGAGGACGAGAATGACGTGATCGTAGATCACCTCGATATTGTTGACCGACAACACCAGGTCGGCTGCCGCCGCCTTTGCGCTGGTCGCCGCTGTCGTGGTCGCGCTGGTCATGTCACCGATCCGCGGAATGACACAGAGAAAAGCCTCTCCCCGCCAAGGTGGTGGCATTTGGCGGAGAGAGGCATGGCGTCAGCTTAAGAAGCCTTGTCGCACGCTTCGGTGCGCTTCGGCCACGGCTGGTTCTTCGACACATAGTCCTGCGCCGCAGCCTTGAGCAGCGGCTCGACCTTGTCGTTCATCGGCTTGATCAGGTCCGACACCTTCACATACTTCTTGCCGTCCCATTCCTGCATGAAGGTGGCGCTGTGACCGTTGTGGTCGGCGCAGGTCAGCTTGACCGGATCGGTGAAGCCCTGCATGCCGATTTCCTTGAGGCGAGCTGCATCGACATTGAGCGTCTCCATGCCGCGCCGCACGTCCTCGCCGGTCACGACTTTCTTGCCGGTGAGCTTTTGCGCGTTGCGGATCGCTTCCGCGATCAGCATCGAATTGTAGATGCCGCGATTGTACAGCACCTCGCCGACCGACTCCTTGCTGGCTTTGCTCAGGCCCTTGTCGACGACGTATTTCTGCACGTCCTTGACGACAGGGAAGTCGGCGCCCACGCCGTGCCAATTGAGGGTCTTGAAGCCCTTGCCGGCATCGCCCGCGGAGCGCGGATCGTCCTCGCTCGGCCACCAGATCGAGATGAACTTGTCCATCGGGAAGTTCACCTTGACCGCTTCCTTGATGGCGGTCGGGTTCATCGCACCCCAGCCGTACATCACCATATAGGCGGGACGGTCGCGGCGGACGTTGAGCCACTGCGCCGACTGGTTCTGCATTTCGGTGGCGCCGACCGGATACAGCTTCAGCGTGAAGCCGTAATCCTTGGCGAGCTGCTCGAACATCGGGATCGGCTCCTTGCCGAAGCCGGCGTCGAGATAAATGTAGCCCAGCGTCTTGCCCTTGAGCTTGTCGAGGCCGCCTTCCTTGGTGCCGATGTAGCGGATGATCATCGACAGGCCGTCCCAATAGGTGGCCGGCGGATTGAAGATCCACGGGAAGTCGTCGCCGACCGCCGAGGCCGACAGGCCATAAGCCATCGACAGGATCGGAATCTTGTCGACCGACGCCTTCGGGATCAGGCCGAGCGTGATGCCGGTCGACCACGGATTGGTGATGACCGGCTTCTTGCCCTTCACCTGCTCATAGCATTCGAGACCCTTCTTGGTGTCGTAACCGGTCTCGCATTCGTCGACCGCGAGTTTGACGCCGCCGATGCCGCCGTCACGCTCGTTGAGCATGGTGAGATAGTCGTGCATGCCGTTGGCGATCTGGATGCCCGAGCCGGCGAACGGACCGGTGCGGTAGGTCATCAGCGGCACATAGATCGTATCCTGGGCCTGGGCCGGCGCCGTGGGCAGGGCAAGCCCCGCCGCAACGATCGCACCCAGAGCGAGATAAGTCGCGCGCATCGCGTTGTACTCCCTGTTGCTTCCTCTCCGAACGCCGCGCGGCGCCCGGCCTCTCCCCGGTATCCGGGGCATTTCATATCCGCCGCGACAACGCGACGGTTCTGCCGTCAAGTGTGCCCAATCAATACGGGAAAGGCCACACCCTCAGTTTTTGCTTTCCGATCTGCCACAGCCGCGCGAGACCGTGCGGCTCGACGATCAGAAAGAAGATGATCAGCGCGCCGAGGATCATGAAGGTCAGATGCTCGACCGTCGCCGCGGCAATCGCGATATCGAAATAATACGGCAGCGTCTTGATCACGATTGGCGCACCCCAGATGAAGATGGCACCGAAGAACGATCCGACCAGGCTGCCGAGCCCGCCGATGATCACCATGAACAGGATGAAGAACGACTGGTTGATGTTGAAGGTGTCCGGTTCGGCCGAGCCGAACCACAGGAACACCATCATCGCGCCGGCGACACCGCAATAGAATGACGACACCGCGAAGGCGAGCAGCTTGGTGCGATAGAGCTTGATGCCGATCAGCTCCGCCGCGAGATCCATGTCGCGCACCGCCATCCAGGTCCGGCCGATGCGGCCGCGAATGAGGTTGGAGGCGAGCCATGTCATGACGATGACGATGCCGAGCGCCACCAGATAGCGCGTGGTCGGCGTTGCGTTCGGGCCGGTGACCGGCACGCCGAACACGGCGCGCGTCGGCACTTCGATCGCGCCGGAGACGTTGTAGTTGTAGAGCCACGGCACGCGCACGAAGCACCACGACAGGAAGAACTGCGCGGCGAGCGTCGCCACCGCCAGATAGAACCCCTTGATCCGCAGCGACGGCAGGCCGAACAACGCGCCCACGGCGGCGGCCGCGAAACCCGACAGCAGGATCATCAGGATGATGTTGGCATCCGGAAAGAAGGTCGTCAGCTTGTAGCAGGCATAGGCGCCGACACCCATGAAGGCGCCGCTGCCGAGCGACAACAGACCCGTATAGCCGGTGAGCAGATTGAGCCCGATCGCCGCCAGCGAGAACACCAGCACCGGCACGAAGAACGAACTGATCAGAAATTCCGACGCCAGCAGCGGCACGCCGACGATCGCCAGCAGCAGGATGATGGCAATGCCGTAGCGGTCCTGCCGGATCGGAAAGACCGACTCGTCCGCTTCGTAGGTCGTCTTGAACTGGCCGGCCTCGCGGTAAAACATCGGCTACGCCTTTTGTTCTTCGCGCGCGATTTCCTGGCGCATGATCGGGTCCGAGAACCGATGTCCACTGTTCGCGGTCATGCGCTAAATCCGCTCGATGATGCGTTCGCCGAACAGCCCTTGCGGACGGAACAGCAGGAAGACCAGCGCGATGACGTAAGCGAGCCAGCTCTCGATGCCGGAGCCGAGCAACGGCCCCCAGTAGAATTCGCCGAGCTTCTCGCCGACGCCGATGATGATGCCGCCGACGATCGCGCCCGGCACCGAGGTGAAGCCGCCGAGGATCAGCACCGGCAGCGCCTTCAAGGCGATGATCTGCAACGCGAACGACACGTCGGAGCGCGCGCCCCACATGATGCCGGTGGCGAGCGCGACGATGCCCGCGGCGAACCAGACGATGACCCAGATCAGTTCGAGCGAGATGCCGACCGACAGGGCCGCCTTGTGGCTGTCCGCCACCGCGCGCAGCGCCCGGCCGATCCGCGTCTTCTGAAAGAACAACGCAAGCCCCGCCACCATCACCGAGGCGATCACCGCCGCGGCGATATCGATCTTCTGGAAGCTGACGAAGCCGCCGAACACCTTCCACTCGATGGCGCCACGCGGCAGGTGCAGGTCGTCGGTGATCATCACCTTCGGTTCGCCGCCGAAGATCAATTCGCCGAAGCCGATCAGGAAATAGGTCAGGCCGAACGTCGCCATGAACAGGATGATGTCGGGCTGGTTGACCAGCGGCCGCAACATCACCCGCTCGACCGTCCAGGCGAGCACGAACATCACACCCAGCGTCAGCACCAGCGCCAGATAGGCGGCGAGATCGCCGGGCGCGACGCCCCAGCTTCGCAAGGTCGCATGCAGGCCGACGAGCGTCAGCGCCGCGAACACCATCATGATGCCCTGGGCGAAATTGAATACGCCGGACGCCTTGAAGATCAGCACGAAACCGAGCGCGATCAGCGCGTAGAGCACGCCGCCGACGAGCCCTTCCCAGAGCGTCTGCACCAAGAGGTCCGGCGCGCCGCCCATCTGGACGAAGGGATCGATGAAGATTTGATAGAGGAGATTCATCGCCCGCCCCTAATGCGCCACGCCGAGATAGGCGTCGATCACCGCCTGATTGGCCTTCACCTCGTCCGGCGTACCGTCGGCGATCTTGATGCCGTGATCGAGCACCACGACACGGTCGGACAAGTCCATCACCACGCCCATGTCGTGCTCGATCAGCGCGATGGTGGTGCCGAAATGCTCGTTGACGTCGAGGATGAAGCGGGACATGTCCTCCTTCTCCTCGACATTCATGCCCGCCATCGGCTCGTCGAGCAGCAGCAGGTCCGGCTCCATTGCCAGCGCGCGGCCGAGCTCGACACGCTTCTGCAGGCCATAGGGCAGCCGGCCGACCTGCACGCGGCGAATATCCTGAATTTTGAGGAAGTCGATGATCTCCTCGACGAATTTGCGGTGCTCCACCTCCTCGCGCAACGCCGGCCCGTAACGCAGCAACTGCCAGAAGAAGCTGCGCTTCATCTTCAGCGTGCGCCCGGCCATGATGTTGTCGAGCGCCGACATGCCACGAAACAGCGCGACGTTCTGGAACGTGCGAGCGATCCCGCCATAGGCCGCCTCGAACGGCCGCATCTTCGAGCGGGTTTTGCCGCGGAAGGTGATGCGGCCTTTCTGCGGATGATAGAAGCCGTTGATGACGTTGAGCATCGAGGTCTTGCCGGCGCCGTTCGGGCCGATGATCGCGCGGATCTCGCCCTTGCGGATATCGAACGACACGTCGGTGATCGCCTTCACGCCGCCGAACGACAGCGACACGTTCTCGACCGACAGCAGCCGGTCGCCGATCCGGCCGGACCGGGCGGCGCTCGCCGCATTCGGCACGATCTCCGCATACGGCGCCGTCATGCGGCTTTCCCCACCGGCGCGCGGATCGGCTCCAGCACCATGTCGCGGATCTTCACCCGCGCCGAGATCACGCCCTTGCGGCCGTCCTCGAACGTCACCTGGGTCGAGATGTCGGCCTCGGTCGAACCGTCATAGAGCGCGGTGACCAGCGGCGCATAACGTTCGGCGATGAAGCCGCGCCGCACTTTCTGCGTGCGCGTGAGTTCGCCGTCGTCGGGATCGAGTTCCTTGTGCAGGATCAGGAACCGCTTGACCTGCGCGCCGGCCATGATCGTTTCCGACGCCAGCGACTTGTTCACCTCGGCGACGTGCTCGGCAATCATGTCGTAGACCAGCGGATGGCCGGCAAGCTCCTGATACGACGCATAGGCAACGTTGTTACGCTCGGCCCAGCTTCCGACCGCGGTGAGATCGATGTTGATCATCACCGCGACGTAGTCGCGTTTGTCGCCATAGGCGACGACCTCACGGATGTTCGGATAGAACTTCAGCTTGTTCTCGACATATTTCGGCGGGAACAGCATGCCGTTGTTGAGCTTGCCCACGTCCTTGGAGCGGTCGATGATCTTGAGGTGTCCGGTCTTCTCATCGAAGAAGCCGGCATCGCCGGTCTTCACATAACCGTCGGCGGTCAGCACCTCGGCGGTCTTGGCCTCGTCCTTGAAATATTCGGTGAACATGCCGGGCGAGCGGAACTGCACCTCGCCGTCGTCGGCAATGCGGAGATCGACGTTCGTCATTGCCGGTCCGACCGTGTCTGAATAAATCTGTCCGTCCGGCTGCGCGGTGACGTAGAGGAACGCCTCGGTCTGTCCGTAGAGCTGTTTCAGGTTGAGGCCGAGCGAGCGGTAGAACGCGAACAGATCGGGGCCGATCGCCTCGCCCGCCGTATAGGCGACGCGCACGCGCGACAGGCCGAGCGTGTTCTTCAGCGGCTCATAAAGCACGATCCGGCCGATGCCATAGAGCAGCCGGCCGATCAGCGGCACCGGCTCGCCGTTAAGCAGCTTCTCGCCGTAGCGCCGCGCGATGCCGATGAAGGTGCGGTACAGCCATTTGTTGAGCGCGCTCGCATCCTCCATGCGGATGGTCACGCGGGTGAGCAACTGTTCGAGCGTCCGTGGCGGCGCGAAATAGAAGGTCGGGCCGATCTCGCGCAGATCCTGCTGCACCGTCTCCGGGCTCTCCGGACAGGCCATGCAGAAGCCGGCGACGAGGCTCTGCGCATAATTGAGATAATGGTCGCCGACCCAGGCGAGCGGCAGATAGGCGAGCGCGACGTCGCGCTCGGTCAATTTGTCGAACGTCACGGTATCGACCGCCGCCTGCACCGAGCGCGCGCAGGTGAGCATCACGCCCTTCGACTGGCCAGTGGTGCCGGACGTGTAAAGAATGATCGACGGATCGTCGCCATTGCCGTTGACGATGCCGTCATCGATCGCCTTGGCGAAGGCCCGATCCTTCAGCGCTTCGGCGCCATCCTTGATGATGTCGGCGATCGGCGTCAGGCGGCTATGGTCGTAATCCCGCAGGCCGCGCGGCTCGTCATAGAACATGCGTTCGAGCTGCGGCAGCCGCTCCTTGATGGAGATGATCTTGTCGACCTGCTCCTGGTCCTCGACCGCGGCAAACCGCACCTCCGCGTGCGCCAGCACATAAGCGAGTTCCTCGGCGACGGCATCGGCGTAGACCGGAACCGGAATGGCGCCGAGCATCTGTGCCGCCATGACCGACATATAAAGCCGCGGCCGATTGCCGCCGACGATGGCCATGGTGTCCCCGCGGCGCAGACCGAGCCGGGAGAGGCCGGCGGCATAGGCGCGGGTCTCGTCATAGACCTGACGCCAGGTCCAGGTCTGCCAGATGCCGAGATCCTTGTGACGAATAGCCGGGCGATCGCCGAACTGCCGGGCGTTGCGCACCAGCAGCTTGGGAAACGTATTCAGTGCCGCATGAGGCCCGTCGGCCATGCTGCATCCTCCCCTCGGATCGGCGCCTTGGTGGCGCTCTTTCACCGTTATGGGACCGTCGTTTTGAGGCGACGGCCATGCCCGTTGATCTGCCCGTTCACAGGATAACAGATTTCAGCTTGCCGGCATCATCACAAGCGCCAGCTTGACAGACAGGAAGGGGCAGTATCGGATATGTGCACCGGTCCGTTCACGTCCGGCCTTCCCCCACCCGACAACGCGCCTCGTGGCCTGAAACCGGCCGCAAGACCGAGCCCAAGATGGGTCGGCTTTATTCGCCGTAGCGCGCCAGCTTCTCCGGACTGAGCACGGTGATGCCGCCGTGTTCGAGCTTGAGCAGCTTCTTGGCTTCCAGCACCTGCAGACTCTTGTTGGCCGCCTGCCGCGACAGACCGCACAACAGGCCGATCTCTTCCTGTGAAATCTCCAGATGCGGCACCGGGTCGCTGTAGAGCACCGGGTTGAACAACCAGGAAATATTCCGCGCCAGCCGGCCGGTGGCGTCCAGCATCCGGTCGTATTCCGCGAGCGCGATGAACTGGCCGAGTCGTTCATTGAGCTGGCCGACCAGGAAGCGGTTGAAAGCGACGCTGTTCTCGAACAGCCAGAGGAACGTGGCGCGGTCCATCAGCGCCATGCGGGTGTCGCGCAGCGCGACGAGATCGTAGCGGCGCGGTTCGTGCTTGAGGATCGAGCCTTCGCCGAACCAACCGCCGGCGCGCAGTCCCGCGAGCGTCACCGCCTTGCCGCCGCGCGACACGGTGCCGAGCCGGATCAACCCCACCGACACGCCGGTCCAGTAATCCAGCCGGTCGCCGCGATGGCAGATATAGCCTCCCTTGGCGTAGCTCTTCTCGATCACGCCACGGCGCGCGGTGTCGAACTCCCGGTCGGTGAGGAACCGCGACCAGGATGCGATCTTGCGGAGGGTGTCTTCGGAAACCATCGGCTGCAATTATGCGCGGCCTGAGCCCTCGGGCTCAAGCCGCATCATTCGGCTGCTTTCAGCACCGGCGCGCCGCCGGCCCGGAACTGCTCGCGCAGCACGGCCTCTTCCTTCTTGGCGATGCCGAGATGCCGCGCCTTGACCGGGCCGAAGCCGCGGATTTTCTCCGGGATCGACGCCAGCGCCACCGCCGTCGCGTGGTTGGCCGGCGTGAGGTTCTGCATCAACTCCGACAGCAGCGCCTCGTAGTCGGCGATCAGCTTGCGCTCCATCCGCCGCTCCTGCGTATAGCCGAACGGATCGAGCGGCGTGCCGCGCAGCGGCCGCAGCGCCGCGAGCACGCGGAATACCGGCAGCATCCACGAGCCGAACGTCATCTTCTTCGGCTCGCCGGTCACCGGATCATGCCGGGCAAAGAGCGGCCGCGCGAGATGGAATTCGAGCCGCGCCGGCTCCCTGGCAAAAGTCGCCTTGAGCTGCTTGCGGAACGAGTCACCGGAATAAAGCCGCGCGACCTCGTACTCGTCCTTGTAGGCCATCA
The DNA here is from genome assembly GCA_019635575.1 of Pseudolabrys sp. Lineage (GTDB taxonomy): Bacteria > Pseudomonadota > Alphaproteobacteria > Rhizobiales > Xanthobacteraceae > Pseudolabrys. Next base: position 15,626 of record JAHBZF010000047.1, on the reverse strand, counting down.
GCTTGAACAGATAGCGCGCCACGGCTTCGGCGAAACCATCCTGCCCCGGCACGCGCCCGGCTTCCGCCGCTTTCGCGCGCTCGACCCATTGTTTGTAGCGGGCCGCATAGCGCGCATTCTGATAGTCGGTCAGGAACGCGACGCGGCGCGCCACGCGCTCCTCGAAGCTCTCCGACAGACGACGGGAATCGATCGCCTCGTCGTCGGACGGCTTGACCAGCGCCTCGACCGCCTGCGGATCGGTCACGGCGCGGCGGCCGTAACGGAACGCGGCGATGTTCATCTCCACCGCCTCGCCGTTCAAATCGATCGCGCGCTCGATCGCCTCCGCCGAGAGCGGCAGCGCGCCGCTTTGATAGGCGTAGCCGAGCATGAACATGTTGGCGCCGATCGAATTGCCGAGCAGCGCCGTCGCCAGCCGGCTGGCATTGATGAAGCGCACCTTGTCGGCGCCGGCGGAGCCCGCGAGCGCGCGTTTCAGCCGCTCGGTCGGCAGCGAATAGTCGGCGTTGCGGGTGAAATCGCCGGGCAGAAATTCCGAGGTGTTGACGACGATCTGCGTGCTGCCGTGCTGCACCGCATTGAGGATCTTCTTGTTGCCGGCGACGACGATGTCGCCCGCCAGAACCAGATCGGCCTCGCCGGCGGAGACGCGGATCGCGTGGATATCCTCCGGCGTGTTGGCGATGCGGATATGGCTGTAGACCGCGCCGCCCTTCTGCGCGAGGCCGGCCATGTCGATGATGCCGACCGCCTTATCCTCCAGATGCGCCGCCATGCCGAGGATCGCGCCGACGGTGACGATGCCGGTGCCGCCGACGCCGGTGACGATCACACTATAAGGGTGATTGATCAGCGGATGCGTCGGCTCCGGCAACGCCGCCCAATGGTCCGGCGCATCGACCGCGTCGGCCTTCTTCAGCGCCGCGCCGTGCACGGTGACGAAAGAGGGGCAGAACCCCTTGAGACAGGAGAAATCCTTGTTGCAGCTCGACTGGTCGATGGTGCGCTTGCGGCCCCATTCGGTCTCCAGCGGCTGCACCGAGACGCAATTCGACTTCACGCCGCAATCGCCGCAGCCCTCGCAGACCAGATCGTTGATCAACACCCGCTTGTCGGGATCGGGGAACGCGCCGCGTTTGCGGCGGCGGCGCTTCTCGGCGGCGCAGGTCTGGTCGTAGATCAGCACGGTCACGCCCGGCACGGCGGAAAGCTCGCGCTGCACCTGCTGCAACTCATCGCGATGATGGATCGTCAGACCCTTCGGCCACTCGGTGTCCTTCGGATATTTCCACGGCTCGTCGCTGACGACGACGACGCGTTGCGCGCCTTCGGCCGCCACCTGCCGCGCAATCTGCGGCACCGTCAGCCCGCCCTCGTTCGACTGCCCGCCGGTCATCGCCACGGCGTCGTTGAACAGGATCTTGTAGGTCATGGTGGTGCCGGCCGCGATCGCCGCGCGCAGCGCCAGAATGCCGGAATGGTTGTAGGTGCCGTCACCGAGATTCTGGAAGACGTGCGTGCGGTTGGAGAACGGGGCTTCGCCGATCCAGTTGGCGCCCTCGCCGCCCATCTGCGTATAGCCGGACGTGCTGCGGTCCATCCATTGCGACATGAAATGGCAGCCGATGCCGGCGTAAGCACGGCTGCCCTCCGGCACCACGGTCGAGGAATTGTGCGGGCATCCCGAGCAGAAATACGGGATGCGCAGCGCGACGTCGGTGCTTTCGGCCAGCGACTTCTGCAGATTGCGCAGCCGCGTCACATGCGCGGCGATCTCCTCGTTCGGAGCGTGACGCAGCAGCCGCTCGCCGATGCAGATCGCCACATCGTTGGGATCGAGCGCGCCCTTCACCGGGAACAGCCAGCGGCCTTCCTCGTCCTTCTTGCCGATGCAGACCGGCTGATTGGCCGTGCCGTACAACTCTTCGCGGACCTGTACCTCGATCAGCGACCGCTTCTCCTCGACGACGATGATCAGGTCGAGACCCTGCGCGAAGTCGAGCAAATCCTCGCGCGGGATCGGCCACGGGCACGCGACCTTGTGCAGACGCAGGCCGAGCGTGTTGCATCGGCTTTCGTCGAGGCCGAGTTCGTCGAGCGCCTGGCGCACGTCGAGATAGGACTTGCCGGTGGTGATGACGCCGATCTTCGGATTGCGGCCGCCGCTGAAAATGGTGCGGTTGAGCTTGTTGGCGCGCACGAAGGCGAGCATCGCGTCGCGCTTGAAATCGTGCAGCCGCGCTTCCTGGCCCAGAATGGTATCCTGCAGCCGGATATTGAGGCCGCCCGGCGGCATGGCGAAATCGTCGGGGATGATGATCTTCACGCGGTCGAGCGCGCCGTCGACCACCGCGGTCGACTCCACCGTCTCGTGCATGCACTTGAGCGCCGCCCACGCGCCGGTGAAGCGCGACATGGCGAAGCCGTAGAGACCGTAGTCGATGATCTCCTGCACGCCGGCCGGGTTGAGGATCGGCATCATCACATCGACGAAATGGAATTCCGACTGATGCGCCGTGGTCGAGGATTCGGCCGTATGGTCGTCGCCCATCAGGGCGATGACGCCGCCGTGCTTCGACGACCCGGCGAAGTTGGCGTGGCGGAACACGTCGCCGGAGCGGTCGACGCCCGGCCCCTTGCCGTACCAGATGCCGAACACGCCATCGAACTTGCCCTCGCCGCGCAGTTCGGCCTGCTGCGATCCCCACAGTGCGGTCGCGGCCAGTTCCTCGTTGAGACCCGGCTTGAAGGTGATATCGGCCGCGGCCAGTTGCTTCGCCGCGCGCATGAACTGCTGGTCGAGGCCGCCGAGCGGCGAGCCGCGATAGCCGGTGACGAAGCCGCCGGTATGAAGCCCGGCGCGGCGGTCGCGCTCGTGCTGCATCAGGCAGAGGCGGATGATCGCCTGATAACCGGTGACGAAGATCCGCTCCCGGCTCAGGTCGTATTTGTCGGCGAGACTGACAGGGCGCAAAGTCGTCATCGATGCCTCTCGTCGGCGCGGAGCCGACACGCAACGCAGGGAAAGCCCACGACCGGATTACGCCCTATATAAGTCTCCGGCGGCGAATGCGCGATGATCTACCGCGTAGAAAAGCTGTCATCTCAACAGGCTAGGGTCAATTTCGTTCTCGCTGCCGCGCCGGTCAGGAAATGTCGGCCACGGACGGGGCGACGCATTTTGGCGCAATGCAACAAGCGGGGCTGCCCCGCGTTTGCCACCATGGCGTGCGGGCGGGCTGCCAATTAAAAAGGCAGCGCCGGTCCCGCATCATGACGCCCTCGCCACTCCAGAGCATCGAAACACGCGCCTCGTGGGTGACCGCGTCGGTGGCGCTGTGGCTGATGACCATGGCGTTCGGCGCCAACTGGATCACCTCGGTCGCGCTCACCACCATTGCGGCGGAAGTGAACGGCGCGCGCTCGGTGCCGGCGCTCGCCATGTCGCTGACCTGGCTCGGCGCGGCGGTCGGTGGCATCCTGATGGGCCGCATCGCCAACCGGATCGGCATCCGCTGGACCGTGATCGGCGGCTCGCTGATGATCGCCATCGGCCTGACGATCTCCACCATCGGCCCGCCCTGGCCGCTGTGGATCGGCCACGGGCTGTTCATGGGCCTGATCGGGCTCAGCGGCATCAACGCGCCGATGTACATCTATACGAGCCAGTGGTTCGACCGGCGGCGCGGTTCGGCGCTCGCCCTGATCTCCAGCGGCTCCTATTTCGCCGGCGCGCTGTGGCCGCCGATCTTCGAGCGCGCGGTCGCCTATATCGGCTGGCGGCACACCATGCTGACCTATGCCGTGCTGGAAATGGCGGTGATCATTCCGCTGGCTTTGATCTTCCTGAAGCCGCCACCGGAAATCACGCTGGCCGCTGCGGGCCATCCCGCCGCCACGCGCGTCGCGCCGGCCCGCCCGCTCGGCCTGCCGCGCAACGTATTCTTCGTCCTGCTCTGCCTCGCCGGCATCCTTTGCTGCATCCCGATGGCGATGCCGCAGCAGCATCTGGTGGCGTTCTGCAGCGACGTGGGATTCAGCCTCGCCACCGGCGCGGCGATGCTGTCGGTGCTGCTCGGCACCGCGTTTCTCAGCCGCCAGATCTGGGGCGTGATCTCCGACCGGATCGGCGGATTGATGACGCTGCTGATCGGCTCGGGCGCGCAGGCGATCGCGCTGTCCGGGTTCCTCGTGACGCAAGACGAGTTTGGCCTGTTCGCCGTGGCGTTCGCCTTCGGGCTCGGGTTCAGCGCGATCATCCCCGCTTATGCGCTGGCGGTGCGCGAACTGTTCCCGGCCCCGGAAGCGTTCTGGCGCATTCCCACGGTGCTGATGTGCACCGGCATCGGCATGGCGAGCGGCGGCTGGCTCGCCGGCTTCCTCTACGACCGCTTCGGCTATTACCTGCCGGCGTTCGGCTTCGGCGTCTTCTCCAACGTGCTCAACTTCATGATCCTCGGTTTCCTGCTGTGGTGTCTCTCGCGCGCGCAGACACCAACGGCAGCCACCGGGACGCCGGCCAACGCAACGGCCTGACCTAAGCGTCTCCCGCGCCCCACTGCCAGAAGTCGGCGCCCTCATCGCGCAGGAACCGCGCCAGCACCATCATGTGCACCTCGGTCGCGCCGTCGACGAGCCGCGCCGAGCGGCCGTAGCGATAGAGCCACTCGGCCACCGTGTCCTTGGAATAACCGCGCGCGCCCTGGAGTTGCACCGCGAGATCGGCCGCCTGATGCAGCGCGTCCGCCACCTGCACCTTGGCCATGGAGATTTCCTTGCGCGCGCGGCTGCCCTGATCGAGCAGCCAGGCGGCGTGCATGGTCAGCAACCGCCCGATCTGGATCTGCTGCGCGACCTCGCCGAGCTTGATCTGCACGCTCTCGCGGTCGGCGAGACGGATGCCGAACCCGGTGCGCTCCGCGACATAAGCCTGCGCGATCTCGACGCAGCGTTTGGAAAAACCGAGCCAGCGCATGCAATGGGTGAGCCGCGCCGGGCCAAGCCGCATCTGCGTGAGCTTCAACCCGTCGCCCTCGCCCATCAGCACATTCTCGGCGGGAATTTCGAGCCCGTCGAATTCCAGCTCGCAATGGCCGCCGTGTTCCTCCGGCCCCATGATCGGAATGCGCCGCACGATGCGCCAGCCGGGCTGATCCTTGTGAAACAGGAATGCCGTGAGGCCGCGCCGCGCATCGTCCGAGGTGCGCGCGATGAGGATGAAATGCGCCGCGCCATCGGCGCCGGTGATGAACCATTTACGGCCGGTGACGACGTAGCGATCGCCCTTCTTCTCGGCGCGGGTGCGGATCATGCCGGGATCGGAGCCGCCGCCCGGCGCCGGCTCGGTCATCACGATGGAAGACCGCGCCTTGCCCTCGACGATCGGCCGCAACCAGCGTTCCTGCTGCGCCGGCGTACCGACACGCGCCAGCACATTCATGTTGCCGTCGTCGGGCGCCATGCAGTTGAGCGCGAGCGGCCCGAACACCGAGCGCGCGGCCTCCTCGTAGATCGCCGCCCAGGCGACCACCGGCAGCGCCATGCCGCCGAATTGCTTCGGCGACTGCGGCGCCCACAGACCGGCGGCGCGCGCTTTCTCGCGCACCGGCGCAAGCCGCTCGGCCGGAATGTTCTCGTGATCGGAAAAATTCGCCGGATCGCGCTCCAGCGGCAGCACATGCTCGGCGATGAACGCGCGGGTGCGGCGGCGCAGATCCTCGATTTCCGGCGACAGCGAAAAATCCATCCACAACTCCTATCCGCGCAGCGCCACCGATTGCCCGCCATCGACCACCAAGGTCGCGCCGTTGATATAGGCGCCCGCTTTCGACACCAGCAGCAACACCGCGCCGTCGAGATCGCCATCCTGTCCGAAACGGCCGACGGGGACTTCCTTCTTGATCGCCGCCCCGGCCGGACTGGCGAGATAATCGCGATTGAGTTCGGTGATGAACCAGCCGGGCGCGATCGCATTGACGCGGATGCCCTTGAAGCCCCACTCCAGCGCCAGCGCCTTCGTCAACTGGATCACGCCGGCTTTCGCCGTGGCGTAAGCGGCGACGCCCTTGTTGACGCCGAGACCGAGCACCGACGCGGTGTTGACGATCGCGCCGCCACGGCCGGCGGCCAGCAGACGGCGCGCGCATTCCTGCGACCAGGCGAATACCGCGTCGAGATCGGTGGCGAGCACGCGTCGCCACTCCTCGGCCGTCACCTCGACGGCCTTGCCGGAATGCACCACGCCGGCGTTGTTCAAAAGAATATCGACGGTGCCGAGCTGCTTCTCGACCGCATCGAACGCACGCACCATCGCCGCCGCGTCGGTGACATCGGCTTCGACCGCGACGGCTTTGCCGCCGCCGCGCACGATCGCCTCGACCTGCGCTGTCAGCCGGTCGGCGCGACGCGCCACCAGCGCGACCGCGGCGCCATTCGCCGCCAGCACCTGCGCCATGCGCGCGCCGAGGCCGCTCGACGCCCCGGTGACGAGCGCGACGTGGCCGTGCAGGTCGAAAAAGTCGGACGCGTGCATCGGTCTCTCCAACGTCCCGCGCCGCCATAAAGCCCGGCCGGCCGCGTTATCGCAAGTCCCTTTCGGGCCTGCGCAGGCGTCACACCATCGGCAGCTTTTCGCTCGCCAGATAGCCAAGCAGCAGCAACACGCCGAAGGCGAGCACCAGTGCCGCCGCCACGGTTTCCAGCACGCGCAGCAGGATCATGCCGATGCCGGGTTTGGTTTTCGCGAGGCGCGACGCAAGGCCGCGACCGCCGACCGCGAGCACCGCGATCGCCGTCACCGTCAATGCGGTGCCGAGTCCCATCGCCAGCGTCGCGACGATGCCGGTGAGGAAAATCCCCTGCGCCAGCGCGAATACCAGCACAATGATGGCGCCGGAACACGGTCGCAGCCCGACCGCGACGATGGCTGACAGTCCGCGCCACCAGCCGCCGGGGCCGGCGAGATCCTGCGGCTCCGGGCCATGGGCATGACCCCAGGCCGAAGCATGGTCGTGACCGCAGGCGTCGCCATAGTCGTGATGCTCGTGATGGTGATGGTCGTGCTCATGGTGATGGTCGTGCGGCGAAGCGCGCAACGCCCGCAGCAGCGCGCCACCTTTCACCCACAGGAGCCGTGCGCCGATCAGCGCGATCAGCGCATAGCTGACGATCTCGATCCAGCGCACCGTCTCGCCCATGGCACTGCCGGTCATGCCGAGCAGCACGGCGGCAATGCCGACGATGGCGACCGCGACCACAGCTTGCAGCAGTGCCGACGCAAACGACAGCACGACGCCGCGCCGCCAGGTCTCGTCATTGGCAACCAGATAGGACGAGATCACCGCTTTGCCGTGGCCCGGCCCGGCGGCATGAAACACGCCATAAGCGAACGACAGGCCGAGCAGCGCCCAGGTGGCGCTGCCGTCGAGTTTCGCCGCGCGGATCGCGCCGGCGAGCGAGCGATAGAACATCGCCTGCTGGGTGATGATCCATTGCGCGAAGCCGCTTTCGGCCGGGGCCACGCGCGGCAGACCGAATGGCTGCGCGACAGCGTCTGCCGCAACAAGCGTTATTGCCAACACGGCCGCGCCCGCGAGCAACCCTCGTCCCCTCACGGGCACGTCACCAGAATGCGGTTGGCGAAGCTGTCATCGAGCCGGTCGTTGACGTTCGGCATGGTGGCGTCGAGTTCGCTCAACCGCTTGCTCTGCTCGGCGCTCATCTCCTGCGGCGCGCGCGTCGTCACCGCGCAGCCCGGCGGCGAAGCGGCGAGCGAGGCGGCATCCTTCGGCGCCAGCTCGAAGGCGACGAAGAACGTCTCGTCGTAGATCTCGATCTCGAGTTGTTTCGCCTTCACCGGCTGTTTTGCCGGCAGCACGAAGTTCAAGGTCAGCGCCGCGTCCTTGTAGTCGAGCCAGTAGTCTTTCGGCTCCTCGAACACGAAGGATTTGCCGTCCGCCTTGGCGTAGGTGAAAAAGCCGTATTCGCGCAGCGACGTGACATTGACCTTGGCGAGCGAGGCCAGCTCCTCACGGGTGAACTGCCCCTTGGTCTGCTGCGGAATGCCCTGCGTCGCGAACGCCGAGAACATGTCGTCGAAGGTCCAGGCATGGCGCACGCCGGTGACGCTGCCGTCCGGCGCATAGAGGATCTGGCTGCGGATCGTTACCCAGACATGCGGATGCGCCAGCGCAGGCGCCGCCGCAGCGGCGCATAGGAGAGCGATTGCCAGAATCAGCGCGCGAAGCATCTCAGAAATCCTGCCACCGCGAATCCTAACGCCAACTGCGGCGCGAGCGAGGCGCGCAAAAGAGCACACCAAGACGGCGCGGCTCATACGCCAGCCGCACCGCCGTCGGCGCGCGGATCGTGCCCGCCTTCGATCACACCGGACGGATGCAGGATCACCGCGCCGGCATGGCCCATCGTGTCGGAGTAAGCCTCGTCGATCACCTCGACATCGTGGCCGGCCGACAGAAGTTGCTCGATCAGATTGCCGTCGAAGCGGTTTTCCATTCGCAGATTGGTCTTCACCGAACCCCAGGTGCGGCCGAGCAGCCAGCGCGGCGCGGCGAGCGCCTTGTCGAGCGGCTGACGATAGAGAATGTGACGGGCAAACAGCATCGCCTGCGTCTGCGGCTGGCCGTCGCCACCCATGGTGCCGTAGGCCATCACCCGGCCGTCGTCGAGCACCGCGAGCGCGGGATTGAGCGTGTGGAACGGCAGCCGCCCCGGCGCCAGCACATTCACCGCCTTCGGATCGAGCGAGAAGCTCGCGCCGCGGTTCTGCATCAGCACGCCGGTTGCGGGCAGTACGCAGCCGGAGCCGAATTCCCAGTAGATCGACTGGATATAGGAGACGACGAGGCCGGAGGCGTCGGCCGCGCCCATCCAGATCGTGTCGCCGTCCCCGGCGGGCGCCGGCCATGGCGCCGCCTTGCGACGGTCGATCTTCTTCACCTCCGCGTCGAGGAACGGCGCGGCGAGGAAGGCGTCGAGGTCGACGGCGATCCGAGCCGGATCGGTGACGACGCGGTCGCGCACGCGGAACGCACGCTTGGTCGCCTCGACGATGCCGTGCACGAAGTCGAACGTGTCGGCGTCCGCGACCTTCAGCCGGTCGAACAGGCCAAGGATGATCAGCGAGGCCAGTCCCTGCGTCGGCGGCGGCGCGTTGTAGAGCGCGCCGGCGCCTATCCTCGTCGTCAGCGCGTCGGCGACGAAGCCCTTGTGGCGGGCGAGATCGTCGCGCGTCACCGGGCTCCCGATGCGCTCCAGATCGGCGGCGATCTCGCGGCCGACGTCGCCGCGATAGAAATCGTCAAGCCCGGCACGGCCGAGCTGCTCCAACGTCGCGGCGAGCGCGGTCTGCGTCAGCGTCGCGCCGGCGTCCGGCACCTTGCCGTCCTTGAGGAACGCGGCGGCGAAGCCCGGCGCATCCTTTAGCTCGCCGAGCTTGTCGCGGGTCAGCGCGTGCTGGCTGCGCGTCATGGTGTAGCCGTCGCGTGCGTGACGGATTGCGCCGCCGAGCAGTTCGGCAAGCGGCATCCGGCCGCCCAGGGCTTGCGCGGCGTCGAGCGCCAGCATCCAGCCGGAGATCGCCGCCGGCACGGTGAGCGCGGCCAGCGGACCACGCGCCGGAATCGTGTCGTGGCCGCGGTCGCGATAGAACGCCTCGGTCGCCTTGGCGCCGGCGGCGCCCGCGCCCATCAGCGCGCGCACGCGGCCGTTCGGCTCGCGGATCACCCAGAAGCCGTCGCCGCCGATATGGTTCATGTGCGGATAGACGGCGGCGATCGACGCCGCCATGGCGATCATCGCCTCCAGCGCGTTGCCGCCCTCGGCGAGAATGCGCTGGCCGTCCGCGACCGCACCGCTGTGCGGGGCCGCCACAACGCCGCGCCGATGGCCGGAAGTATAGAGATCCATCACTGTCATATCCGCTTTATGCCGGGCACCCACGTTCTTGATTGCCCGAGGTCATCAATAAAGGCGCGGATGGCCGGAACAAGCCCGGCCATCGCCTTTTCCCAAATCGTCGGTTTCCCCAACCGTCAGGCCGCCTCGGTCTCGATCAGCCCGCGCTTCTTGAGCAGCGCGTCGACCGACGGCATCCGGCCGCGGAACGCCTTGTAGGCTTCGGCCGGATCGCGCCGGTTGCCGGCGGAATAGATGAAGTCGTGCAGCCGCTTTGCGGTCGCCGGGTCGAACGGATCGCCGGCCTCGGTGAAGGCAGCGAAGGCGTCGGCGTCCAGCACCTCGGACCACATGTAGGAGTAGTAGCCGGCCGCGTAGCCGTCGCCGGAGAACAGGTGCTGGAAGTGCGGCAGGCGGTGCCGCATCACGATATCGTCCGGCATCCCGATCCGCGCCAGGCTGTCGCGCTCGAACGCGGAGACGTCGAGACCGGCCTCCGCGGGGCGGCCGTGCAGATCGAGATCGACCAGCGCCGACGACGTGTATTCGATGGTGGCGCAGCCCTGGTTGAAGGTCTTTGCCGCCAGCACCTTGTCGATCAGCGCGCGCGGCATCGGCTCGCCGGTCTTGTAGTGATGGGCGTAGGCGCCGAGCAGGTCCGGCACCGTCAGCCAGTGCTCGTAGAGCTGAGACGGCAGTTCGACAAAGTCGGTCGCCACATTGGTCCCCGCCAGCAGCGGATAGGTGACGTCCGACAAGAGCCCGTGCAGACCATGCCCGAACTCGTGGAACAACGTGGTCGCATCGTCGAACGACAGCAGCGCCGGCTCGCCCGGCCGGGGCTTGGCGAAGTTCATGACGTTGACGATGATCGGCGTCACGGTGCCGGCAAGCCGCTCCTGATCGCGGAACGAGGTCATCCACGCGCCGCTGTGCTTCGACGGCCGCGCGAAGTAGTCGCCGATGAACAGGCCGATCTCGCGGCCGTCGCGGCCGGTGACGCGCCAGGCGCGCGCGTCGGGGTGATAGAGCGGGATGTCGGCCGGGGTGAAGCTCAGGCCGAACAGCCGGCGCGCCGCCTCGAACGCCATTTCGATCATCTTGTCGAGTTGCAGATACGGCTTGATCTGCCCCTCATCGAGATCGAAGCGGGCCTTGCGGACCTTCTCGGCGTAGTAGCGCCAGTCCCACGGCGCGAGGGTGAAATTGCCGCCCTCGGCGCGGATCATCGCCTGCAACTCCTCCCGCTCGGTGCCGGCGCGGCGCTTGGCCTGCCCCCAGACCTGGTCGAGCAGATCACGCGCCGCCTGCGGCGTGCGCGCCATCTGATCGTCGAGGCGGAAGGCGGCGAAATTGTCGTAACCCATCAGCCGCGCCCGCTCGGCGCGCAAGGCGACCATCTCGGCGATGATCGCCCGGTTGTCGGTCTTGCCGCCGCCTTCGCCGCGCGCCAGCCAGGCGCGGTGCGCCTTCTCGCGCAGGTCGCGGCGGGCCGAGAAGGTCAGGAACGGCTCGATCGAGGAGCGCAGCAGCGTCACCGCATGCTTGCCGGCATGGCCTCGCTCCTCGGCCGCCGCCTTGGCCGCGGCGCGGACGAAATCGGGGAGCCCGGCGAGGTCGTCATCGTCGAGCACCAGCGTATAGTCGCTCTCGTCGGCCAGCACGTTCTGGCCGAAGGCGGTGCCGAGGCTCGCCAGCCGCTCGCCGATCGAAGCGAGCCGCGCCTTGCTGTCCCGATCGAGCGCGGCGCCGGCCCGCATGAAGCGGACGTGGTAGCGCTCCAGCACCCGCGCCTGCTCGGCCGACAACGCCTGCTCGCCGGTCAGTTCGCCCGCCCTGTGCCGCCGCCACAGCGCGTCGATCCGGCCGAACAGCGCCGCGTCGAGGAAAATCTCGCTGTCATGGCGGGACAGGAGCGGCGCAACGTCGCGCTCCACCGCCTGCAGGGCGTCGCTGGTATCGGCCCCCGCCAGCACGAAGAACACATTGGCGATCCGGGTCAGCGCCGCGCCGCTCTGTTCCAGCGCATCGACGGTGTTGACGAAGTCGGGCGCCGCCGGCTGCCCCGCGATTGCCGCAATCTCCGCCCGGTGCGCCTTCAGCGCCGCGTCGAACGCCGGCGGGAAGTGGTCGGGCTTCACCGCGGCGAAGTCCGGAAGCCCGCTGGGCCCGGCCCCGTCGCGCAGGAGCGGATTGTCGGAAACGGTCGCGGACGCCGGTGCGGTCATGAGTCTGCCTTTTTGCCTTGCTTTGAGCCTTGATCGAGAAGCCACTTTCGACCAGATTGCAGCCGTTTTTGGGTGAATGCACGTCCCGTGCGCTCATCTGCCTCAAAGCCGCCCGAAGAGGACCGCTCGTGATGAACGCCGCCGCCAAGCCTGCCCGCCGGATCCTCTGGGCCAACGTCTCCACCGTCATCAGCGCCGCGATCCTGATCGGCGCCGAGGTGTTCGGCGCCGCCTTCGCCGGAAGCTGGGCGATCGCCACGCTGTTCGAGCTCGGCGAAACCGGCGCCAAGGTGTTCGACGTGGTGTTCGTGCTGATCGGCATCGCCGTGATGGTGAAGTTCGTCCGCGGCGCGACCCGCGTCGAGCCGTTCACCACTGCCGGCTGATCGTTAACGCGGCTGAACATCCGGTCAGAGACTCGGGCGAAGCGTTGCCGTTTCGCATCGCTGTAAAGAATGTTGAGAATTCGTGTGTGCGGCACGAACAAAATCTCTTGCACTCAAAGTGAGTCTTACCTATTTCATCGCTCGCCCAATTTCGCACGTGCCTGTGGTCGTGTGTCGGTCGGTGGGTATCCGGACAAGAGGCCGGACAGCCGCCTGAGAAAGTGAACCTCACTTTCTTAGCAACTTGACCGGCAGCCGGAGGCGAACCGGCGCACCCCGCGCTCAACGGGGGACGCGACTTAAAGCAACGACGGAGCGGGCTTCTTTGGTCTCTGCCGGCCTTCCACCGCCGGCGACGGGTCACCGACGAGGCTTGTCCATCATTGCCAGCAGCGCGGCGGGGCGTTTCCCTCCAAGCCAAGGCAGCTAAGCGGTCAAGAGCAAACGGCGCCTGCGTCCCCATCGCGCACCGCCGGGAAGCTCCCAAGGCCGCATCACCGGACGGACGCTGTCCGTCCCTTGAGCTTGGGAATAGCGCCAATGAACGAGCGCATTCGTAACTTTCTGCGTGACCGCCGCGAGGACGGGCCCTGCCTGGTCGTCGACCTCGAGGTCGTGCGCGAGAACTACACCAACTTCGCCAAAGCCCTGCCGGACACCCGGGTGTTCTACGCCGTGAAGGCGAACCCGGCGCCGGAGGTGCTGTCGCTCCTGGCCTCGCTCGGCTCCTGCTTCGACACCGCCTCGATCCCCGAGATCGAGATGGCGCTCGCGGCTGGCGCCACGCCGGACCGCATCTCCTTCGGCAACACGATCAAGAAGGAGCGTGATGTCGCCCGCGCCTACGCGCTCGGCATCCGCCTCTTCGCGGTCGACTGCAAGGAAGAGGTCGACAAGATCGCCCGCTCCGCGCCGGGAAGCCGCGTGTTCTGCCGCATCCTGTCCGACTGCGTCGGCGCCGAATGGCCGCTGTCGCGGAAGTTCGGTTGCGAGCCGGCCATGGCGGTGGACGTGCTGGAGCATGCGCTGCGGCAGGGCCTCGAGCCCTACGGCGTGTCGTTCCACGTCGGCTCGCAGCAGCGCAACCAGCATGCCTGGGACCGGGCGCTCGCGCAGGCGGCGGCCGTGTTCAAGGAGTGCGGCGAGCGCGGCATCAACCTGTCGATGGTCAACCTGGGCGGCGGCTTTCCGACCAAGTACCTGAAGAACGTTCCGTCGGTGAAGACCTACGGCAACGCCATCTTCAAGGCGCTGCGCAAGCATTTCGGCAACCGCATCCCGGAAACGATCATCGAGCCGGGCCGCGGCATGGTCGGCAATGCCGGCGTGATCGAGGCCGAGGTCGTGCTCGTCTCGAAGAAGTCCGAGTAGGACAACCTGCGCTGGGTCTATCTCGACATCGGCAAGTTCGGCGGTCTCGCCGAGACGATGGACGAGGCGATCCGCTACCCGATCAAGACGCCGCGCGACGGCGACAGGCTCGGCCCCTGCGTGCTTGCCGGTCCGACCTGCGACTCGGTCGATGTGATGTACGAGAAGCAGCCTTACGACCTGCCCGTCAGCCTGGAGATCGGCGACAAGCTGCTGATCGAGGGAACGGGTGCGTATACGGCGACCTACTCGGCCGTCGCCTTCAACGGCTTCCCGCCGCTGAGGACCTACCACATCTGAGGATCGCTCCTCCCCGCGTGTCCCGGGCACGGCGCAGCGCCAGCGCTGCGCAGTAGGCCCGGGACCTCATTCGTAGCTGTTTGGCCTCGGATCAGCGGCGCTGCACGTCGCCAGCATTGCAGGCGTGCGCGTCGCGTTCGGGGTGCGATGTCAATCCCCAGTCGGGAGGACGGACCAATGGTCACGATTCGTCAGGAGCGGGTTGCCGATGTGCCGGCGCGCGAGGCGCTGCTCGATCTCGCCTTCGGCCCTTGCCGGTTTGAGAAGACGTCCCAACGCTTGCGCGACGGGCATCGTCCGGCGGAAGGATTGTCGTTCGTCGCCACCGATTTCGGCCGCGTGGTCGGGACCGTGCGGCTGTGGCGTGTCGCCGCCGGCGAGCATCCGGCATTGCTGCTCGGCCCGTTGGCGGTGCACCCGGACTTTCGCGCATGCGGCGCCGGCGGCGCGCTGGTGCGGCGCGCGCTCGACGACGCCGCGCGGCGCGGCCACGCGGCGGTGCTGCTCGTGGGCGATGCGCCCTACTACGCGCGGTTCGGCTTTTCCGCCGACAGGACCGGGAGCATGTGGATGCCCGGTCCCTATGAAGCCGACCGGCTGCTCGCGCACGAACTGCAGCCGGGCGCGCTCGACGGCGCCCATGGCCTGATCTTCGCCACGCACCTGCCGGGCGAACGGCGGCGCACGCCGCGCCTCGCGCCGGCGGCCGTTCACGCAGTCTTGCCCCACGCGGCTTGATTTCGCGCCGCATTTATCGTTTCACCGGTGAGCGCGCGCGCCCCATTCCCTTCCCGCCGGGGAGGGAATGGGGCGGAGGCAGATGTTACCGCGTAAAAGCTCTTGCTGTTCACCTCCTGCCCGCCCCTCCCCGCGAGGAGAGGACGCATCATTCGGTTTTCCCCATCGGGACGCAACTCGTCGCCATCGCTTTTCGCATCCGGAGTTCAGAAATGACCACCTGGCCTGTGCATGCCCGGATCGACGGCCCGATCGTCATGATCGGGTTCGGCTCGATCGGCAAAGGGACGCTGCCGCTGATCGAGCGACACTTCGCGTTCGACAAGTCGCGGTTGGTCGTGATCGATCCCGACGACAAGGATCGTCACCTGCTCGACGAGCGCGGAATCCGCTTCATTCATCAGTCCGTCACGAAGGATCGCTACCGGCATCTGCTCACGCCGCTCCTCACCGAGGGGCAGGGGCGCGGCTTCTGCATCAATCTCTCGGTCGACACTTCATCGGTCGCCATCATGGAGCTGTGCCGGGAGCTCGACGTCTTCTACATCGACACCGTGGTCGAGCCGTGGCCCGGACTCTATTTCGACCCGCGGGCGACCCCCGAAGCGCGGTCGAACTACATGCTGCGCGAGACCATGCTCGCGGCGCGCCGGCGCAAGCCTGACGGCATCACCGCCGTCTCCTG
>JAHBZF010000046.1 GCA_019635575.1 Pseudolabrys sp. | reverse complement strand
CTACAACGTCGTGATCGGCAGCAACGTCGCGGTGGACGGCCATGCGCTGAAGCAGGCGATCATCGGCGGCTGCACGCGCGCCACGAAGGAGCATCCGCTGCGCTCCTCGGTGGTGCATCCGACCACGCGCAAGAACGAGCACACCTCGGGCGGCCGCCACGTGCCTGTGATCAACATCGACTTCATCGCGGACGCCGACACGCTGTCGATCGAGATGATCCCCAAGGGCTCCGGCTCGGAGAACAACTCCTGGCTGAAGATGGCGATTCCGGCCGACGGCGTGGACGCGATCAAGACCTTCGTCGTCGACTGCGTGATCGCGGCAGGGGGCAAGACCTGCCCGCCGACGATCGTCGGGGTCGGCATCGGCGGCACGTCCGACCTGTGCGTGGCGCTGGCCAAGCGCGCGGCCACGCGCGAGCTCGGCAGCCGTTGCGGCGACCCGGAAGGCGCGAAAATCGAGGAACAGTTGAGCGCAGCGGTCAACCGGCTCGGTGTGGGCCCGCAGGGGCTGGGCGGCGACTCGACGTCCTTCGCGGTGCACGTCGAGCTCGCTGCGACGCACATCACGATGAACCCGGTCGCAGTGAACATGCAGTGCCATTCGGCGCGACGCGCGACCGCGACGTTCGGGCCCGACGGCGTCACGTTCGGATTCTGAGCATGGCCCACTACGAGCTGAAGACGCCGGTGACCGAAGAGCAGGTCCGGCAGCTGCGCGTCAACGACACGGTCACGCTGCAGCAGACGCTGTTCGGCATCCGCGACGCGACGCAGATCGCGATGTTCGACCGCGGGCGCACGACCCGCTTCGACCTGCGCGGCCACGCGGTGATCCACACGGCGCCCAACGTGAAGAAGGTCGAGCCGAGCGCCGAGCATCCGGCCGGCTACGCGCCGGTGTGCATCGGCACGACGACGTCCGACCGGATGGAGCGCTTCACGCGCCCGCTGATGGAGCGCAACGGCGTGCGCATCATCATCGGAAAGGGCGGGTTGCGCGCCGATTCGCTCGCCGCGTTCCGCGAGCTCGGCGGCGTCTATCTCGCGATCGTCGGCGGCACCGCGGCGCTCGAGACGACGTGGATCGAGGCGATCGAGGACGTCGACCTCGACGACCTCAATCCGGAGTCGCTGTGGAAGTTCCGCATCCGCGACTTCGGCCCGCTGCTGGTGGGGATGGACAGCGTGGGCGGAAGCCTCTACGAAACCGTGCGCGACGCGGCCGCGGCGAAGCGAGCTGGCGTGCTCGCCTCGCTCGGCGTGAAGGCGCCGTGACGACTTCGCGGGCGGCCGACGCGGGCGCGGAGGTCGCGTGACGCAGGTGCGTCGCCTCGCCACCGACATCCTGATCCTGGGCTCGGGGGGCGCGGGGCTGTTCGCCGCGCTGCACGCCCGTGCGGCGGCGCCCGAGCTCTCCATCACCGTGGCGGTCAAGGGCCTGCTCGGCAAGTGCGGCTGCACGCGCATGGTCCAGGGCGGCTACAACGTGGCGCTCGCCCCCGGCGACTCGATCGAGCGCCACTTCATGGACACGATCGAGGGCGGCAAGTGGCTGCCGACCAGGAACTCGCGTGGACGCTGGTGAACGGCGCAGTGGAGCGCGTGCGCGAACTGGAGAACGAGATCGGCTGCTTCTTCGACCGCAATCCGGACGGCAGCCTCCACGGCAAGGCGTTCGCCGGGCAGACCTTCGACCGCACGGTGCACAAGGGCGACCTCACCGGCATCGAGATCATCAGCCGGCTGATGGAGCAAGTCTGGGCGCGCCCTGGCATCCGGCAACTCGAAGAGCATCGCGCGGTGGCGATGATCCCCTCGCGCGACGGTTCGTCGCTCTCCGGCCTGCTGATGATCGACGTGCGCACCGGTGCGCTGAAATTCATCGAGGCGCAGGCGGTGCTGCTGGCCACCGGCGGCGGCCCGACCATGTACCGCTATCACACGCCGTCCGGCGACAAGAGCATGGACGGCCTCGCCATGGCGCTGCGCTTCGGCCTGCCGCTGCGCGACATGGAGATGGTCCAGTTCCATCCGACCGGCCTCTATGGCGGCGCGGAGACGCGCATGACCGGAACCGTGCTGGAGGAAGGGCTGCGCGGGGCCGGCGGCTATCTGCTCAACGGCGAGATGCGCCGCTTCATGGGCGACTACGACCCGAAACTGGAACGCGCCACCCGCGACGTGGTTAGCCGTTCCATGTATGCGGAAATGCGCGCAGGACGTACTACGAAAAATGGCGGGCTTTACATCGCCATGAGCCATCTCGGCCCCGACAAGGTGCGCAAACAGTTCAAGGGCATGGTGGAACGCTGCGACGACTGCGGCTTCGATCTCGCCGGCGGGCTGGTGGAAGTCGTGCCCACGGCACACTATTTCATGGGAGGTGTCGTCTGCGGCGTCGACACCGCGACGGAACGGCTGGGCCTGTTCGTGGCCGGCGAGGACGCCAGTGGCATGCACGGCGCGAACCGCCTCGGCGGCAACGGCGTTGCCAATTCGACCGTGTTCGGCGGCATCGCCGGAGACACCATGCCGCGCTGGATCGCCGCCAACCGCGGCCACCGGCCGCCCGACGAAGGCGTGCTCGACGCTGAGGTGGCACGGGCGCTGGTGCCGTTCGCGGCGAAGCCCGGCGACGTCAACGCGCTGCGGGAAAAGCTGATGGATACGATGTGGAACGATGTGGGTGTGCTGCGCGACCGGGCCGGGCTCGATCGCGGCCTCGCCGCGCTCGACACCATCGAGGCGGAACTGCTGGCCACCGGCGTTGCCGACGGCAACCGCGCGTTCAACCTCACCTGGCACGACTGGCTGAACCTGCGCTCGCTCATTGAAACCAGCCGCGTCATCACGCTCGCCGCGATCCAGCGCGAGAACAGCCGTGGCGCGCATTTCCGCGAGGACTTCCCGGAGCCGGGCGACCTCGATTCATCGACCTACACCGTGGCGCGGCAGCGCGGCGGCAAAATTGAAATGACCAGCGAGCCCGTGCAGTTCACCATCGTCCGTCCGGGCCAATCGCTGCTCGCCGACGCAGCAGAATAAAGAGGCCGGTCATGATCCCGATCGCCGCGCTGGAGCGCACCGCCTTCGACCTGATGGCGAAAGCCGCCATCGAAATTCCCGACGACTATCTCGCCGGCCTGCGCCGCTGCGCCGACACCGAGAAGGGCGACCTCTCCGCCTTCGTCATCCAGGCGATGCTGGAGAACTACGAGGCGGCGAAGGAAGACCGCCGCGCCATGTGCGGCGACACCGGCGTGCCGCGCTGGTACGTCAAGTTCGGCAACGAAGCGCGCATCGAGGGCGGCCCGATCGCGCTGGAGCGCGCGCTGCGCAACGCTACCGCCCGCGCCACCCGCGAGGTGCCGCTGCGGCCGAACCGCGTGCACCCGCTGTGGCGCACCGACCACGACAACAATGTCGGCATCAACGCGCCGGAAATTGAATACGCGTTCCATCCGGACGCCGACTGGGTCGACCTGACCACCGTGCACAAGGGCGGCCTGTTCGGCTCTGACTATCGCATGCTGTTTCCCGGCGACGGCATCGAGGGCATCAAGCGGTTCTATCTCGACACGCTGATCGGCTTCGGCAAGCGCGGCCTCGCCTGCCAGCCGGCCATCGTCGGCGTCGGGCTCGGCGGCTCCAAGGATGCGTCGATGACGCTCGGCAAGCAGGCCTCGTGCCTGCGCGTGGTCGGCTCGCGCAACCCCGATCCGAAGATCGCGGCGCTTGAAGAAGAGCTGAAGGAGATCGGCAATTCCATCGGCATGGGGGCCATGGGCTTCATGGGTTCGTCCATGGTGGTCGATTGCCACATCGAGGTCGGCTACTGCCACACTGGCGGCATGCCGATGTCGGTGCACATGTTCTGCCTGTCGTCGCGCCGCGCCACCGCGCGGGTTCATGCCGACGGCCGCGTGACCTTCCGCACCGATCCGGACTGGTTCACGGATTACAGCCGGCGCAGCACCGTCGAATGGGGCAAGCCGGTCGCGGAAGCGGCGGAGTAAGTGCCATGGCCACCAAACTGAAAACCGTCGAGTTGAAGCTGCCGGCCACCACCGAAGACCTGCGCGCGCTGGAGATCGGCACCGTGGTCTATCTCACCGGGCGGCTCTATACGGCGCGCGAAGGCGTCTACAAGCGCGCGGTCGAAGAAGGCGCCGGCATGCCGGCGGCGAATGTCGATCTCGGCAGCGCCAATTTCCACTGCTCGCCGGCGGCGGTGATCAATCCCGACGGCACCTACAAGGTCGGCGCGGTGACCGCCACCGCGTCGTTCCGCTTCGCCAAGTGGCTCGACGGCTGGTTCGACATTTCCGGCTCTAACATCATCATCGGCAAGGGCGGGATGACATCGGAGATCTATCGCAACGTGTTCGTGCCGCACAACGCGATCTATCTCACCACTGTCGGCTACGGCACCGGCGCGCTGCTCGGCCGCGGCATCCGCGACGTGCCGGGCGTGTACTGGCGCGACGAGCTCGGGCTGGCGCAGGCGGTGTGGGTGCTCGACGTCGAGCATTTCGGCCCATTCCTCGTGGAGAGCGACCTCGCCGGCAATTCGCTGTTCGAGCGCGAGAACGCCAAGATCGCCCCCGGCATCGACAAGCTCTATGCCGGGACGAAACCGGCGACCTTGCGCCGCTACGGCGAGACCGACGACAAGACCGAGGAAGTGATTTAGGGGCAGCTTACTCAACCCTCTCCGTTCATTCCCGCGAAAGCGGGAATCCAGTTCTTCCTTTGCAATATTCCTCTTGGGGCAAAGCCTGGGTCCCCGCTTTCGCGGGGACGAACGGATGATAGAGCTTGCCCATAGATCCCAGCCTCAACGATTCCAACCCACATCGCGGAACCGCATGCCGCGTCTGGCTGATCTGCCGCCCGCACAATCCCGCAGCGATTGCGCAACGCCCCTGCGGTTGCGATAAATCCGCGCCTGCCCGCCATCCATAGCCTGCAATCACGGACAATGCCCATGACCGCGCCCATGACCGCCCTGCCGCGCGATGCCTTCAAGATCGGCGCCGCTTTGCCACGGGTCGAGGATCAGCGGTTCCTGCGCGGGCTCGGCCGCTATGTCGACGACTTCCACTTTCCCGGCGAGACTTACATGTGCGTGGTGCGCTCACCGCACGCCGCCGCGCGGATCGCCGGCATCGACGCGTCCGCCGCGCGAGCGATGGACGGCGTGCTCGCGGTGCTGACCGGCGCGGATGCCGAGGCCGACAATCTCGGCCCGTTGCGCACCAGCGTGATGCGCAAGCAGCGTAGCGGCGCGCCGATGGTCGAGCCGCCCTACCGCATCCTGTGTCTCGACACCGTGCATTTCGCCGGCGATGCGGTGGCGATCGTCGTCGCGGAGACCCGCGCCGCGGCGATCGAGGCCGCCGATGCCGTGGCGGTCGACTACGAGGCGACCGATGCCGTGACCGACATCGTCGAGGCGATCAAGCCCCGTGCGCCGGCGGTGTGGCCGGAAGTGCCGAACAACGAATCGTTCTTCTTTGAACTGGGCGACCGCGCCGCAACCGACGCCGCCTTCGCGCGCGCCGCGCATGTGGCCAAGGTCGAGTTCCGCATCACCCGCGTCTCCGCCAATTCGCTGGAGCCGCGCAACGCCATCGGTCTCTACGATCCGGCCGATGGACGCTACACGCTCTACACCGGCACGCAGTCGCCGCATAAATTGCGCAGCGAGCTGATCACACACACGCTGCGTATTCCCGAGACGCGGCTGCGCGTCGTCTCGCCGGACGTGGGCGGCGCATTCGGCATGAAGGGCAGTCCCTATCCCGAACACGCGATGGTGCTGTGGGCGGCGAAGCGCGTCGGCCGGCCGGTGCGCTGGGTGGCGACGCGCACCGAGTCGCTGCTGTCGGATTTCCATGCCCGCGACAATGTCTCGACCGTCGAACTCGCTCTGGCGAAGGACGGCGAATTCCTCGGCCTGCGCGTGCGCACGCTCGCAAATCTCGGCGCGTATCTCTCGTTCAACACGCCGCATCCGATGACCAACAATCTCGGCGGGCTCGCCGGCGTTTATCGCACGCCGCATATACACGTCGAGGTGCAGGGCATCCATACCCATACGCAGCCGACGGCGCCCTATCGCGGCGCGGGGCGGCCGGAGGCGACTTTCGCCATCGAGCGGGTGATCGATCAGGCGGCGCTCGACATGGGTATCGATCGCGTCACGCTGCGCCAGCGCAATGTGATCGGCAACGACCAACTGCCGTTCAAGACCGGGCTGGTGTTCGCCTACGATTCCGGCGACTTCGCCGGCAACATCGCGATGGCACTCAAGGATGCCGACTGGGACGGCTTCGAGAAGCGCCGCGCCGAAGCGCGCCGCCGCGGCAAGCTGCGCGGCATCAGCATCGTGCATCCGATCGAGATTTCCGGCGGCCCGTTCCGCAATCCCGGCGACGAAGGCGCGGAAATCCAGTTCGACCCGAACGGCGACGTCACCGTGCTGCTCGGCTCGCACAATCACGGCCAGGGCCACGAGACCGCGTTCCGGCAGGTGATCGTCGATTTCCTCGGCGTCGATCCGAACCGTGTACGCTACGTGTTCGGCGACACCGATCAGGTGCGCCATGGCCGCGGCACGTTCGGCTCGCGCTCGCTGATGGCGGGCGGCACCGCGCTGCGCCGCGCCGCCGACCTCGTGATCGAACGCGCCAAGCTACTCGCCGCCGTGGCGTTGGAAGCCGACAAGGACGACATCGAATTTGCCGACGGCACTCTTACCGTCGCCGGGACCGACCGCAGCATCCACATCGAGGACGTGGCCAAGCTCGCCTTCCGCACCGGCACGCTGCCGCACGACATCGGTTACGGGCTCGGCGCTTCCGCGATCACCACGCCGGATGAGGCGACGTTCCCGAATGGCTGCCACATCTGCGAGGTCGAAATCGATCCGGAAACCGGCACGCTCGACGTGGTGAAATACGTGGTGGTGGATGACGTCGGCACCGTCATCAACCCGCTGCTGGTGAAGGGCCAGATCCATGGTGGCATCGCGCAAGGTCTTGGCCAGACGCTGCAGGAAAGCGTCGTCTATGACAGCGCCGGGCAGATGCTGAGCGGCTCGTTCATGGATTATGCGATGCCGCGCGCGAAGATCATGCCCTACATTCAGGTCGCGGCCAACGAAGTGCCGACGCAAAAGAACCCGCTTGGCGTCAAGGGCGCGGGCGAAGCCGGCACCGTCGGCTCGCTGGTCGGGGTGATGAACGCCGCGCTCGACGCGCTCCGCCCGGCAGGCGTGACGCAGCTCGACATGCCGCTGACCTCGGCGCGGATCTGGCAGGCACTGCAGGAGGCGAAGCCGAAGAACGGCGGCGGCGCCTAGAACACCGCGCCGCGCGCGGAGACCGGCCACACCGTCTCCACCACCGGCGATGTGCCGTGCAACCCGCGCACGCCGATCAACCAGTCATGCAGGTTCACGGTGGGATCGCAGTGCGCCGGGACCAGCAGGATTCTCTCGCCCAGGTGCGGCAGCGGCGGACCGTCGGTGGTCAGCACACCATGCTCGTCGCTCGGGCGGCCGTAGTGGATACCCGGACGGCGATAGGGCTCCGGCATACCGGAATCGATCGGCAGCGTCTTGTGGCCGGCATCGACCACCGCGCGGGTGTCGTCGGGCCGGCTCATCACCGTGGCGAGCACGAACAGCGCGTTCTCGAACGTGTCGAACGGCCCGCCGTCGGCTTTTTTATTGCGGCCGTAATCGACGTCCATGAAGACGTAGGAGCCAGCCTGCAATTCGTTGATCACGCCGCCCGCCGCTTCCAGCTCGAACGTGCCGGTGCCGGCGCCGCCGATGGTCTCGCAGCGAAGCCCGTTCTGCGCCAGGAGCGCCACCGTCTCGCGCGTCTGCGCCGCGACCTGCGCGATGGCCGCCTGCCGCTCGGCGAGCGTGCGCTTGTGCTGCGCCGAGCCGTTATAGGCCTGCAACCCGCCGAACCGCAGCGCGTTGGACCGCGCGATCTCCTGTGCCAACCGCAGTGCCGGCGCGCCGGGCGCAACGCCGCAACGGTTGCCGCCGACATCGATCTCCACCAGCACCGACAGCGTGACATCGGCGCGCTCGGCCGCGGCGGCCAGGTCGCGCGCGACGCCGGCGTCGTCGACGCAGACGGCGATGCGCGCCTGCTTCGCCAGCGCCACCAGCCGCTCGATCTTGCGCGCGCCGACGACCTCGTTGGAAATCAGCACATCGCCGATGCCGTCGCGCACCAGGATTTCCGCTTCCGACACCTTCTGGCAGCAGACCCCGACCGCGCCGAGCGCAATCTGCTTCTGGGCGATGATGCTGCATTTGTGGGTCTTGGCATGCGGCCGCAACCGCACCCCGGCGCGTGCGGCTGCGTCCGCCATGCGCTTGAGATTGCGTTCGAACGCATCGAGATCGACGATCAGCGCCGGCGTGTCGATCTCGGCAAAGCGCATGCCCGGCTGCGCCGCAGGCGGGACCATGCTCTAGCCCTCCCGCTTGATCGCGCTTTCGTGCCAGCGGCGCAGGATCATATGCGAGATGAAGGTGAGAACCAGGAAGATGAGAATGCCGGTCCCGGTGATCAGCAGCAGCGCCGCGAACATGCGCGGGATCTGCAGCGTATAGCTCGACTCCAGAATGCGGAACGCGAGGCCCGACGACACGCCACCGGTACCAGCGACGAATTCCGCCACCACCGCGCCGATCAGCGCGAGACCGCCGCTGATGCGCAGACCGCCAAGGAAATACGGCAACGCGCTCGGCAGGCGCACGTTCCAGAATACCTGCCGGCGTGACGCGCCGTAAAGCTGCATCAGCGACAGGAGATTATGGTCGGTACTGTTGAGGCCGAGCGTGGTGTTCGACACGATCGGAAAGAACGCGACGATCCAGGCGCAGATTAGCAGCGCGGCACGGATATCCTTGACCCAGATGATGATCAGCGGCGCGATCGCCACAATCGGCGTCACCTGCAGGATCACCGCGTAGGGGAACAGACAGTTCTCGATCCATTTCGACTGCGCGAACAGCACCGACAACGCAACGCCCGCGACCGTGGCAGCGATCAGCGCCGACAAGGTGATGCTCACCGTCACCAGCAGCGAGGGATAGAGCGAGCCCCAATCCTTGATCAGCGTCTCGCCGACCAGTAGTGGACCCGGCAGGATGTAGAACGGGATCTGATTGACCCGGACCACCACCTCCCACAGCAGCAGCACGAACAGACCGAACAAAACCGGCGGCACGATTCGCGTAAGGACGATGCTCGCCAGCGACGTCGGCGGACGGACGATCGGCTCGTCGTGGCTCTCGGCGTGCGCGCTCATGATGTCATCGCCTGTTCGAGATAGGTCGAGGCCGTACGGCAATAATCGTTGTAGACGACCGAGGTGCGGTATTCCTCGTTGCGCGGATAAGGGGCATCGACGGCCATGTCGGCATGGACCCGGCCCGGCCGCGCGCACATCACGACGATGCGGTTCGACAGATAGACCGACTCGTAGACGCTGTGGGTGACGAACACCACGGTCCATTGCTGCTCAGCCCACAGCCGTAGCAGATCGTCGTTGAGCCGGAATCGGGTGATCTCGTCGAGCGCCGCGAACGGCTCGTCCATCAGCAGAATCTTCGGTTGCGCCACCAGCGCGCGCGCGATGGAGACGCGCATCTTCATGCCGCCCGAGAGTTCGCGCGGATAGGAATCGCCGAAGCCGGCGAGACCGACCTGTTCGATCGCCTGATTGACGCGGTCGCGCGCTTCCGATTTCGAGATGCCGCGCAGCTTGAGCGGCAGGTAGACGTTCTTGAATACTGTCGCCCACGGCATCAGCGTGGGCTCCTGGAACACGAAGCCGATATCGGTCTTCTGCGCCAGCGGATTGCGTCCGTCCTGCCAGGTGATGCTGCCCTGGGTCAATTCACCCAGACCGGCGATCAGCCGCAACACCGTGCTTTTGCCGCAGCCGGAAGGCCCGAGCAGGCTGATGAATTCGCCCTGATGAATTGTCAGATCGACATTCTTCAGAGCGACCACGCCAGTCGAGTAAGCCTTGCTGACGCCTTTCAGCGTCAGCAAAGCCGGCTGCGATCCTGACACGGGGCGGAGCGCGGAAGCGCTCCGCCGGGCATTGTCGCCGAGGGTCATCGATTGGCCTATCAGCTCTTCAGATTGATGCCATGGCCTTTGTTGACGAACTGCAACGTATAGGCCTTCGAGAGATCGAGATTGGCGGGATACATGCCGGTCGGCTGCAACGCGTCGTAAAACGCCTTCCAGCGTGCGTCGGTCATGGCGCCGATGCCGAGCTTCAGCGAATCGCCGGAATCGATGATCTGCTGATCCTTCATCATCTTGTGCGCATAGGTGAGCAGACCGTCGGATTGCTCCGGGTTGGCCTGCTTGATCAACTCGTTCGCCGGCGACGGATCCTTGTAGATGTAGCTGTACCAGCCCTCGATCGTCGCGTTGACGAAGCGCTGGATCATGTCCGGCTTCTGCTTGACCAGATCCCAGTGCGCCTCGAGCGTGTTGGCATAGTTGGCGTAGCCGTCATTGGCGAGCAGATGCACGACCGGGTTCGGCACGCCCGCTTGCATGATCTGATACGGCTCCGAGGTGACATAGCCCTGCACACTGAGCGCCTTGTCGGCGAGGAACGGTGCGAGGCTGAAGCTGTAGGGCCGCGCCTGCTCCTCGGCATAGCCGTATTTCGCCTTGAGATAGTTCCAGTAGGTGACGCGCGACGAACCGGCGATCAGGATCGGCTTGCCCTTGAGCGCGGCGAGCGTGTCATTGCCCTGCCCCGGATGCGAGATCAGCACGCGCACGTCCTTCTGGAACGGCGAGGCGATGCAGCACAGCGGGATATTGTCCTTGACGTAGCCGAGCGCGGTGAAGCTTTCGCCCTGGCTGAACTCGATCTGCTTGGCCGCGAGTAGCTGGTTGTAGCGGACCTGCGGACCCCCCATGCGGATATTCACGTCGAGACCGTACTTCTTGTAGATGCCGGTCGCGAGCGCCTGATAATAGCCGCCGTGCTCGCCCTGCGCCTTCCAGCTCGTGCCGATCGTCACCTTTTCCAGCGTCTGCGCCGACGCCGGAACACGCAGAATGCCGGTGGCCGTCACCGCGCCGGCGGTGGCAACGAACGTACGACGTGTCAGCAAGCCCGATGAACCATTCCGATTGCCTGTCATATCGCGTTTCATGACGAAACCCTTCCTGTTGTGCCCGTTGCCTTCCTTTGTTCTTGCCTTTTTTGTTCTTGTCGGACCTTGCATGCCGCGACGGCACGCGCGATCCGATGGCCTTCATCAAAACCAAAGCTCCATGGCAATCGTGCCAAATGGATCATGCAAAACAAGTGCCATCATCGTGACCCTTGTTCGAAATCGACATAATCGAATCCAAGACCGAAGTGGCGCGGGCCGAGCAGCGCGCGCCCCGCGGCCGTGTGCCAGGCGGCATCGAGCGCCTTCATGCCGAACACCGTCACCGGACGGCCGGGCGTGACGTCGCCAAGCGTGGTCAGCGGCTTGTTGGTTTGTGGATCCAGCACCGCGAAGATATCCGGGCTGGTCGCGATCACGGTGTCGTCGCGCCAGATCGCGTGGTGCTCGTTCTTGACCCAGACCTTGTAGGTCGCGCCGGCCCACGCGCCGCGCCCTTCGATGGTGTAGACCAGCTCGCGCCACATATACGGCTCGTTGCTGAGCCAATCGACCGACGTCGCCTCGCCCTGAAACAGCACCCGGCCGCCGGTCGCCGCCTTGAGCGGCGCAAGCGTGTCGTCCTTCGATGCTCCGCCCTGTTTCGACGAGCCTTGGCGCAAGGCCGCGCCGACGGCGATGGCGCGGCTGAGGCTGCCCTTCACCAGCGCCGGTCTCGCTTCGCTTACCTGCACCAGATGGCCGGTGGTGGCGATGCCGCGGCCATAGGCGGCGCGGCTCACCATGCGACCGATCCAGTCGGCCATGGTGGCATTGACCGCCGACTTGACCAGGATGCGGTTGCCCCAGCGGTCCACCATCGCGAGCGGCGTCGGCGGCTTGCCGAGCAATTCCATCTTGCTGAGTTCGAGCTCGGGAATGGCGCGGCCGACATAGTCGCCGTCGATGGTCGGAATGCCGAGCTCGAGCCCGGTCATGATGGTGGCGGAGGTCGCGGCGCTGGACAGCTCCATCGACACCAGCGCGCCAAGCGACACGCCGGCATAGCCGGTCAGTTCGCGCACGGATTCCACGAGGCGCGGCACCAGCGTCGGGAATTCTTCCTTGTCGAGACCGAGGCGCGCCAGATCGGCGGCCGGCGGTGGCTCGTCCGGATCCTTGCCGCCGAGGATGATCGCCCAGCAGGTCCAGTCGTTCGCCGAGAGTTCGTCCGGCGACACCAGCGTTAGTTTCCGGCCCGCGCGGATCGCCGGCGCGAGCATGTCGAGACCGGCCTCGACGCGACCGCCGCCGCCGGTGCCAAAGAAGGCCAGACCCCAGCAGAGGTTCTCGACAGTCTCGAGATCGGAAATCACCAGGGCCATCTGTCGCTCACAAGCTCCCGAATGTCAGGCGCCCCTCCAGCAGGACGGCCTGAACCGGCGGACCGCTCGCCACCAAATCTTCCACATCGTCCGCGTCGCTGACCATGAGGTCCGCGCGCGCACCCTCGTGGATGCCGTAGTCGCGACCGAATCCCATGGTGGCAGCCGGCGCCTGCGTGACCATCGCATAAGCGCGGTCAAGCTCCGCCGTGGTCAGATGTCCCGCCAGCAAGGTCCAGCGCGCGATCTCCAGCATGTCGCCGGTGCCGGTCGGCACGAACGGATCCTGGATATTGTCGCTGGCGGCGGCGACGCACACGCCGGCCTCGATCAGCTCGCGCACGCGCGTCAGACCACGCGGCGGCAAGGCTGGTGCCTCGCGCCCCTGCAGGAACAGGTTGGCGGCCGGCAGGGTGATCACAGAGATGCCCGCCTCGGCGAAACCGGCGATCACGCGCTTCGCGTCGTCGGGCGCCATGGCGCTCAACGCCGAGCAATGACCGACCGCGACACGGCCGGCCATGCCGCGCGCCTTGGTGCGGGCGATCACCGCATCGAATAATTGCCGTCCAGCATCGAGATGCTCATCGAGATGCAGATCGACCGGCATGCCGTGGCGCTCCGCCGCATCGAACAGCATGTCCATGAAGGTGTCGGGCTTGTCGGAAATTGCCGGCGTGCCACCGATCACATCGGCACCGGCAGCAATGGCGCTTTCCAGCCATTCTTTCGCGGTATCGCCAAGACGCGTCGCGCCGGAGGTGACAAAGGCCACCACCTGGATGCGCATCCGGTCACGCCAGCGTTCGCGAAGATCGACCAGCATGTCCACCGCGCGACCGCGCAGCACCGGATCGACATTTGCGTGGGTGCGGATGGCGACAGTACCGCGCGCAAGGCATGCGGACACCGTGCGGTCGGCACGTTTCCGCAGGCTCTCCGGCGTGATCCGCGCCGCATAATCGTTGAACGCCGCGACCGCGCCGAGCAGCGTTCCCGCCGGGTTCGGCACGTCGCGCAGCGTCCGGGTCTTGTCGAGATGCTGATGGCAATCGACGAGGCCCGGCGAGACCAGCCTGTCGCCGAGATCGATGATCTTGGCCCCGGCCGATGCCTGAAGGTTCTGGCCGAGGCGTTCGACCCGCCCGTCGGCACCGATAGCCACATCGATCCGCTCCGGACGCGCGCCACCGGTCCGCAACACGCGGCCGCCGCGCAACAGGAGTGGTTGCGATGCCATTTACCGCGATCCTTTCCGGGCTTTTTTCTTCGGAGCCTTTTTGGCCGGTTTTTTGGCCGTTTTCTGGGCGGGTTTTTTCGCCGGCTTTTTGACGGCGACTTTCACGCTCTTCTTCTTCGCAGCCGACGCCTTGGTGGCGACCGGTTTGGCTTTCGCCTTCTTGCCTTGCAGCATGTCGATGCGCAGGTTCTGGTAGCGGTCGATCCACAGGTCATGCCCGGTGCGCACCAGCACCGTCATGTCCTCGCCCTCGACGATGGCCGGCCCCTTGAAGCGATGTCCTGGACGCAGTTTGTCGCCGGCATAGATCGGGATCGACACGAACGCCTTGCGCTCGTGCAGATAGACCTTGCGCCGCTCCTTGATCGCGCCCGATGCATTGGCGCTGCCCATGCGCGCCTCGGCGAGCTTCGGTTTCGGCAGATCGGCGATCGCCTCCACCGACAGCGCCACCGCCTCGACGCCGGCCTCGGTGTAAGCGGTGCCCTTGCCGTAACGCAGCTCATACAAATCGACGAAGCGCCAGACGATGCCCTGCCCCCGATCCGGCGCCTTCAGGTCGAAATCGGTGACCGGCACGCGCACCGTGTGCACCTGCCCCTTGAACAGGAGGTGCACGTAGCGGGTGAGATGCACCTTGCCGATCGGCAGGCGCTGCTCCTTCATCTGCGTGACGATGCTGGATTCCAGCGTCTTGAAGTGGTCGCGGATACGCGCCAGATCGAACGGGAAGCGCATCGGGTCCGACATTTCCATGACGCGCTTGGCGTCGCTGCCGGCAATGCCATAGGCGGAGAACACCGACGCGACCGACGGCACCACCACTTCCGGGCAGCCGAGCACCGACGAATAGGCGTCGCAATGCAGGCCGCCGGCGCCGCCATACGAGAAGATGGTGAAATGCTCCGGATCCTGGCCGCGCTCGACCGTGACCTTGCGGATGATGTCGGACATCTGCGCATCGACGATCTCGATCATCGCCGCCGCAGCATCCTCCACCGTCATGCCGAGCGGATCGGCAACCCGCGTCTTAATCGCGTGGCGCGCCTTCTCCGGGTAAAGCCGCATGCGGCCGCCGAGGAAGAAGTCGGGATTGAGCCGGCCGAGCACGAGATTGGCGTCGGTCACGGTCGGTTCGCTGCCGCCCTTCTCGTAACAGGCCGGACCCGGTCGCGCGCCCGCGCTCTGCGGGCCAACGCGCAACACACCGGTCTCCGGCTCGACCCAGCCGATGCTGCCGCCGCCGGCACCGATCGACGTGACGTCGATCACCGGCAGCGCGAGCGGATATTTGTCGATGATCGGACCGTCGGAATAGCCCGGCTTGCCGTCGATCAGGATGCCGACGTCGAAGCTGGTGCCGCCCACGTCCGCGGTGAGGATTTTGTCGATGCCGAGCTTGTCGCCGAGCGACTGCGCGCCGAGCGCGCCGCCGGCGGGACCAGACACCAGCAGCGCCGCGCCGCGGCTGCTCGCCTCCTCGACCGAACTCAGGCCGCCGGACGAGTGCATCACCGCCACCGGGCCTTTCAGCCCGGCGTCGATCAGCTTCTGCCGCATCAGGTTGAGATAGCGCGCCACCGCCGGCGTCAGATAGGCGTTCATCACCGTGGTCGCAGTGCGCTCGTATTCGCGGATCAGCGGCGCCAGTTCATGCGACGCCGAGACGATCATGCCGGGAATTTCCCGCTCGATCCATTCCTTGACGGCCTTCTCGTGCGCCGTGTTGAGGAACGACCAGAGGAAGCTGATCGCGACCGACTCGACACCCTCGTCCTTGAGCTTCTGCAGGATCGGCTTGGCGCGTTCGAGATCGAGCGGCACGACGACGCGGCCGCCACGATCGACACGCTCGTCGACGCCATGAATGCGCGGACGCGGCACCAGCGGAACGGCCTTGCTCAACCGCGCGACATTGATGATTTCGGTCTCGGTCAGGCCCGCGACCTTCTGCGCGGTGCGGCCGATCAGCATCACGTCCTCGTGGCCCTTGGTCGTGACCAGCGCGGTCTTGGCCCCGGTGCGGGTGATCAACACGTTGGTCGCGACCGTGGTGCCGTGCGCGAACAGGATGGTTTCGCCGAGCACGTCCTTGAGCGGACGGCCGATGCGCTTCGCCACCTCCGTGACGGAATCAAGCACGCCCTGATCGAAATTCGGCGGCGTCGATGGCGCCTTGGCGCGCGTCACCGTTCCATTGCCATCGAATGCGACGCAGTCTGCGAAGGTGCCACCGCTGTCGACCGCGATAATGTAGCTCATCGACGACCTTTCCTGCCTTGCCGTATCAGCCTGTTACCCGTTTGCCGCTCACGCCTGTTTTGCCAGCCAGTCGGCGGACACGCAGGAATCATCCAGCACCGGATCGTCGGGCCGCGCGATCTCCACCTCCAGCCGCGTCATGCAGGACGGGCAGTAGAACTCGCGCAGCTCGAAGCGCGCGCCGTTGATCTCGTGCGGATTGACCTCAGGACCGATGGTCTGCACCGGCAGCTTCGCCATCGCCGCATACATCTTCGGTGACTTGTCGGCCGGACCGAGCACGCAACCACAGCGGCAGCGCAGATGCAGCTTGCCGGAGGCGCGCTCGGCATAGACCGATTCCGAGACCCGCATCGCATCCGTCGTCGCCGGCTTCCATGGCCTGACATTGGCCGGCTCCTTGGCGCCGGATGCCCGACGGCGCTCGGCACGGATGGTGTCGCGCGCACGCGTCGTCTCGGCCTGATCGACCGCGCCCGTGTCGTCGAGGATCACGCCATAGGAGCGGCGCGCCCATTCCTTCGAAACGAGACCGTTGGTGACGTCGTCGGCGACGCGATGCGGATCGCGATCGATCGGATCGCCGTATCCACCACCGCCCTGCGAGGCGGTGCGATAGACGTCGCTGCGCGTCATCGAGGTGGCCTTGTAGCCCGGATAGACTTCGAGATCGCCGTTCAGTTCCTCGATCTCGCCCGGCATCTCGCCGGACGCGAACCGCTTGAGCACGTCGCTGTCGCGCATGATCGCGAACTGATTGGTGCAGGACGGATGGCCGCCGAACATGCCGGGCGATTCCGGCTGCTCGACGCCGAAGGTGTGCAGCACCTTGGTCGGGATCTCGTCAACGCCGTTCGGCACATACATCATGCTGACGCCGGCGCCGCCGCGGAACATGCCTGGGCCGCCGGAGTCGCGCGTCTGGCGGCGGTAGAGATACATGATCGGATAGCGGAATTCGTAGCTCTCGACATTGGCGATGGTGGCGCGCACCGAACTGGTGTGACCGCCGGTGTCGATACCGTCGGCGCAGCACAGCGCGCCGGTGCCGCCGGCCATGCCGTCGAGCAGCGGCCCGCCGAACGGCTCGCCCGCCTCGTCACGGCCAAACAATTCCTCCAGCGCCTTGACGCCCTGCCAGCCGGCCATGGCGCGGTCGCGATGCCCCGCCGACGCGCCGAGCATCTTGGCGATGGTGATCGAGGCGAGATTGCGCGCCTCCCAGATCGCCGTGGTGGTCGACTTCGAGACACCCGCCGGCCAGGCGGCGTCGAACACGCTGCCCTTGCGCGACTTGACCTCGATGACGCGGCGGACGCCGGCCGGCGACCACGGAATGTCCCAGCACAGATAGACCATGATCGAGGCGAGCACCGCGCCGATCAAACCATGGATGGTGCAGTTGATGATCGCGGGCGCCTGATCGTCGGTCTCGCTGAAATCGAAGACAAGGTTCTCGCCCTTCTTGGTCATGGTCAGGCAGCAACGGAAGATGCGGTCGCCCCATTCGATATAGCCACGGTGCTTCCACACGCCGTCCGGCAGTTCGCGCAGGCGCGCGCGGATGCGTTTTTCCGTGTAGTCGATGACGTCGGCCATCGCCGCCTGTACCGTGTCGAAACCGAACTCGTTGAAGGTTTCGACCAGACGGTTGCGTACCACCTGCGAGGCCGCGACCTTGGCGCGCAAATCGAGCGCGAGCAGATGCGGCAGTCGCGAATTGCGCAGATAGACGCGCTCGATGTCGCGGCGGAACTTGCCGTTCTCGACCAGCTTCACCGGCGAGATCAGCGGCTGTTCGGCGAAGATGCTGTCGGCGTTGATTTGCGCCTGGCCGGCGGTGGAGCCGCCGACGTCGATGACGTGCAACGACGCGCCGGTCCAGCCGGCTAGCTTGCCCTTCCAGTGCACCGGGCCGGCGACCATCACGCAGGTCTGGTGCGCCACCGAAACGTACGGGTCGTTAGTGAGGAACGTGTCGTTCACGCCGATACCCGGATTGTCGGAATATTCCGCAATCAGAGTCTTCACAAACGGCGTCAGCGTCGTCGCCTGCGCGCAGATGAAGGTGTCGATATAGACGAGATCGCCTTCGGTGGTCATCAGGCCGGTGTTCATATCGAACACCTCGGTCGCCACCGGCGAACCCGACAGGCGGCTGATGGTGCGCGCGCCCTCGTCATTGATGTACCAGAGCCGGTGCCGCAGGATCTCGAAAGTCTTCGGATCGAGCCGCAGGCCGTAATCGGCGATCGAGGCCGGGACGGGATTCTTGACGATCTTGTTCATGATTGCTCCGCAACGGAAGGCGGTTCGTCGGACACGTGCGATTTCGGGTCGATGGCGGTATCGCCGAGCAGGTGCTCGAACACGTCGCGGCGTACGCCTTCAAGATGACGGTGCATGGCGAGTTCGGCGGCGCGCGAATCGCCCTGCCGGATCGCGTCATAAATCGCCGTATGTTCAGCAAAGCTGCGCGGCAGGCGGCCGACGATATCGAGCGTCGCCGCGCGTTCCGGGATCAGTTCCTTGCCGAGCGCGCCGACCAGATCCTGCAGCGCCTTGTTGCCGGTCGCGAGCATCAGCGCGCCGTGGAAATCCACGTCGCTTTGCACGAAAGCCGGCACATCGCGCGCCTCGGCCGCTGCCTTCATCACCCGCAACGCCTCGACCAGTTTCTCCAGATCGTTCGGCCCGGCACGCCGCGCCGCCAGCCGCGCCGCGAACGTCTCGCAACCGAGGCGAACCTCCAGCGTTTCGAGCACGCGGCCGCGATGCCGCGCCACCCAGTCGCGCCACTCGGCGCGCACTTCCTTGTTCTCGCCGGACGACGCGCGCAAAAAGCAGCCGCCGCCGTGGCGGATTTCCACCAGGTTGAGCGCGGCCAGGAACTGCAGCGCCTCGCGCACGGTGCCGCGGCTGAGATTGAACTTGGCGGCGAGCTGGCGCTCGCCCGGCAGCCGGTCACCGACGCCGAGCTTCATGCTGACGATCAGCTTGCGGATATGCGCGACCGCATTGTCACGCCGAAGCGTACCGGCGGCCGCTGCCGGATAATCCTGCGGTTCGGACGCCCGCCGCTTCTTTCGTGCCGTCGCGACCATTCGTTACTCTTGTCCGCTTATCTGCCCGCCATCGGCGGACGTGACACGCTTCACGCCAGGCGATGACTGACCGCCTCGCCTTTCAGCACCCGCACGATATTCGCGAAATCCGGGACGCGCTCCTCGCGGCTGACGGCAACCGTGCCGGCGGCCACATGCGGCGTCAGGATCAGATTGTTCGCCGGCACCCGCGCCACCGGCACCATGGGATCGTCCGGGCGCAGCGGTTCGTAGGTGTAGCAATCGATCGCACCGCCGCCGAGCTGGCCATCGGCCAGCGCGCGCAGCATGTCGTCCTCGACGACGACGCCCGGCGCACCGCAATGGGCGAAATAGGCGCCGCGCTTCATCTGCGCAAAGAATTCGCGGCCGATAGTCTGGTTGTTCTCCGGCAGGTTCGGCAGCAAGCAGCCGATATAATCACTGCGCCGCGCCAGTTCCTCGCGCGTGACATGAGTGAGCCCGAGGTCTTCCTCCACCGCATGCGGCAGCGGCCGCCGCTTGGCATAAAGCACCTCGCAGCCGAACCCCTTGAGCCGACGGGCAAGCTCCGTGCCGATCTCGCCGAAGCCGAGAATGCCGACCGTGCTCTGATAGAGGCCATCGACCTTCGTCCGCTTCGACCAGTTGAAGGCAAAATAGTTCTCGTTGCAGCGCTTCGGCGGCATGCCCCAGTCGCCGGCCTTGTCGGTGATATCGACCAGCTCGCGGATATGTTTGCCGAGGCCCAGCATCTGCATCAGCATGTGTTCGGCCACCAGCACGCAGGTGCGCACCGGCATCGCCGAGACGGGAATGCTGGCTTTCTTCGCCGCGGCCAGATCGATGTCCCAGGTCTGCGACCCGAGTCGCTGGATCAGCCGCAGCTTCTTCCCCGCCGCGATGAGATCGGCGTCAATCACTCCGGTTCGTTCGCTGATGAGAAATTCAACGTCCGGCAACAGGGCCAGCACCTCGTCCTTGCTCGGCACGCGGCGCATGATGACATCGAGCTCGGGCGGCGCCGCTTCAAGCGCCACCCCCTGATGCACCTCGCCGCGATTCGTCAGGAACAGTGTCTTGTGGCCCATCGCCGCGTCCCGTCCCGTTTACTCAGAGCTGGCGTTGTTGAAGTTGCACACTCGCGGTCCTTTTTGAGGGCGTGATCTTCTCGGAAAACCGGTGCCCACTTTTCCGGATCACGCCTAGTGCGTGTCGAAGACTTTTTGATAGTCGGCGAGTTTCTTGCGGATCGCATTCAACTCGGCCTCGGTCGGCTTGTCGGGATTGGCCGCTGGCGGCAGCGCGCCGAATTTCATCAGGCAGGCCATCAGCAGCAGCCGCGCCTTGGTCGAGGTGAGATTGCGGCCGCCGATGAAGCGGTCGCGCACCGGCGTGAAGCCTTCGTTGTTGCCGCGGCCGACGCGCACCACCGGCATGCCGCAATGCACCGCCTTGAGCATCATCTTGTTGCGCGCCGTGGACGTCATCATGCCGTAGGGCGACAAACCCTCGACCACGAAACCGGCGAGCGGATTGTGGGTGAGATTGTCCTCGATCTGCGCGATCAGATCGACCTCGCGCGCCGGGTCTTCGGCGAAATCGTCGGCGGTGTAGCTGCCGTCCTTGACGATGGTGACCTTCGGTATCGCCGATTCCAGCAGCTCTTTGTCGCCGCTCTTGATCCCCACCTCGACCTGTTTCAGCGCGCCGCCCACCTTCTGCACGCCCGGCACCTTGGCCGGCATGCGCGAGACGTTCACGTCCGACTGATAGGTATGCTTCGCCACCGGCAGATAGGTCAGCACCGGATCGCCGTCGTGGCCGGCCGAACCGATGATGCCGCCATGACCGCCGGTCGCGACATAGCCGCCCGGCCGCGCGTCGGCCTTCTGCACATCGCGCGCCGCGAAAATCTGCTGCTCCTGGATCAGCACCATGCCGGCGCGGTTCTTGCCGCTGCCGTCGTCCCAGATGCGGGACTCGATGTAGTCGACCGAGTCGACGATGTTCTTCGGCCCGTCATTGCTGATCTGACCGTGCGGCCGCTGCGCCGCATTGCCGGCGATCGGCAGCGTGGTGTCGAGCAGCAGATTGAACCAGTAGATCGTTTCCTCGATGCGCGGCGAGCCCTGCGTCCACACCGCGCCGATATATTTTCCGCTGTCGAGCACGCGCTGCACCGTATTGACGATGCGCGCGAGCGCCGGACGCGGCGGCACCGCGCCGATGTGATACGGCTTGTACGGGAAGAAGTCGTAGCCGCGCGTTTCCGGCGCGATATCGCCCTCGCCGACATCCTTGCGCTCGGCGGCCGGCAGACCCTTGGTGTAGCCGGCCGGCGGCACGACGCGATAGAAATCAATGTCCGCGCGCGACGAGATCAGGTTGCCGAGACCTTTCTCATCAACACCGAGACGGTCGATCTCCTCGAACGGCCGCGAGCCGTCCGGATAGAATGCCTGGCGCGCGCGCTCGACCGGCGCGAGCGGATCGGCGCATTCTTCTTCCCACGGCCGGCCATCGGCCTGCCGCGCCATATACGGCAGCGGAAACACGCCGTCTTCCGGCGTGAGCTGCACCTCGAACACCGGTTTGTCATCGGGGTTCTGGCGTTGCTTGTGAAATTTCCCGCTCTTGTCGACATAACCGTCCGGGGCGGAATAGAGATCGGACGCGTCCTTCTCCATCGGATGCGCGCTGAACTGCTCGACATACACCGTCACCGGCGCGGCAATGCGCTGCGCGCGCAGCACGTCGAAACGCTGCGGCGACCCGTCGGCGTTGTTCCTGGGCGGCAAACCATATTTCGCGCGCGCCTTGTTGCTGGTGACAAGCGGCGGGCTGTTCTGGATTGTCGCGTTAGGCCCGGAAAAATGCGCGATGCGCGGTCTCGACATCATACCACCCTTAAAGAGTCGTGCCGGAACAACTGGTCTAACCAGTTACGATCCTCTCATGCAGAAAAAATCCCGTCAACGGGAGTCTTGCAAATCACCCGATGACAGGCGGCATAAAGCTGATAAGCTTGATGCAAGAGTGGTCCGACCGGTTCTATTTCACATCTCTTGCCGTTATTGCGAAGCAACAAGCGAGGAGAGTCCGGATGCCGCAAGGCGAAACGCCGGCCCATCTGATCATTGCCGGATTGAAACGTGCCGGGATCGATCTCGTCGCCAGCCTTCCCGATCAATGGCTTGGCGACCTGATCGAGCAATGCGACGCCGATCCCGCGATCACGCATGTGAAGCTCGCGCGCGAGGATGACGGCGTCGGCATTTGCGCCGGCGCGTTTCTCGGCGGACGCAAGGCCGCGCTGATCTGCCAGAACGCGGGCGTGCTGCTGGCGATCAACGCGCTCGGCGGCATGGCGTTTCATCATCAGATTCCGTTCCTGGTGATTGCCGCGCAACGTGGTGCATTCGATGACGGCTACTACTACCAGATGTACAAGGGCCGGCTGACCGAGCCGGTGCTCAAGGCCGCCGGCCTCCCGCATTACGTCATCGACGGCCCCGAGCAGTTACATCTTGTCGAACAGGGCGCACGGCAGGCATTTCTCAGCCGGCTGCCACTGACGTTGCTGCTGCGGCGAAATGCCCTTGTGGCGAAACGGGAGGGCTGATGATGGACCGCATCACCTGCGCCGGCCTGATCAAGCAAAAGCTCACGCCGAAAGACATTGTCGTATGCGGCCTCGGTTCGGTCGAAGCCGCTTACAAGCAGGTCGGCCCCGTCGGTCCGACCTATTTCGCGTCGGACCCGATGGGGCTGTGGGCGTCGGTCGCACTCGGGCTGGCGCTGGCGCGGCCCGACCGCCGCGTCGTGTTCCTCGCCGGCGACGGCGACCTGCTGATGAACTTGCAGGTGCTGGCCACCATCGCCGCCGTTGCCCCGGCGAATCTGCGCATCGTCCTGTTCCAGAACGGCTCCTATGCCTCGTCCGGCGGACAGATTCTCGGCGGCGCGGAAACGTTGTCGTTCGCAACCATCGCCCGCGGCGCCGGCTTCAAGACGGTGATCGAGGCGCGCACCGAGGACGAGACGCGCAAGGCGCTCGACCAGCTCTTCGATGGCAAAAGCCTTGGTTTCGTCGCCGTGCATGTGGCACGCGACAAATCGCCGTCCGAAGCGCCGGGGCCGCTGGCGCAGGTGGAACAGCGGGCTTTGTTCATGCAAAGTCTCGATGCTTAACGCTTTCGATATGCCGTTCGGCCGGTTCACGCTTGCGGATCGGCAAAACCCAAGCTAGTTTCGCGCGCGTTACGGTCTTGCCAACACGAGAGTACACAACACCGAGCTGACCATCGCAGGGAAGAGATCGTCGCAACACGCGACGGCGCCGAAGGAGCAACCGCCCCGGAAACTCTCAGGCAAAAGGACCCGCGACGGAATACAATCTGGAAAGTGACGCACGCGAGCGTCCGCCGTAGGGATAACACTCTCAGGCAAAGAGACAGATGGGGCACCTGACTTCAGCAATGTCGCTGATCGGAGGTGCCCTTTGCACGCGACCAATCCTACTGAATCGCCTGTTGATTCGACTGTCCTGAAGCGCACGCCGCTCCATGCTTTGCATCTGGAGCACGGCGCGCGCATGGCGCCGTTTGCCGGCTACGACATGCCGATCCAGTACAAGGCCGGCGTGCTCAAGGAGCACCTGCACACGCGCGCCAGCGCCGGCCTGTTCGACGTCTCGCATATGGGCCAGGTGATCGTCACGCCGAAGACCGGCGACGTGAAGGCGGTGGCGGCCGCGCTGGAACGGCTGGTGCCGGTCGATGTGCAGGGCATCGCGCCGGGCCGGCAGCGTTATGCCTTCTTCACCAACGCCAAGGGCGGCATCCTCGACGACCTGATGATCAGCCATCGCGGCGATCATCTGCTGTTGGTGGTCAACGCCGGCTGCAAGGATAACGACACGGCGCTGCTCACCGCCGCGCTGTCCGATGTCGCCACCGTCACGCTGCGCGAAGACTTGGCGCTGGTCGCGCTGCAAGGACCGAAAGCGGCGGCGGTGCTGACCGCGCTCGGCAGCGATGCCGACGCGATGAAGTTCATGGATATCCGCGCGCTGACCATCGCCGGCATCGCCTGCGTCGCCGCGCGCTCGGGCTATACCGGCGAGGACGGTTTCGAGATCAGCGTCCCGGCCGATAAAGTCGAGAGCTTCGTCCGCGAGCTCCTGGAAAATTCCGATGCCATGCTCGCCGGCCTCGGCGCGCGCGACAGTCTGCGGCTGGAAGCCGGGCTGTGCCTCTACGGCTCCGATATCGACGAGCAGACGACGCCGGTGGAAGCCGCGCTGACCTGGGCGATCCAGAAGGTGCGCCGCACCGGCGGGGCGCGGGCCGGCGGCTATCCCGGTGCCGACATCATCCAGAAACAACTCGACAGCGGCGCACCGCGCGTGCGCGTCGGTCTCAAGGCCGAGGCACGGAACCCCGTGCGCGGCGGCGCTGTGATTTACAGCAGCCCGGACTCGCAAGTCGTTATCGGCACCGTCACATCCGGCGGCTTCGGCCCGACCGCCGATTGGCCGGTGGCCATGGGCTATGTCGACCGCAACGCCGCCGCACCCGGCACCACCGTGCATGCCGACGTGCGCGGCAAGCGCCTGTCGATGCAGGTGGTCGATCCGATTTTCGTTCCTCACCGTTACAAACGCTAACCATAAGGATTTTTCCTGATGCTCAAATTCACCAAGGACCACGAATGGCTCCGCGTCGAGGGTAACACCGCGACGGTCGGCATCACCCAGCACGCGCAGGAACAGCTCGGCGATCTGGTGTTCGTCGAACTGGCGTCGCTGAATAAATCGGTCGAGCCCGGTGCCGTCGCCGCCGTGGTGGAATCCGTGAAGGCCGCGTCCGAGGTCTATGCGCCGATCACCGGCACCGTGACAGAGGTCAACGAGGCGGTTGTCGCCGATCCGACGCTGGTGAACTCCGACCCGGAATCGAAAGGCTGGCTGTTCAAGATGACCGTCACGCAGCCGTCCGAACTCGAGGCGCTGATGGATGAAGCCGCCTACAAGGCCACGCTCGGCTGAGACCGCGCAAAAGAAACGAACGCACAGCAGCATCGATGGATCGCACCATGACTAACGCTTCGCGCCCCGAAGTCACCTTCCAGGACCGCCACATCGGCCCCTCGGCTGACGATATCGCCCGGATGGCGCGGATCGTCGGCGTGCCGTCGGTCGATGCGCTGATCGATCAGGCGATGCCGGCGAATATCCGCCGGCACGAACCGCTCGCGCTCGGCGCGGCGCTGTCGGAAGCGCAACTGCTCGACAAGATGCAAGGCGTCGCGTCGCGCAACCGCACCATGGTGTCGCTGATCGGCCAAGGCTATTACGACACGCTGCTGCCGCCGGTGATCCAGCGCAACGTGCTGGAGAACCCGGCCTGGTACACGTCCTATACGCCGTACCAGCCGGAGATCAGCCAGGGCCGGCTCGAGGCGCTGCTCAACTTCCAGACCATGGTGATAGACCTCACCGGTCTGCCGATCGCCAATGCCTCGTTGCTCGATGAGGCGACCGCCGCCGCCGAGGCCATGGCGATGGCGCACCGCATCGCGACGGGCAAACCGGCGACGTTCTTCGTCGATCATGAGTGCCATCCGCAGACCATCGCCGTGGTGCGCACGCGTGCCGAGCCGCTCGGCTGGACGGTCAAGGTGGGCGATCCGACGCGCGATCTCGATCCGGCGACCGTGTTCGGCGCGCTGCTGCAATATCCCGGCACGACCGGCACGCTGCGCGACGACCGCGCGATCATCGCCGCGCTCAAGGACAAGGGCGCCGTCGCGGTGATGGCCGCCGATCCGCTGGCGCTGACCTTGCTGACCCCGCCCGGCGAACTCGGCGCGGATATCGCCATCGGCTCGATGCAGCGGTTCGGCGTGCCGATGGGTTACGGCGGTCCGCATGCCGCCTATATCGCGACGAAAACGCAATATCAGCGCAGTCTGCCGGGACGCCTTGTCGGCGCCACCATCGACAAGCGCGGCCGGCTTGCCTACCGCCTCGCACTGCAAACGCGCGAGCAGCATATCCGCCGCGAAAAAGCCACCAGCAATGTGTGTACGGCGCAGGTGCTGCTGGCGGTCATGGCCGGTATGTACGCCGTGTACCACGGACCGGACGGATTGTCGCACATTGCCCGGCGCGTGCACCACCTGTCGTGCACGTTGGCGTCAGGGCTTGAGCGGTTGGGTTTTGCGATTATGCACGAGAATTACTTCGACACCATCCGGGTGGAAGTTGGCGCGCACGGCGAAGAGGATATTCTGGCCGCCGCCCGTGCGAAACAGATGAATTTGCGGGTGTTGCAGCCGGGCACCTTAACCATCGCGCTCGACGAAACGACGTTGGCATCGGATGTTGTGGATTTGTGGAGCGCATTTAATGGCGGTGCAGCGCCGGACTTTGCGTTTGACGACGTCGCCAATGCGACCGATGCGCGATACGACGAACGGTTTCAGCGCGTGACCCCGTTTCTGACGCATCCGGTGTTCCACCGGTATCGCAGTGAAACGGAAATGCTGCGCTACATGTATTCGCTGCAATCCAAGGATTTCAGTTTGGTGCATGGCATGATCCCGTTGGGATCGTGTACAATGAAATTGAACGCGACCGCGGAAATGATTCCGGTTACGTGGCCGGAGTTCGGTCAGCTCCACCCGTTTGCCCCGGCGTCACAAACCGCGGGCTATGCGGCGTTGTTTAAAGAATTGGAAGCCGATCTCGCAGACATCACCGGATTTGCCGGCGTGTCGTTGCAGCCCAATGCCGGATCACAAGGCGAATACGCGGGCCTGCTGGTCGTGCGGGCGTATCATGAAGCGCGCGGCGATCACCATCGCACAGTGTGTCTCATTCCCCAGTCAGCACACGGTACCAATCCGGCCAGTG
>JAHBZF010000045.1 GCA_019635575.1 Pseudolabrys sp. | reverse complement strand
AGCCTCGGCAACTTCTTCACCATCCATGACCTGTTGCAGGACTGGCCCGGCGAGGTGCTGCGTTTCAACATGCTGCGCACGCATTATCGCCAGCCGATCGACTGGACGTTGAAGGGACTTGAGGAAAGCTACGCCACGCTGCGCCATCTCATGGGCGAGGGCACGAGCGCCGTGCCGCAATTCGCACCCGGCGTGATCGAAGCGTTGAGCGACGATCTCAACACGCCGAAAGCGATTGCCGAATTGCACGCGCTGCATGCGCGCGGCGAGAGCGAGGCGCTGGCGGGCTCGCTCGCGGCGCTCGGTTTCACGCAGCGGCCGCGCAGCCGCCGCGAAGTCGATAAGGCGCAGGTGGAGGCGCTGGTGGCGCAGCGGCTTGCCGCGCGCAAGGTGAAGGACTTTGCCGAGTCCGACCGTATCCGCGACGAACTGACGGCGATGGGTGTGATCCTCAAGGATTCCAAGGACGGCACGACCTGGGAGGTCGCCCCATGAGCGCGAGCGCCCATCCAAAGCTGGCGTTGCGGCCATTCCTGCCGCAGGACGCGCCGTTTCTGGCCGACATCTTCCGCGCCAGCATCGAAGAACTGACCGGCGACGACTACAGCGGCGCGCAGCAGGATGCGTGGATTTCTTCGGCCGACGACATGGAGGGCTTTGCCGGTCGACTCGGCAAGCAGCTCACGCTGATCGGCACGTTGAACGGTTCGCCGGTCGGCTTTATTTCGCTCGCCGGGACGGAGCAGGTCGATATGCTGTTCGTCCATCCGGCGGTGGCCGGCTCCGGCGTCGCGAAGATGCTGCTCGACGCCATCGAGAAGCTGGCGAAAGCGCGCGGCGCCACGCGCCTGACCACCGATGCGTCGGACACCGCGCTCGGATTTTTCACCAGGCATGGTTTCGTGCCGCAACAGCGCAATACCGTCGCGCTGGCGGGCGAATGGCTGGCCAATACGACGATGCACAAACCGCTGACGCCGCCGGGAGAGCGTTCATGAAACGACCCGACACGCCGTTTCCGCGCCATTGGGCCTACTACATCGCCCTAAAATTCGTCGTGCTGGCCGCCGCTGTCGGCCTCGCGCTGTATGTGTTCGGCATCCTGTGACGGCCATGGCGACAGTTTCGTCCGCAACAGCGAAAGAGCGTTTGTATCTGTTCGATACGACGCTGCGCGACGGCGCGCAGACCAACGGCGTCGATTTCACGTTGCATGACAAGCTTGCCATCGCGGCGATGCTCGACGAACTCGGCGTCGATTACATCGAGGGCGGCTACCCCGGCGCCAATCCGACCGACACGCAGTTCTTTGCCGATCCGCGGCCGATGCGCGCGACCTTTACCGCGTTCGGCATGACGCGGCGGCCCGGCCGCTCGGCGTCGAACGATCCCGGTCTCGCCATGTTGCTCGATGC
Organism: Pseudolabrys sp.; assembly: GCA_019635575.1. Classification (GTDB taxonomy): domain Bacteria; phylum Pseudomonadota; class Alphaproteobacteria; order Rhizobiales; family Xanthobacteraceae; genus Pseudolabrys. The sequence continues at coordinate 26,035 of JAHBZF010000045.1, read as the reverse complement.
GCGCGCCGATGCGATCTGCTTTGTCGCCAAGTCGTGGGATTACCATGTCCGCGTCGCGCTCGAGACCACCAACGAGGAAAACCTCGCCTCGATCCGCGACAGCGTGGGCGCCGCCAAGGCGAAGGGGCGGGAGGTGATGCTCGATTGCGAGCATTTCTTCGACGGCTACAAGGCTAATCCCGATTACGCGCTCGCCTGCGCAAAGGCGGCCTATGAGGCCGGCGCGCGCTGGGTGGTGCTGTGCGACACCAATGGCGGTACGCTGCCGCACGAGGTCGAGCGCATCGTCGGCGAGGTCGTCAGGCATGTGCCGGGCGATCATCTCGGCATCCATGCCCATAACGATACCGAGCAGGCGGTCGCCAATTCGCTCGCGGCCGTGCGCGCCGGTGTGCGTCAGATTCAGGGAACGCTCAACGGGCTCGGCGAGCGGTGCGGCAACGCCAATCTCACCTCGCTGATCCCGACCCTGAAGCTCAAGGGCGACTATGCGGCCCGCTTCGAGATCGGCGTCTCCGACGCGCAACTGAAGCAACTGCCCGCCGTGTCGCGCAAGCTCGACGACATGCTCAATCGTGCGCCGAACCGGCATGCGCCCTATGTCGGCGACAGCGCCTTCGCCACCAAGGCGGGCATTCACGCTTCGGCGATCCTCAAAGACCCGACGACTTACGAGCATGTGTCGCCGGACGCTGTTGGCAATGCGCGCAAGGTGCTGGTGTCGGAGCAGGCGGGAAAATCGAACGTTCTCGCCGAGCTGGAAAAGATCGGCATCGCGCTCGACAAGGACGATCCGCGTGTGGGCCGTTTGCTCGATATGGTGAAGGAGCGCGAGGCTGCGGGCTATTCCTACGAAGCCGCCGACGCCTCGTTCGCGCTGTTGGCGCATCGGGCGCTTGGCGCGGTACCGGATTATTTCGACGTGGTGCAGTTCGACGTCAATGTCGAGCAGCGCGACAACGCGGCGGGCGAACGGGTGATCGTCAGCCTTGCGGTGGTCAAGGTGATGATCGACGGCGAGACGCTGATTTCGGCGGCGGAGGGCAACGGCCCCGTCAACGCGCTCGACCAGGCGTTGCGCAAGGATCTCGGCCGCTATCAGACTTACATCAAGGGGCTCGAACTTACCGACTATCGCGTGCGCATCCTCAACGGCGGCACTGAGGCCGTGACGCGCGTCACGATTGAGAGCCGCGACGAGACCGGCGCGCGCTGGAGCACGGTCGGCGTTTCGGCCAATGTGATCGGCGCGTCATTCCAGGCGCTGATGGATTCGATCGTCTACAAGCTCTATCGCTCCGGCGCATCGGCCGAGCCGAAACGATGATCGATCACGTCTCCGTCGGCGTTCGTGATCTCGCCGCGGCGACGCGCTTTTACGAAGCCTTGCTGGCGACGCTCGGCTTCCGCAAGCTCGAGGAGCGTCCGGCGACGGTGGCCTTCGGTAAGGCGTATTCCGAATTCTGGATCAATCAACGGCCCGACATGGCGCCGCTGCCGGCCGGTCAGGGGACGCATATCGCGCTGCGCGCGCGCGACCGGTCTCTTGTCGACGCATTTCATGCGGCTGCGCTCGCCCATGGCGGCACCAGCGATGGCGCGCCGGGCCTGCGCCCGCAACACGGCGACGGCTACTACGCGGCGTTTGTCCGTGACCCCGATGGCAACCGGATCGAAGCCGTCACCTTCGAGAAAAACGACTAGGCGTCACATCTTGTCGGCGGGCGTCACATCCATCTGCTTGTCCCGCTCGCTCACCATGGCGACGGCGGCTTTCAGCTTCGGGATGATCTCGTCCACACGGTCGGCCTTGAGGATTTCAACGTCCAGCCCGTAGCGGATGAATTCCGTGCGGCGCATATGCAGCAGCAGGCTCGCGAGCGGATCCCAGAATCCATTGATATTGGCGAGCAGGATCGGCTTGCGATGCTGGCCGAGTTGCGCCCAGGTCATCTGCTCGACGACTTCTTCGAGCGTACCGATGCCGCCCGGCAGCGCGACGAACGCGTCCGCGGCCTCGAACATCTTCTGCTTGCGTTCGTGCATGTTCTCGGTGACGACGAGCTCATGGGTGCCGCGTAGCGCGCGCTCCCGCGACATCAGGAATTTGGGGATGATGCCGTGCACCTTGCCGCCGTGGTCGAGGACCGCATAGGCGACCGCGCCCATCAGGCCGATGGCGCCCCCGCCATAGACGAGGGTGATGCCCTGTTCGGCCATGGCCTTGCCCAACGCCTTGGCCGCGTCCACATAAGCGGGGTCGTTTCCGGTTCCCGAACCGCAGTAGACGCAAATCGACTTGATCTTGCTCATGTCATATGGCTCCGGCCGGGGTGTGCCTGTCGGCGGTTGCGGCGTCAAGGCAGGGCCGGAGAGACGTGCTTACGGCCGAGAATCCGCCTATAGGAGGCGCGATGGCCGTTCCATCACCGCTCCGGGCCGGCGCCGGGGCGTCTGTTTTCCCCGTGCCGCCATCACGCAGGCCCTATTGTTCCCCTCATGAGTCCGCCTCACACCGAAATTCCGCCGTCGGCGAAAGCCGTTTCCGGACGTGATTCGCTGTGGCGCATCACGCTGTCGCTCTGGCCCTATATCTGGCCGACCGACCGCCGCGACCTGAAGATCCGCGTCGCCTGGTCGGTCGTGCTGCTGGTGATCGCCAAGATCGCCACCATGGCGGTACCGTTCACCTTCAAATGGGCGACCGACGCGCTGGCCGGGCAGGGCGCGGCCGATGCCGGAACGTCCGAATGGCTCGCCTGGGTGCTGGCGGCGCCGGTCGCGATGACGCTCGCCTATGGTGGTACCCGCATCCTGATGGCGGGCATCACGCAACTGCGCGACGGTCTGTTCGCCAAGGTGGCGATGCACGCGGTGCGCCGTCTCGCGGTGATGACGTTCGAGCATATGCACCAGTTGTCGCTACGGTTCCATCTGGAGCGCAAAACCGGCGGGCTGACGCGGGTGCTGGAGCGCGGCCGCAACGGGATCGAGACCATCGTCCGATTGATCATCATGCAGATCGTGCCGACCGGGCTCGAACTGGCTTTGATCGTCGGCGTGCTGCTGTGGCAGTTCGACTGGCGCTATGTGGCGATCATCGTCGTCACTGTCGCGCTCTATATGGTCTTTACCTTTTACGCGACCGAGTGGCGCATCAGCATCCGCAAGGCGATGAACGAGAGCGACACCGACGCCAATGTAAAGGCGGTCGACTCGCTGCTGAATTACGAGACGGTCAAGTATTTCAGCGCCGAGCAGCGCGAGCTGGCGCGCTATGACCGCTCGATGACGCGTTACGAAACGGCGAGCGTCAGTGCTTATACCTCGCTTGCGGTGCTCAATGCCGGGCAGGCCATCATCTTCACCGGCGGCCTGACGGCAACCATGGTGCTGTGCGCCTACGGCATCGCCGCCGGCACGAAGACGGTCGGCGATTTCGTGATGATCAATGCGATGATGATCCAGCTCTACCAGCCGCTGAACGTGATGGGCATGATCTATCGCGAGATCAAACAGGCGGTGACGGACATCGAAATGATGTTCTCGATCCTTGGCCGCGCGCCGGAGATCGCCGATGCGCCGGGCGCGAAGCCGTTGCAGGTGACGGCCGGCGCGATCCGCTTCGAGAATGTTGTGTTCTCCTATGAGCCGGAGCGGCCGATCCTCAAGGGCATCAGCTTCGATGTGCCGGCGGGGCGCACTGTCGCTGTCGTCGGGCCATCCGGCGCCGGGAAGTCGACCTTGTCGCGGTTGCTCTATCGCTTTTACGACGTCACGTCAGGCCACATCACCATTGACGGTCAGGACATCAGCAAGGTGACGCAGGCGTCGCTGCGGGCCGCGATCGGCATGGTGCCGCAGGACACCGTGCTGTTCAACGATACGATCCGTTACAACATCCGTTATGGGCGCTGGGACGCGACCGATGCCGATGTGGAAGAGGCGGCGCGGCTGGCGCAGATCGATGGATTCATCAAGCTGTCGCCGCAGGGCTACGAAACCGAAGTGGGCGAGCGCGGTCTGAAATTGTCGGGCGGCGAGAAGCAGCGGGTCGCCATCGCCCGCACGATCCTGAAGGCGCCGCCGATCCTGCTGCTCGACGAGGCGACCTCGGCGCTCGACAGCCACACCGAAAAGGAAATTCAGGATGCGCTGGAGCGCGTCTCGAAAAACCGGACCACACTGGTGATCGCGCACCGGCTGTCGACCATCATCGGCGCCGACGAGATCATCGTGCTGGAAGCCGGTCGGATCGTCGAGCGCGGGACGCATGTGCAATTGCTGGCGCGCGCCGGCCTTTACGCCAGTATGTGGAACCGCCAGCGCGAGGCCGACGAGGCGCGCGAGAAGCTGGCGCTGGCCGACGACAACGCTGCCCCGAACCGCAATCCGCCGCTGGTTGCCGAAAAAGCCGAATTGCCGCCGGCGGAGCCTTTACGCGAGCCGCTCGGCGCGGCGGAATAAGACGGAGTTTCATTCATGTCGATCGTCAATTCGATCCGTTCGCAACTCGTGCCGATCAACGCGGAGGGCTATCCGTTCATCGGCGCATTCGCGCTGGTCAGCCTGATCCTGTTCTGGATCTGGACGCCGCTCGGCTGGATCGGCACCGTGCTCACGCTATGGTGCGTGTACTTCTTCCGCGACCCGCCACGGGTGACGCCGGTGCGCGAGGGGCTGGTCGTTTCGCCGGCCGATGGCCGCGTCAGCCTGGTGCAACCGGCGATCCCGCCGGCCGAACTCGGCCTCGGCAATACGCCGCTGCCGCGCGTTTCCATCTTCATGAGCGTGTTCGATTGCCATGTGAACCGCAGTCCGCTGTCGGGCCGCGTCGAGCGGATCGTCTATCACCAGGGCAAGTTCATCAATGCCGATCTCGACAAGGCGAGCGAGGACAACGAGCGCAATGCGCTGGTGATCACCACGCCGTCGGCGCGCATCGCCGTCGTGCAGATTGCCGGGCTGGTGGCGCGGCGCATTCTCTGCTTCGTCCGGGAAGGGCATGCGCTGACGGCCGGCGAGCGGTTCGGCATGATCCGCTTCGGCTCGCGGCTCGACGTCTATCTGCCGGAAGGCACCATCCCGCTGGTGTCGATCGGGCAGACGGCCATCGCCGGCGAAACCGTGCTGGCCGACCTGCGTGGGCAGGACGGCGACCGGGTCTATCGGATCGATTGAAGGGTAGCCGGGGCCGCGCCCGCGGCCAAAAACCCCGTGGTTTTGCCGCAAACTGCGGTATAATTTCCGCACCATGGTGTTCAATCCCATCGATCCGCAAGATACCCGTCAAGACCAGAGCGGGAGCCCGCGCCGCCGCCGTTTCAAGGCGATCCCGGTACGCATGCTGGTGCCCAATCTGATCACGCTGCTGGCGCTCTGCGCCGGGCTCACCGCGATCCGGCTCGCCTTCGAGAACAAGCTCGATCTGGCGCTCGCCGGCATCGTCTTCGCCGCGCTGCTCGATGGCATCGACGGTCGCGTGGCGCGCATGCTCAAGGGCACGTCGAAGTTCGGCGCCGAGCTCGACAGCCTTGCCGACTTCGTCAATTTCGGTGTCGCCCCGGCGCTGATCCTCTATTTCTGGGGGCTGCACGATTTCAAATCGTTCGGGTGGATTGCTGCGCTGGTCTTTGCGATTTGCGGTGGGCTGCGGCTCGCGCGCTTCAATGTGATGATCGACGATCCGCACAAGCCGGCCTGGGCGGGCAATTTCTTCACCGGCGTCCCGGCGCCGGCCGGCGCGATTGTCGTGCTGTTGCCGATCTATCTGAACTTCCTCGGCGTGCCGCGCGGCTCGGCGCTCACCGCGTTCTCTCTGGTGTTCGCGCTGTTCGTCGCGTTTCTGATGGTGTCGCGGTTGCCGGTGTTCTCCGGCAAGCAGGTCGGCAAGCGTGTGCCGACCGAGATGGTGCTGCCGGTGTTCGTCGTCGCGGTGCTGTTCTTTGCGCTGCTGCTGGCTTATCCGTTCGAGGTGCTGACCGTCGGCACGGTTCTCTATCTCGGCGCGCTGCCGCTCGGCTGGCTGTCGTGGCAGAAGCATGCGCGCGCCACGGCTGCGCCGCAGCCACTGTCTCCCGATCATCCGGTCACAGATTCGCCCGCCGCTTCACCGCCGAATGCGGTCACGCCGCCGGACACCGAGCGTCCCACCCGCCTCAACTAGCGCGGTTTATTCGTAGAGCGCTCGCGTCAAGGTGACGGCCTCGCCGGTTTCGGCGCGGCCGGTAAATCCATCTTCGCCCGCCGTCAGCCGCGCGAGCGGCACGCTCTCGCCGTCGAGGATCGTCATCGTGCCGTTGTCGAGGCTGTAGCGGCGGCTGGTGAAGAAGCGGCCGGGACAGCCGCCTTCCGGCATGATGCGCCCCTGCGGCCCGCCGGACAGCGTGAGGCCGCAGGCGGGAGCTTGCGGCATCGACAGCATCCAGCGGCCGGCGAGATCAGCCGGCGAAGCTCCGGCCACGCTCGTCGTCGCCAGTTGCTGGCTGGCGCAGCCAGTCAGCGACAACAGAAAGCCGGCGGCCACGGCGCCGCCGGCTTTTTTCATGCGCTGCAATGGCGTGCGAATGATCACGCCATGGTCGGGATGACGAACTCGGCGCCTTCCTTGGTACCGGAGGGCCAGCGCTGGGTGATCGTCTTGGTCTTCGTATAGAAACGGATCGAGTCCGGTCCGTGCTGGTTGAGATCGCCGTAACCGGATCGCTTCCAGCCGCCGAAGGTGTGATAGGCGAGCGGCACTGGAATCGCGAAGTTGACGCCGACCATGCCTACGTTGACGCGGTTGGAGAAATCGCGCGCCGTGTCGCCATCGCGGGTAAAGATCGAGACGCCGTTGCCGTATTCATGATCGGACGGCAGCCGCAGTGCCTCTTCGTAATCCTTGGCGCGGACCACCGACAGAACCGGGCCGAAGATCTCTTCCTTGTAGATCGTCATGTCCGGCGTGACGTGATCGAACAGGCAGCCGCCGATGAAGTTGCCGTTCTCGTAGCCCTGGAGCTTGAAGTTGCGGCCGTCGACCAGGAGCTTGGCGCCTTCCTTCACGCCGGTGTCGACATAGCTCTTCACCTTGTTGAGCAGCGCTTTCGTCACCATCGGGCCGTAGTCGGCCTGAGGATCGTTGGAGGGGCCGACCTTGAGGCTTTCCACCCGTGGGATCAGTTTCTTGACGAGGAGGTCTGCGGTCTTCTCGCCGACCGGGACCGCCACCGAGATCGCCATGCAGCGTTCTCCGGCCGAGCCGTAGCCCGCGCCAATCAGCGCATCGACCGCCTGATCCATGTCGGCATCCGGCATGATGACCATATGGTTCTTGGCGCCGCCGAAGCACTGGACGCGCTTTCCGTTGGCGCAGCCCTTCGCATAGATGTACTCGGCGATATCGGACGAGCCGACGAAGCCGATTGCCTTCACGCGCCGGTCGTCGAGCAGCGCATCGACCGCGACCTTGTCGCCGTTGACGACGTTGAGCACGCCCGGCGGGAGGCCGGCTTCCAGGAACAGCTCGGCGATGCGCATGGGCACGCCCGGATCGCGCTCCGACGGCTTGAGGATGAAGGAGTTGCCGCAGGCGATCGCCGGCGCGCATTTCCAGAGCGGGATCATCGCCGGGAAGTTGAACGGGGTGATGCCGGCGACGACACCGAGCGGCTGACGCAGCGAATAGAGATCAGTGCCGGTGCCGGCGCTGTCGCTGTGCTCGCCCTTCATCAGATGTGGGATTCCGCAGGCAAACTCGACCACTTCGAGGCCACGCTGGATGTCGCCCTTGGCGTCGGCAAAGGTCTTGCCGTGCTCGGAGGAGAGCAGGCGGGCGAGGTCGTCATATTCCTTCTGGACCAGCTCCAGAAACTTGAACATCACGCGGGCGCGGCGCTGCGGATTGACAGCGGCCCAGACCCGCTGCGCTTCCTCGGCATTGGCAACGGCCTGCTCCACCTCGGCCACGGAGGCGAGGGCGACCTTGGCCTGGACCTCTCCGGTGTTCGGGTTGAACACGTCGCTTGACCGGCCGGATGTCCCCTTGACCGCCTTGCCGCCGATAAAATGGCCGATATCCCGCATCCTCGATCTCCTTTGCCTCTCGGCCACGCTCAGACGCGCTGCCTCGGCGATCCTTTTAATGAGTTTTGCTGGCCGGTCACGGACGACTTGACGTGCGCCCGCAAGCGGCCGGTCTGTCTGACCCTTTGTTTTTGCCATCACTTTCGGCGCAAGTCATTGATTTTATTCATGGTCGCTGGCTATCGACTATAGACATAAATCGAATAGACGGCGCGTTTGCGCCATCGGCCTCGGTGTCAGCCATCATTCTAACCGCGGGAAAATCGCGGTTAACGCCGCTTTAATCGGGCCGATCTAGGTTCGGAGTGCCACCCGAGCGGCATTTTCTAAGCGCTTTTTCGACGGAGCAGATCGCATGGATATCACCACCGGCCTTGGGCTGATCGCCGGTGTGATCACGATCGTCACGCTCATTCTGATGGGCGGCGATCTGCGCATGTTCTACGACATGCATGCCATCATCATCATTTTCGGCGGTTCGTTCTCCGCGACCCTGATCCGCTTTCCGTTGGTGGCGATCCTGCACGGCCTGCCGCTCGGCATGAAGTTCGCCTTCACGATGCGGCGCACGACCCAGCGCGAGTTGGTCGACGAAATCGCCGGCCTTGCCGAGATCGTCCGCAAGCAGGGGCCGATCGGGCTGGAGAAGGCGACGGTCGACGATCCGTTTCTCGCCAAGGGTATCCGCTTTGTTGCCGACGGTTATGACGGCGACTTCATCCGCGACAATCTGGAGCGCGACCGCGACAACTTCCTGACCCATCTCGACGAGGGGCAGAAGATCTACCGTGCCATCGGCGATTGCGCGCCGGCCTTCGGCATGATCGGCACGCTGCTCGGCATGGTGCAAATGTTCGCCAACATGACCGATCCGTCCAAGCTCGGCCCGTTCATGGCGGTCGCGTTGCTTGCGACGCTCTACGGCGCTCTGGTCGCCAACCTGTTTTGTTTGCCGATCGCCGACAAACTGCACGTCAAGCTGGTCGACGAGGAGGTCAACCGCACGCTGATCATCGACGGCGTGCTGATGATGCGCGAGGCAAAGAGCCCGACGCTGGTGCGTGAGATGCTGCTCGCCTATCTGCCCGAGAAGCACCGCCACAGCGCCGATGAAGAGGCGGCTGCCGTCGCGGCTTAAGCCCGCGCCGGCGCTGAGCACGCTTCATGGCGAAGAAACGCGGCGGACATGCAGGCGGGCACGGGTGGTTCGTAACGTTCGCCGATCTTATGGCTCTGCTGATGAGCTTCTTCGTCATGCTCGTCGCGTTCTCGACCCAGGATCAGGCGAAGCTGCAAGTCGTCGCCGGCTCGATGCGCGATGCGTTCGGCGTGCAGGATAAGGTCCGCTATTCCGGCATCGTCGAGATTCCCGGATTGCCGACGCGGCCGCGGCTCAAGAATGCCGCGAACATCACACCGGACGAAGCGTCGGCGACGCCGAGCGCGGACGAGAAAGACCACAACCGCACCTATGGCGCACGGCTCGATCAGGATCGGCAGTTCGCGCTGGCGGCGGCGTCGCTGCGCCAGGCGCTGCAGGACTTGCCCGAGATCAACGAAGCCTCGAAGCATGTGATGATCGAGGAAACCAAGAATGGCCTCAACATCGAGATCGTCGATCAGGATGGCCGCTCGATGTTCGCGGAAGGCTCAAAGGAGCCGAACGAACGTACGCGCAAATTGATCGCCAAGATGACGCCGGCGCTCAAACAAATGCCATACCGCCTGTCGATCACCGGCCATACTGCGACGACCCGGATACCACCGAAGCCGGGTTACGGTGCCTGGGAACTTTCCGCCGACCGCGCCAATGCGATCCGGCAGATTCTGGAGCAGGAGGGGCTGCGCTCCGGAAATATCTTCATGGTGGCCGGAAAATCCGACACGGAACCGCTGTTCCCGGACAACCCTTCGTTGTCCTCGAACCGGCGTGTCACCATTACCCTGATGCGGGAGGCGCCGCCCCTTCCGCTCGATTTCCGGCCCTGATCGGCCATTTTCTGCTGAAAATTCATACCGGTTGTGCGGCGGCCTGATAGGCGCGGTCCGTGGGCATGATATAAGCGCGTCCTCGCGCAACCGGCCTTTTCGGGGCGCCGATCAGGCCAAGTTACGGAACGCATGACGCAAACCAAGAACGACGCCGCTCCGCCGGATGCCGCTGCTCCGCAAGCTCCGCCCAGCGTGTTTGCGCTGGCGCTCGGCAGCATCGGCGTTGTGTATGGCGACATCGGCACAAGCCCGCTCTATGCGTTCCGCGAAGCGGTTCACGCGGCGAGCGCCGAGCATGGTTTGACGCGCGAGGTCGTGCTCGGCGTCCTGTCGCTGATCCTGTGGTCGCTGATCATCACCGTGACGCTGAAATACGTCCTGGTGCTGCTGCGCGCCGACAACAACGGTGAGGGCGGAACGCTCTCGCTGACGGCGCTGGCGACCCGCGCGCTTGGCCGGCGCACGGCGCTGGTCTTTCTGCTCGGTGTGATCGGCGCCGCGATGTTCCTCGGCGACAGCGTCATCACGCCGGCGATTTCCGTGCTTTCGGCGGTGGAAGGTCTGAAGCTCGTCAACCCCGGCTTCGCCGATTATGTGGTGCCGATCTCCTTGCTGATCCTGGTCGGTCTGTTCGCGGCGCAAAGTCATGGCACGGCGCGCGTCGCGGCGCTGTTCGGCCCGATCATGGCGATCTGGTTTGTCACCATCGCCATTGCCGGATTGCTGCATATCGGCGACGATCCACGCGTCCTCTATGCGATCAATCCGCAATATGCGGTCGCCTTTGTCGCGCAACACGGTCATATCGGCTTGATCGCGCTCGGTGCGGTGTTCCTGTGCGTCACCGGCGGTGAAGCTTTATATGCGGACCTCGGCCATTTCGGTCGCAAGCCGATCCAGGTCGCGTGGTTGTCGCTGGTTTTGCCGGCGCTGCTGCTCAACTATTTTGGGCAGGGCGCGCGGGTTCTGTCCGATGCGTCGGCGCTGGAAAATCCGTTCTTCCGTTTGTTGCCGGACGTGATGGTGATGCCGATGGTGATTCTCGCCACGGCGGCCACCGTGATCGCCAGCCAGGCGGTCATCACCGGGGCTTACTCGCTGGTGCATCAGGCGATCCAGCTTGGTCTCCTGCCGCGGCTCGCGATCCTGCACACCTCCGCCTCGCATGTGGGACAGATCTACATTCCGCGGGTGACGATCGCGCTGTTCATCGGCGTCGTGCTGCTGATCGGTCTCTTCCGTTCATCGAGCGCTCTCTCGCATGCCTACGGCATCGCGGTGGCGACGACGATGGTGGTCGATGGTTTGCTGGCGTTCATCGTCGCGTGGAAATTGTGGAAGCTGAAGCTGTGGCAGGCGGCGCTGCTGATGGTGCCGTTCATCTTCGTCGACATGGTGTTCTTCTCGGCGAACCTGCTGAAGCTGTTTGAAGGCGCGTGGGTACCGATCCTGTTCGGCGCGGTGATGGTGCTGCTGATCCTGACCTGGCGTCGGGGCACCAATCTCCTGTCCAGCAAGACTCGCCGGACCGAGGTGCCGCTCGATACCTTGCTGCGCAGCCTCGAGAAGAAGCCACCGCATATCGTTCCGGGAACGGCCGTGTTCTTCACCAGCACGCCGGACTTCGCGCCGACCGCGCTGTTGCACAATCTCAAGCACAACAAGGTGCTGCACGAAAAGAACGTCATCCTGACGATCCATGTTTCCGACACGCCTCGGGTATCCGAGGACGAGCGGGTGCAGATTTCGCCGGTGTCCGAGCGTTTCCAGCGCGTGGTGCTGCGGTTCGGCTACATGGAAGAGCCGAACGTGCCCCAAGGCCTGGCGATCGCGCGCACATGCGGCTGGCGCAGCGACATCATGTCGACGTCGTTCTTCCTGTCGCGGCGGGCGCTCAAGCCGTCGCCGCAGTCCGGCATGCCGGCGTGGCAGGACCGGCTGTTCATCGGTCTGGCACGCACGTCGAGCGATGCCACCGACTTCTTCCAGATTCCGACCGGCCGGGTGGTCGAGGTCGGCACGCAGGTGACCATCTAGCGGGCGTTACCGGGTTGCCCTAGAACGGGCGCCAACAACCCTGTCACGGAGTGTGTTGCGATGACCGGCGAGCCCAAGGTTCACGATCTGACGCCCGAGGAGGTTGCCCGCGGGCTGACCGAGGGGCGCATGCTGCTGGTCGACGTGCGCGAGCCGAACGAGATCGCTGTCGAAGCCTATCCCGAGGGCGTGGTCGTGCCGTTGTCACAATTCGATCCTGCCGCGATCCCGGAGCCGGCCGGCCGCACCGTGGTGTTCGCCTGCCGCTCCGGCAAGCGCTCGGTGACTGCCTCGCTGGCGGCGCAGGAGCGGGGATATCCCTACGACCACCATCTGGCGGGCGGGATGCTCGGCTGGAAGGCCGCCGGTCTGCCGACCAAGACCGGCTGATCTGCCATCATGAATCCGATCTTCGCCGGCCTGCCGGTTTCGGTGTTCGAGGTCATGTCCGGCCTCGCGCGCGACCACGCGGCGGTCAATCTGGGGCAGGGCTTCCCCGACGATCCGGGGCCGGAAGACGTCCGGCGCAAGGCCGCCGAAGCCGTAGTCTCCGGCTGGAACCAGTATCCGCCGATGCTCGGCCTGCCGGAACTGCGTCAGGCCGTCGCCGCGCACTATCAGCACTGGCAGAATCTCATCCTCGACCCCGACCGCGAGATCATGATCACCTCCGGCGCGACCGAGGCGCTGGCCGGCGCGTTGATGGCGCTGATCGAGCCGGGCGACGAGGTGGTGTTGTTCCAGCCGCTCTACGACGCCTATCTGCCGTTGGTGCAGCGCGCCGGCGGCGTGCCGAAATTCGTGCGGCTCGAGCCGCCGCACTGGCGCTTCACCGACGAGATGCTGGAGCGCGCGTTCTCGCCCAAGACCAAGGTCGTGCTGTTCAACAATCCGCTCAATCCGACCGGTACGGTCTATGCGCGGGAAGATCTCGAACGGCTCGCGGCGTTCTGCCAGCGCTACGACGCCATCGCCGTCTGCGACGAGGTATGGGAGCACGTGATCTTCGACGGCCGCGCCCATCTGCCGCTGATTGCGATCGACGGCATGCGCGAGCGCTGTGTCAAAGTCGGCTCGGCCGGCAAGATTTTCTCGCTGACCGGATGGAAGGTCGGCTTCGTCTGCGCCGCGCCGCAGGTGTTACGTGTGCTGGCGAAGGCGCACCAATACATCACCTTCACCACGCCGCCGAACCTGCAGGCCGCCGTCGCCTACGGCTTGGCGAAGTCCGATGACTATTTCACGACGATGCGCGCCGATTTCCAGCGTAGCCGCGACCGCTTCGCCGACGGCCTGCGCGCGCTGGGCTTTCCGACGCTCGACGCGCAGGGTACGTATTTTCTCAACGTCGATCTGGCGCCGCTCGGTCTCAATCAGGACGACGAGACGTTCTGCAAGCGGCTGGTCACAGAACACAAGGTCGCGGCGATTCCGGTGTCGGCGTTCTATGCGCACGATCCGATCCGCTCGGTGGTGCGGTTCTGTTTCGCCAAGCGCGATGCGACGCTCGATGCGGCGCTGGAAAAGCTGGCCGGCGTGCTGCCGCGCGCGGTGTGAGGGAGAGGGCGATGCGGTTTTGGCGGGTGATGCTGGTCGTTCTCGGCGCTTTGCTGCCGGCATCTGCAATGGCGCAGCAGGGCACGCTCAACGTCTACAACTGGTCGGATTACATCGATCCGCAGGTGCTGGCCGGCTTCACCAAGGAAACCGGCATCAAGGTTCAATACGACACGTTCGACGCCAACGAGGTGCTGGAAACCAAGCTGCTCGCCGGCAAGTCCGGTTACGACATCGTCGTGCCGACCGCGTATTTCCTGGAGCGTCAGATCAAGGCCAGCGTGTTCCTGCCGCTCGACAAGGCGAAGCTGCCGAATCTCGTCAATGCCTGGCCGGAGATCACGCAACGGCTTGCCAGTTATGATCCCGGCAACCGTTTCGCCGTGAACTATATGTGGGGCACGACCGGCATCGGCTACAATGTGAAGAAGGCGAGGGACATCCTCGGCGCCGATGCGCGGATCGATAGCTGGGATCTGATGTTCAAGCCTGAGAACCTTGCCAAGTTCAAGGACTGCGGCGTGCATATGCTGGATTCGCCGGATGATATCATTCCGGCGGCGCTGCATTATCTCGGTCTCGACGTGAACGCGACCGATCCGGCGACGCTGGACAAGGCCGGCGATCTGATCCTCAAGGTGCGGCCGTTCGTGCGGAAATTCCATTCGTCGGAATATCTCAATGCGCTCGCGTCCGGAGAGATCTGCCTCGTGGTCGGATGGTCCGGCGATATCAAGCAGGCGCAGAAGCGCGCGGCCGAGGCGAAGAACGGCGTCGACATCGCCTATGCGATCCCGAAAGAGGGGACGCAGATGTGGTTCGACAATCTCGCGATCCCGAAGGATGCGAAGAATATCGAGGAGGCGCACGCCTTCATCAATTATCTGCTGCGTCCCGAGGTCGCCGCGCGCAACTCGAACTTCATCAGCTATGCCAACGGCAATCTCGCGAGCCAGCCGCTGCTCGACAAGGCGGTGCGCGACGATCCCGGCGTCTATCCCGATGCGGCGATGATGAGCAAGCTCTATACCGTGCGGGCGCACGATGCGCGCACGCAGCGCGTGATCAACCGGCTGTGGACGCGGATCAAGACCGGGCGGTAAGGGACTGCGCTCGGAACGTCACGACCTGCGTTCGTCCTCGGGACGCCAGCGGCGGTGTGCCCACAGCCATTGCTCGGGGTATTCGCGCACCCAGTCTTCGATCACGGACGTCACCGCCTGCATGATGCCTTGCACGTCGAGCAAGCCGTCGGCGTCGCGGGCGGGCGTGACCGCTTCGGTCAGCTCGGCGCGGAAGGTGCGGCCGTCCGGCTGGCGGATCATCCGCACGCCGTGAATCGGGCAATCGACATGACGCGCGAGCCGTGCCAGCAGCGCGTTGGCGCGCGTCGGCCGGCCGAAGAACGTCACCGGCACGCCCCGCACCGCGTATTGGTCGACCAGCATGCCGACATGGCGGCCCTGCGCCAGCGCGTCGGCGAGCTTCAGCGGCGCATCCATCGATGTTGCCATCAGCTCGCCCATGGCGCCCGAGCGGATCGCCAGCACGGCGTCGGCGGCAGCGCCGATATTCGGCCGGCGATAGACCGAGATGGCGTCGAGGCCGTGCGCGGCCGCGACCACCGCCGGCAATTCCCAGTTGGCGAGATGCGCGGTGAAAATGAGCGCCGGTTTGCCGTCGGTGCGCAGGCGATGAAACCGCTCCAGCGTCTCCGGCGAATAGGTAATGTCGACGGGGCCGGGTCGGTCCGGATCCTCGACGCGGAAGCGGTCCATATGGGCGAACTCGGCGGCGACGCGGCCGAGATTGTCCCACATGCCGGCGATGATGCGCTCGATCTCGTCCGGCGATTTCTCCGGAAACGCCGCGACGAGCTGCGCGCGAGCGATTGTCTGTTCCTTCAGCAGCGGGCCGATGCGGCGCAGGAGCCAGGCGGTGCCGGGCGCGATACGGCGGCGGTCGATCAGCCGCAGGCCGCCAAGCAGCGCCACCGTGCCGTGGCCGGCGAGCGCATCGAGGAAGGCTTTTCCGCGTGGGCGAGCCATCAGAACGTCACGATCACCTTGCCGAACACCTGCCGGCCTTCGAGCCGTGCGAGACCGCGCGCGAACTCCGCGAGCGGTACTTCGGTGTCGATCACCGGCAGCATGCCGTCGGCCATCTTGTCGAGGCTTTCGCGGATGTTGCGGATAGTGCAGCCGAACGAGCCGAAAATCTTGTACTGCTGCTGGAACAGCTGCATCAGGTTGATCTGCACCGTCGGCCCCGCGGTCGAGCCGCAGGTGACGAGTCGGCCGCCGCGCTTGAGCACCAGGAGCGAGCCGTTGAAGCCTTCGCCGCCGACATGCTCGAATACCACGTCGACGCCTTTCTTCTGCGTCAGCTTGCGCGTGATCGTCTCGAACCGCTCGGTGCGGTAATTGATGACGTGATCGGCGCCGAGCGCCTTCGCCTTCTCCGCTTTCTCGTCGCTGCCGACCGTGGTGATGACGGTGCAGCCGAGCGCCTTCGCCATCTTGATGGCGACGGTGCCGATGCCGGAGCCGCCGGCATGGACGAGAATGGTTTCGCCCGGTTGCAGCTTGGCGTTGTCGAACAGCATGTGCTGCACGGTGCCGAACGCGATCGGCGCGCAGGCGGCGTCGCGCAGCGAGACGTTGTCCGGCACCGGCACGACGAGGCGCGCCGGCATGGTGACGAGATCGCGCGCGAAGCCGTCGACATGGAAGCCCATGATGCCGCCGACGTTCTCGCACAGATTGTCGCGGCCCTCGCGGCACGCCTTGCAGGTGCCGCAGGTGAGCGCGCCGTACATCGCGACCTTGTCGCCGCGTTTGAACGCGGTGACGCCGGCGCCGACGCTCTCAATGGTGCCGGCCGCTTCCGCGCCGACGACGAGCGGCAGCTTGCGCTTGGCGAAGGCCATGCCGCGGAAGCCCCAGACGTCGAGATGGTTGAGACCGACCGCGCCGATCCTGACCTGCACCTCGCCGGGGCCGGGCGCGGGCGGGGCGGGGATGTCGATCAGTTCAAGCTGGCGGTCGGCGATCAGGGTCAGCGCGCGCATGGAGATATCCAAGAAAAATGGATTCACGGGATGGCCCGCGGGCGGGCCGCCGTCAACAGGCAAGGTTTTGCGGCTGTTCCGGCCGGAAACCGGGATCAGGCCGGTTCGCGGCCGAAGATCAGCGAGGCGTTCTGGCCGCCGAAGCCGAACGAATTGGATAGCGCATGTGTGATCTTGGCGTCGCGCGCAGTGTTGCCGACGACGTCGAGCGGGATCGCCGGGTCCGGCACCAGATAGTTGATGGTCGGCGGGATGCGCTGGTGCTGCAGCGTCATCAGCGTGATGACGGCCTCGACCGCGCCGGCGGCGGACAGCGTGTGGCCGATCATCGACTTGTTCGAGGTGATCGGGATCGCCTTGGCGTGCTCGCCGAACACTTTGTCGGTGCCGGTGAATTCCATCTTGTCGTTTTCCGGCGTCGAGGTGCCGTGCGCGTTGATGTGATCGATGTCCTGCGGCGTCAGGCCGGCATCGGTGAGCGCGTTGACCATGCAGCCGATGATCGGCTTGCCGTCGGGCGAGGAGCGGGTGCGGTGGAAGCTGTCGGCGAGTTCGCCGCAGCCCTCGACCACGCCGAGAATCTTCGCGCCGCGCGCTTTGGCCGAGGCGAGGCTTTCCAGTACGAGCGCGCCGGCGCCCTCGGCCATGACGAAGCCGTCGCGGTTCTTGGAGAACGGCTTGGAGGCTGTTTCCGGGACGTCGTTCTGTGTCGACAGCGCGGACAGGAGCGAGAAGCGGATCAGCGATTCCTGATTGACCGAGCCGTCGGAGGCGACGCACAGCGCCGCGTCGGTCTCGCCGCGTCGGATCGCCTCGACCCCGAGTTGGATCGCGGTCGTGCCCGACGCGCAGGCGGTCGATAGCGAGATCGGCGAGCCTTTGGTGCCGAACCGGTCGGCGATGTGATCGGCGACCGAGCCGAACATGAAGCGGGAATGATAGGCGGGGAACTGCGCGCTGACACGCAGCAGGTCGCGATAGTCGATCGAATCATTGGCGCCGGACGCGACCGCGACCTCGCGGCGCTGCGGCCATTCGAGTTCGACCGGCGGCACCGCGAGGAACAGCGGGCCGGGGAAATCGCCCTTGGCGCCGATGCCGGATTCGGCGATCGCTTCCTCGGCTGCGAGATCGGCGAGCATCTCCGACATGGCGGCGGTGTTGAGCGGCTCCTTGGTCAGATAGTCGATGGTGCCGGCGACCCGGGTTTTCAGGCCATCGGTGGCGAAGCGGGAGATGGCGCGGATGCCGGACTGTCCGGCGGTGAGCTTCGTCCAGTTGTCGGTCTTGCCGGTGCCGAGCGAGGTGACCACGCCCATGCCGGTGACGACGACGATCGGGCGTCCGGCCTTGTCCTGCATCGCGGTCATTTCTCGTTCCTTCAGTCGGCGCGTTCGATCAGGGCCAGTCCTTCGCCGCGCCAGTGTCCGACGCCGGTCACGACGATCTGCGTCGGCGCGGCGGCGGCCGGTTGTTCGAGCCCGGTCGCATCGCGCGGCGGGAACAGGCTGCCGCGGCCGAGAGCGATCGCGGCGAGCGCGATGTTCATCGGGAACTGCGGTTCCAGCCCATGCCCGAGATAGGTGCCGGTGGCGCGGACGGCAATGCCGTTTCCAAGATCTTTAAGGAAAGCGTGTTCCTCGGCGGTGGCGGGCGCGGCGCCCGACGCGCCGGACAACACCGCATAGCCTGGCTTGAGCTTGGCCTTGATCGTGCCCCAGAGCGAGGCGAGCGTACGTCGTAGCGCGCCTTCCGAGCGGTTGGAGCGGCCGGCCTCGACGGAGCCGATCTTCGCCAGCGGTTTCGCGCCGCGCGCTTGCGCGTGCTTGCGCGATTCCAGCACCAGGAACGCACCGAGCGAGCCCAAAGCGAGACCGCCTTTCTCGCCGCGCTCCCACACCGGTTTATGGCTATCCTTGAGCGTATGGCCGCCGAACTCATAAAGCATCAGCAGATCTTGCCGCTCGCCGTTATGCGCGCCGCCGACGAGGACGATGTCGCTCTGTCCTGCGGCGATGCGCGAGGCAGCGATGCGCACGGCATCGACGCCGGCGGCCTCTTCGCCCATGAAAGTACGCGACGAACCGACCACGCCGTGCACGATCGAGATGTTGCCGGCAAGCAGGTTGGAGAGCTGCGCGAGGAACAGCGTCGGACGCAGGTCGTTCATCAGCCGTTCGTTGAGGAACGCTTCCGGCTTGTCGCTCTTGCCGATGCCGGTGAGGATCGCGCTGTCCACCGCGACATCGCGCTCGCCGCCGCCGGCGGCGACGATCATGTCCATGCGCGAGAGAATGTCCGTGTTGCCTTTGACGCCGGCTGAGTCGAGCGCGAGGCCGGCGGCATAGGTACCGATCCGCTGCCACGGCTCCATCTGCCGCTGTTCCTTTTTCGGAATCTGGGTCTCGAACGCCGCTGGCGCGAGCGGGTGCACGACGAACGGCGCGAATGTTTCCGCATTAGCGGTGATGGTGCCGGACGTGAGCTTGTCCCAGTGCTGGTCCGCGCCTTCGCCGAGCGAGGAGACAATGCCGATGCCGGTGATCCAGATGTCGCGATCAGGATTTGGCATGCGCGGTCGCTCCCACCGGAAATTCGAGAACCTTGGCGAGCGCTTCCATATGGCCGCGCATGTCCGCATTGGGGAAATCGACGACGCGGAAGGTGATGGTCGCGTCGCAGACGAGCTTGCCGTCGATCCGGCCCTGCGCCTTGGTCATGGCGAAGCCGGAGCCTTCATGCACCAGCGCCGCGGAGAGGTCGAGCGTCTGTCCCGGCTGCACGAAGGTGCGCAGCTTGAGGTCCTTCATCGCCGCGAGAAACGGCATGCGGGCGAAATTGTTGAGGCCGATGATCAGCCAGCCCGAGGTCTGCGCCATCGCTTCGCCGAGCAGGACACCCGGCATCAGCGGGTGGCCGGGGAAATGACCCTCGAAGATCGTGCTTTCGGTCGGGACGGTGGCGACGACCTTGATGGTCCGGTCGCTCAGATTGAGATCGGCGATCCGGTCGATAAGCTGGAAATACTCAAGGCGCATGCGGGCCGGGTCAGGCGCCTTTCGCGGCGACCAGTTCGTCGATGCGCGCTGCCAGATTCTTGAGCACGAAATACTGCTCGGTGGTCGCCTTGCCCTCGTTGACCTCCTGGGTCCACTGCTCGAGCGGCAGCTTGATCCCGAACGCCTTGTCGATGGCGAAAGCGATGTCGAGGAAGTCGAGGCTGTCGATCCCGAGATCGTTGATGGCGTGGCTGTCCGGCGTGATCGTGTCACGCGGGATGTCGCACGTCTCGGCGATGATGTTGGCGACGGTATCGAAAGTCGAGGACATCTGGGGGTCTCGGGCAGTTCTCGGTGGGAACGGGTATCGGTTCGGGCGCCTGAACCGCAACCCGGTCGAAATCGCTGCCCGTATAGCGAAGCGGGGCGGGGAGTTCAATGCCGGCTCGGTTAAGCCTGAATTTGGCCCGAAAGTGCCTGCAAAGCGAAACAAATTCGCCATTTCCGACTTA
The DNA here is from genome assembly GCA_019635575.1 of Pseudolabrys sp. GTDB lineage: Bacteria > Pseudomonadota > Alphaproteobacteria > Rhizobiales > Xanthobacteraceae > Pseudolabrys. Next base: position 5,801 of record JAHBZF010000045.1, on the reverse strand, counting down.
ATGGGTCAGTCCCCCGATGGGGTGGCCCGTCGCTTTGGAGGCATGCCATGCGTGGCGGTGCTCGGATGACTTTCGCGACCGGGATTCCGGGGCCGACTCTGGGCATCGCCCTCGCGCTCGGTCTCGTGCTGACGCCGCCGGTCGCACGGGCCGGAGATGTGCGGAACGCGAGCCTGTCGTCGTCCGGGATGGCCTCGGTCTATTCGCTGGCGCATTCGGGCCGGAAGACCGCGAGCGGCGAGATCCACCGGGCCAGCGAGATGACGGCCGCGCATCGGACTCTGGCATTCGGCACTCAGGTCCGGGTGACCAATCGCCGCAACGGGCGCAGCGTGGTGGTGCGAATCAATGATCGCGGCCCGTTCATCCGCAGCCGGATCATCGACCTGTCGCCTGCGGCGGCCAGGGCGCTCGGGTTCTCCGGCCTGGCGCCAGTCACCCTGGCGCTGGCCGGGCATTCCTGACCGGGGTCGGGGTCCGCCCTACGGGCGGCTCAGGGCGCCCGGCTCGATCGGATTGCAGGTCCGCCGCCCGGTGAGGACGCAATCCTGGTTCTTGCGCATGGTGGCGATGCTGTCGGCGAGCCAGAACGCGCCGCCGATGAGCAGCATGAGGAACCCCATGGCGGCCAGATTGACGATCATCCGGTGACGGTAATCGGCATCGGTTTCCGGATTGGTGTCCTGATAGCGATCGAGGTCGGCCGGGGCTGGTGGCGGCACGACGCTGTGATGGGTGCCATCGGGGGATCGCCGGAACTGGACTACCCGCTTGTCCGCGTCGTCCGATGAAGAATTGTTCATCGTCATTGGCCGTAGTTTAGCATATCAGCGGGAAAGGGGCGAAAGTCGGAGGCTGCCCTGAGCTTTATTATTGTCGTTTTGCCGTCACAGCGGCTAAATTAACGGCGGGGTTACTTCATTCCGTGACCGCCTTGTCCAGGACGATTCAATAATCGATCGGCTCAAGCCGATGCCGGGGACAGAGCGGGGCCGTCAGGCCGCGGTGGGGATTTTGGGGGCTACGCTTGTTCGATATCGTCGGGTGGCTGGGTGAAGTCGCCGGGAGCGACTTATCCTGGTTCGCGCAAATTGCGTCGTTGTTGTTTCTGCCGTTTGCGCATGAAGATCTTGCGATCATTCTCGGCGGCTATCTGATCAACAACGGACAGATGTCCGCGCTGCTGGTCGGCATTTGCCTTTACATCGGCATGGTGGTCAGCGATTTCGCGCTCTACGGCATCGGCGCCGGCGCGCGCTATATCCCGTGGCTGAAACGTTTCGCGGTCGACGAACGCGTGCGCTATCTGGGCGACACGCTCAAGCGCAATGTGTTCAGTGTCGTCGCGCTGTGCCGGGTCGTGCCGGGCATCGTGTTTGTGGCCTTCGTCGCCTGCGGCTGGGCGCGCGTGTCGCTGCTCCGCTTTACGCTGGCGACCCTGGTCGTATCAGCGGTCTATCTGCCGCTGATGCTCTATCTCGTGATCGTGTTCGGCGATGCGCTCGAGGACCATATGGGTCTGTGGGCATGGCCGATGCTGTTCGTGGCACTGGCCGCGACCGCGCTGGTGCGGCGGCGTATCTTTGCGTTAGTCAAGCCGCAGCAGATCGAAGGCGCGCCGGCCGCGTCGAACATCGTCTACGGTCATTACGGAATGCCGGAACTGACGGTCGGCGACCGCAAGCTGGCGATCGCGGAGCGAATTCCGCCGATGTTGTTTTATCTGCCGCTGATCCTGAGCTGGATCGGATTCAGCCTGCGGCACCGCAGCTTCACGCTGCCGACCGCCGCCAATCCGAAGATTTTCACCGGCGGCATGTGGGGCGAATCCAAGAGCGATTATCTGCTCGATATCACACCGGAGGAGCGCACCTGGGTCGCCGATTTCACGGTGGTGCGACGCGGGAAGGGCGCGTTCAGCGTCGATGCCGATATCAAGGCGGCGCAGGCGGCGCTTGACGCACAAGGCATCACCTACCCGTTCATCGCCAAGCCGGATATCGGCTGGCATGGTCACGGCGTGCGGCGCATTACCTGTTTCGCGGAATTGCAGGATTACATCACCGGTTTCCCGGAAAACACCAACATCATCCTGCAGCGCTATGTGCCTTATGCCGGTGAGGCGGCGATCCTCTATGCGCGTCTGCCCGGCGAGCGGCACGGCCGCGTGCTGTCGCTGACGTTCCGCTATTTCCCGCATGTGGTCGGCAATGGCCGCGAAACGATCCGCGATCTGATCGGCAAGGATGCCCGCGCGCGTTGGAAATCGAAGCTGCATCTCGGCGGCGACGCGACGCATCGCGGTCTCGGCGAGGAGGAACTGGCGCGCGTGCCGGCCGCAGGCGAGGTGGTGCAGATCGCGCTGATCGGCAACCAGCGCGCCGGCGCCCTCTACCGTGACGGACGCCGCTTTATCACCGCGGAGATGGAGCGCCGTATCGACGGCATCGCCGGCAGCATGACCGAATTCCACTACGGCCGGTTCGACCTGCGGTTCGAGACCGTTGACGCGCTGGCGCGCGGCGAGGGCTTCTCGATCGTCGAGGTCAATGGCATCGGCGGCGAAGCGATTGATGTGTGGGATCCGCGGCTGCCGGTCGGCGAAGTGTATCGCCGGCTGGTCGATCAGCAGCGGCTCCTGTTCCTGATCGGCAAGCGCAACCGTGCGCGCGGCTTCCACCCGACAAAGTTCGCCGATTTCGCGACCAGCCTGTTCCGGCAGAACCGGCTGATCCGACAGTATCCGGCCTCGACCTGAGGTTTACTTCTCGGCGCCGAACGGCAGTTCGGCGTCGTCCGGCGGCAGCATCCGGAAGACGTTGAGCGACATCGCCACCATCACGTAGTAACCGAGGATGCCGACCAGCTCGACGGTTGCCTGCTCGCCGAGCAGCGCGTGGACGCGCTTGTAATTCCGGTCGCCGACGCGCCGCGTCTTGTACAGTTCGACGATGAAATCATAGATCGCGCGCTCGTCCTTGGCGGCGGTGCGCGGCGCGCGGCCGGCACGCAAATCGGCGATGGTCCGCGCTTTGACGCCGGCCTTCTCGGCGATCGGTGCATGCACGAACCATTCGTAGTGCGAGCGCCACATCCGCGCCGTGACCAAAATCGCGAATTCCGACAGGCGGGGCGGTACGCCGGTCTCGAGCCGCGCGAAGCCGCCGAGCTTTTGTGCCGGCATGCCGAACGCCGGCGCGTGCAGCCAGATCGCGAACGGCCCACTGTTGTTGAAGCGGCCGCGCGGTCCCGAACTGATCGCATCGACCAGGGCCTGCTGCTCCGGCGTGCGCTCATCCTCGGCGATGGCCGTCAGGCGTGCCGGCGGGCGTTTTGCGGCTTTGCGGACCGCCGGTTTGCGCGGGGCAGCAGTACGGACGCCGCGGGCGGCAGCTTTGCGTTTAGCCATGACGGGAATCTCGACAATGGAGGCGGGCCTGCATCGTGCCGCACGGCTCGCGGCCGCGCAACCGCACGCTCCGGAAACAACAGGGGCCCGCGCGGTGCGCGGGCCCCTGGGTCGTTCGCTTGACGATCCGTTAGCAGCGATACCAGCGGGTGCGGCCGTAACGGTCCACATAGCGGCAGCGGTTCGGCGTGGTGGCGTCGCCGATGATGGCGCCACCGACGCCACCGATCGCCGCGCCGGCCAGAGCGCCGCCCGCCGTGCCGGTGGCGAGACCGCCGATCAGCGCGCCCGCGCCGCCGCCGATCAGAGCGCCGCCCATGGCGCGATCCTGCCGCTCGGTCTGACAGCCCGCGAGCGTCAGGGCTGCGGCTGCGACAAGAAGAATCTTTTTCATAGTTTGCTCCCGCTGGTGTGCTTCAGTTGTGATCCAACACGGCTCGATAACGACAACCCTAACCGATAGTTCCCGCTTTGCGGCGAATTTCTGGCGGCTGTGGTTCTCGAACGGTTTACGTCATTCGCAGTTTACGCCTTCTCTCGTTACGCATTCTCTTATTAAGCTCTCTCTTGCCGTGATTCTTTGCGCTTTTCGATAGCTTCGCATGCGGCCTGAGCGCGCGCATGGCTTTCCCGGTGCAGTTCTTCCAGTTCCTTGTCGGACAGATCCTCGATCGCGGCGATGCGGTCATTGGCGCCGCGCATCGCCAGAACCAGCTCCGAGAGTTTCAACTGGATTTCCAGGGAATCGCGGTTCTGCGAACTCTGGATCAGGAAGACCATGAGGAAGGTGATGATCGTCGTGCCGGTATTGATGACGAGCTGCCAGGCGTCGGAGTAGCCGAACAGCGGGCCGGTGACCGCCCAGATGACGACGATCGCCAGAGCGGCAAAGAACGTCGCCGGCTGGCCGGCAAAATGCGAGATCGTGCGTGCAAATCGCGTGAATCCGGAGACGTGATGCCTCCCGAGCAACGCGGCGCGGGGCGCTTGATCCTTGACAGGATGAGGCGCCCCGTCGTCCGTGCGCGCCAGCACGTCAGCGGTCTCCGCCAGCCAGCACCGCGCGCGTGGTGTGGTCCGGGCCGAACTCGTCCACGTTGTCGATCGACATCAGTTCGGCGAGCCGCGTCCGGGCGCGATTGACGCGTGACTTAATGGTGCCGACGGCGCAGCCGCAAATATTCGCCGCCTCCTCGTAGGAGAAGCCCGAGGCGCCGACCAGGATCAGGGCTTCGCGCTGATCCGGCGGAAGCTTGGCAAGCGCTTCGCGGAATTCACCGAACTCGACGTGACCCTGCTGCTCGGGATGCGACTTCAGGCTCTCCGCATAGCTGCCGTCGGTATCCTCGACCTCGCGGCGGCGCTTGCGATATTCCGAACGGAAATGGTTGCGCAGGATCGTGAACAGCCACGCAGACATGTTGGTGCCCGGCTGGAACGAATGAATATTGGCGAGCGCGCGCAGCATGGTTTCCTGCACCAGATCGTCGGCGCGATCCACGTTGCCGCAGAGTGAGATGGCGAACGCGCGAAGACTCGGGATCGCGTTCAGCACAGCTTGGCGAACGGCGGGATCCATCACGAGTTTCCTTTGTCGGACTTGTCGAGTTGCTCAAGCAGGGCGGCGAAACGGTCCGGAACGCCCTGGTTCACCACATCGTCGTAGACAGCGCGAAGCTGCTGTCCGAGCTTGGCCTGGATTTCCCGGCTGAGTTTCGCGCCGGGCTTCTTCTGGTCGATTGCGCCTTGCATGGGCTGTCCGGTTGCTGATCGCTTGGTGTCGGTCATCGTGGATCTCAATCCCCCGGTCCGAGCCCGGAAACGAACAAATGCCTGAGCTCCGGGGCAGAACACTTGAAAAGGCCGAAGGTTCCGGGTGTATGGAACTTTTTTGTGGACTACGAATTGTCGAGGCGGGTCCCGGTCCTGGGACCATGTGCGACCCCGGCCGTCCGATGGCTTTTTTGGGGTTTTTAATCGGGAGGGATACTTGTCGACGTCTCAAGCGATAGCCCAGCATCTGCCGTACCTGCGCCGTTATGCCCGTGCTTTGGCCGGCAGCCAGCAATCCGGCGACGCCTATGTGGCCGCGACCCTGGAGGCGCTCATCAGTGATCCCAAGGTGCTCCAGCGGGATGCTTCCACCCGGGTCGCCCTGTACAAGGTGTTCACGAAAATCTGGAATTCGGTCTCGGCGAATGACAGCGTGCAACCGGCGGCGCCCAACATGCCGGCCGAGGCCCGCCTGTCCCAGATTACCCCCAAGCCGCGCCAGGCGTTTCTGCTGGTGGCGCTCGAGGGTATGTCCGAGGACGACGCAGCCAAGGTTCTGGACGTGGACGTGCCAACCCTGCGGCGGCTGGTCGAGGAATCCGGCCAGGAACTGGCGGCG
>JAHBZF010000044.1 GCA_019635575.1 Pseudolabrys sp. | reverse complement strand
AAACTGGTAGTAGTGCTGCAGCCGGTTCGGGTTCTCGCCATAGCGGCCGTCCTTCGGCCGGCGCGAGGGCTGCACGTAAGCGGCGTTCCAGGCTTTCGGGCCGAGCGCGCGCAAGGTGGTCGCCGGGTGGAACGTCCCCGCGCCCACTTCCATGTCGTAGGGCTGCAGGATGACGCAGCCCTGGTCGGCCCAGAACCGCTGGAGGGTCAGGATCAGGCCCTGGAACGAACGCGCCGGGTCGAGGTTATCGGTGGAATTGGACTGAGGTACGAGCAATTGGGCCCCGCGCGGTGACCGTTCCTTAAGGACGGAATCGCGCGGACCCTAGAGGCGCCCCCTAGCAAGGGTCAAGCAGCGCCTTATTTAACGGAGCGTTGAACCTGTTGGCCTATGGGAGAGACCAACAAAAGACGATCCAAAAGGATCGAAGAGACAGGGGCTGACAATGGTTTTGATGATTGGTTGCGCATTCCTGGTGCTGTTTTTCGCACCCATGCTGTCCGGCAGTTTCAAGGAAGTCCGGGCGCGCCGCTGACGCGGCCGCGCATTCCCTAAAAGTCTAACAATCGGCTGGCCGCTTATTGCGGCCGGTATTCGCCGGTCGCCGGGTCGAGCCGCAGATAAGGCCGGCGTTCGCGATCGGTGACGCGAGCGCGCACCTTCGCCCGCTCCAACTCCTCGTTGGCGCGCTTCACCTCGCGCACCACCCAATGCACCATCGCCGCGCCGCCGAGCGCGACCAGCGTCCACTTGACCAGCGGCGGAATGATAAACGGCGGCATCGGCTTATCCCTGTGGTGAACCGGAGCCCCGAGTCTCGGGCCAATCAAGGCGATTTCGGGGCAGCGGGCATGACACTTCCGTCATCCGGGTGAGTTAACCGCCGGATTTGGGCACGATCCGCTCGTAAAAGGCCAGCATCGCCGCGGTCATCTCCGCCGGGGCCTGCATCGGCATGATGTGGCCGGCGTCGATTTCCTTGTAGACGACGCCCGGAATGGCCTCCGCGATCCCGCGCACCTGCACCGGCGGCCGCAGCTTGTCGTGATGTCCGGCCAGCACCAGCGTCGGGCAGCGCAGCCGCGCCAGATCCGGCGTCGCGTCGAAATTCGCGAAGGCCAGATTGATCGCCGCGTAACTCTTCGGATCGTTGGCGAGGAAGCGCTCGCGATAGGCCGCATAAGCCTCCGCATCGCGCTGGACCACCGGCGGATAGGAATTGGCGAGCGTGCCGTCCACGGTCGCGGCCATCCCCTCTTCCACCACCAGCGCGGCACGCTTGGCGAGATAGTCCTTGCGATCCTCGCTCACATTGAGCGCCGGACACGCCAGCACCAGCGACGACACCGAGCCGGGGAAACTGGTCGCATAACGCACCGCCAGCGCCGTGCCGATCGCGTCGCCGGCAAGATGCAGCGGACCGCGCAAGCCGAGCGCGGCGAGCAGCGTGCGCAGATCGGCAATATGGGTGGAGAGGGAGAACTCGCCGGTGATCGGATCGGACTGGCCGCAGCCGCGCTGATCATAGGCGAGCACGCGGAACCGTTTCGCAAGCGCCGGGATCGCCGGCGCCCAGCTCTGCCGCGTGCCGCCGATCTCGTGCAGCAGGACGAGCGTGTCGCCCTCGCCTGTCAGGTCATAGCCGAACCGGGCTCCGCCAGCATTGAGGATCGGCATGGTCAGAACCCGTAACGCGACCAGAGCGCACGCGCCTCGACGCTCGACACCCATTCATCGGGCATGCCCGCGAGCGCGCCGAGCGCATCGCGCGATACCGACGGCATGAACCGGCCGAGCAGCCCTTTCTTCTCCGCGATCAGCGGCGTCTTGACCTTGTCGCCGTAGCGCGCGCGCAGCACGCCGCGCAGATCGCCGATGGAATCGACGAGACCCAGCTCCTGCGCACGCTCCGCCGTCCAATATTCGCCGGAGAACAAGGTCGCATCGTCGCCTTTCAACTTGCCGGCGCGACGCTCCTTCACCAGCGCGATGAAGTGATGATGGATTTCGCGCTGCACTGCCTTGATGCGCTCGACGTCGTCCGGCTTCTCCGGCAGGAACGGATCGAGCATCGCCTTGTGCTCGCCCGACGTATAGAGCCGCCGCTCGATGCCGATCTTCTCGATCAGCTTGTGGAAGCCGAACGAACCGCCGACCACGCCGATCGAGCCGGCGATCGAATAGGTATCGCCGATGATCTCGTCGGCTGCGCAGGCGATCATGTAGCCGCCGGACGCCGCGACGTCCTCGATAAAGGCGACCACCGGGAGGTTCTTCTCCGCCGCGAGCTGGCGGATGCGGCGGCAAATGAGATGCGACTGCGCCGGCGAGCCGCCGGGCGAATTGATCGACAGCGCCACCGCCTTGGCGCCCTTCACGGCGAAGGCGCGGTCGAGCGGTCGCGCCACCGAGGCGAGCGTCATGCCCGGCCGCAGCGGCGTGGAAAAGCCGATCACACCCTGCAGGCGCACCACCGGCACCACGGCACCATCGCGACGCCAGCGCGCCGGGATCAGATTTTTCAGGGTGTCACGCACGGAGCCTCACCGCAGGTTGTGTCGTCATGTCGATCCTTGGATAGACGACCTTCCCGCCGCCGCCAAGCGGCGCGGCACTCCCCAGCGCGAACATGCTCGCGAGGCTGTGACCGGACTCACAGTCCCGTGAATTGCGTGATCCTTCGCCGGCCACGATGGTGGTTCGAGAGAACCCGGCTGCGCAAATCCGCGGGCAACCTGTCGAGAACAAGATCATGGACCTCAAGCTGACCGCCTTGTTCGTGACGCTGAGTGCGATCATCGGACTGTCCGGCTATCACGAGCAGCACTGGCAGACGCTCCAGGCGAAACTCGGTCGCTGGCGCAGCCGCCGCCGTTAGGCCCCGTCGGCGGTAAACACCAGCGGTTGCGCCGCCCGCAAAATCGCCTCCGCAGCGGAAGACGGGCGTCCCGCCTCCGAATTGAGCACCAGGGGTTTGCATCGCTGCCGCAGCGGCGTCGCTCCCCGTTGCGCCCGCGCGATCAACCGGATCGGCAGCTTGCCCGGCGCCGGCACCACCGGCAACAACGCGACCGAGGGAAAGTCGCGCAGCGCCGTCAACACCTCGTCCTCGTCGGCACGCCAGATCAGGGTCAGACAACCGTCCGGTCGCAGCAGATCGCGCGCCGCCTCGGCCCAGCGCGGCAACAGATCGGTGGGCGCGACGTGAGCGAGCCGGCGCAACGCATCGGGCGAGGATTGCTGCCGCTGCGGATCGTTGAACGGCGGGTTCATCAGCACATGATCGAGGCTGCCGGGATTGAGCCCCTCATGCGCGAGCACGGCGGGGTCGGTCACATCGACGTGCACCGCGCGGATATGTCCCTGAAAGCCATTGAGAGCGATATTGTCGGCCGCAAGCTCGCAGAGCGCCTCGTCGATCTCCGCCAGCGTCACGGTCACGCCATCGACGCGCCGCGCCAAAGCGAGCCCGGCGGAGCCGACACCCGCGCCGAAATCGACCGCGCGCTGGCCCGGCTTCGCGTCCACCGCCGCCGCCAGCAACATCGCGTCGTGGCCGACACGATGACCGCGCTTCGGCTGGCGCAAGATCAGCCGGCCGCCGAGCACCTTGTCCTGCGTCACCGCAAGGCCGCCACTCGCGCGCGCATCGGCGCGCAGCTCATGCACCAGCCCCGCGTCGCGCAGGATCCGCCGCGCCGCCGCGAGATCGTCGTCCGCCACCAGCACGCGCCGCGGCAGCACGCCGAGCGAGCCTTCCAGCACGCTCATGTTCTGGTCGAACACCAGATGATGGATATCCGCGGCGGTGAGCAGCGCGCCGATCGCCGAGACCAGCACCGTATCGTTTGTCCGCACCAGTTCCCGCAACGCCGCCCCCGGCTTCTTTTTATCCGCTCTGTCCGCGCTGCCGTTCCTCGCCCGGCGCGCGATGCGCGAGATAAGCCATCAGTTTCAGTTCGCGGCGACCGCGCGTCACCGTATCGAGGATCAGTCCGCTGGCCAGCGACAGAAATGCCAGCAGCATCAGGCCGGTGGACAACACTGCCGTCGGCAGGCGCGGCACCAGTCCGGTCTCGACATAAGTGATCGCGATCGGAATGGCGAGGACGATCGACATGAGCGCGAGAAGCAAACCGATCAGACCGAAGCAGGCGAGCGGCCGTTCCGCGCGATAGAGCTTGCCGATCATCCACAGGATGCGAAACCCGTCGCGCCAGGTGTTGAGCTTGGAAGCCGAGCCTTCCGGCCGTGCGTAGTACGGCGTGTCGTATTCGCCAACGGGCAACCCCAGATTCAGCGCATGCACCGTCAATTCCGTCTCGATCTCGAATCCGCCCGACAGCACCGGGAAGGATTTGACGAAGCGCCGCGAGAACACCCGATAGCCGGACAGGATGTCGGTGAAGCGCTGCCCGAACACCTGTGCGACGAACCCGGTCAGCACCTTGTTGCCGGTGACGTGCCCGGCCCGGTACGCCTCCTGCTCGCGATGCACGCGGGTGCCGACCACCATGTCCAGCCGCTCGGCGAGCAGCTTCTGGATCATCGGCCGCGCGCTCGGCGCATCGTAGGTCGCGTCGCCGTCGACCAGCACGTAAATGTCGGCCTCGACGTCCGCGAACATGCGCTTGACGACGTGTCCTTTGCCCTGATGTTCCTCGCGATGGACGCTGGCGCCGGCCGCGCGCGCCGCAGCCGCCGTCCCGTCGCTCGAATTGTTGTCATAAACAAAGACCGACGCCTCGGGCAGCGCCGAGCGGAAATCCGCCACCACCTTGGCGATGGCAACCGCTTCGTTGTAACAGGGCACGAGAACGGCAATGCGGTAGCTGCCGAGATCGTTGCTGCGGAGCCCCGCGATCGCTTCCCGCCTGTCCGCCAAAACCGTTCTCCCGCGCCACGCCTGCGGCATTGTGCCGGAGGTCGAAATTCCCAACGCTTGCCCGCCGACAAGGTTGCGTCGCGGGCTTGCCGCGCCAGCATAGCGTTTCTATGCTCTTGCGTCCTTTGATCCGGAGAACCGTTTTGGCCGTCATCGTTCCATTTGAAAGCCAGCAGCAGGCTACGATCAACCGTCTGGTCGACCTGGTCGCCCCCGACATGGAACGCGTCAACGCGACCATTCTGTCGCGGACCGGCTCCGAGGTAACGATGATCCCGGAGGTGGCGAACCACCTGATCTCCTCGGGCGGCAAGCGTCTGCGGCCGATGCTCACGCTGGCGATGGCCCAGCTCACCGGCGCGACCGGCGACGGCCATGTGAAGCTCGCCGCCGCCGTCGAGTTCATGCACACCGCGACGCTGCTGCACGACGACGTGGTGGACGAGAGCGAGATGCGCCGCGGCAAGCCGTCCGCGCGCATGGTCTGGGGCAACGAGGCGAGCGTTCTGGTCGGCGACTTCCTGCTCGGCCAGGCGTTCAAGATGATGGTCGAGGTCGGCAGCCTGCGCGCGCTCGACATCCTGTCGACCGCCGCCGCCGTGATCGCCGAAGGCGAAGTGATGCAGCTTGCGGCGGCCAAGAACACCGCCACCACCGAGGACGAATATCTCGCCGTGATCCGCGCCAAGACCGCGGAACTGTTCGGCGCCGCCTGCGAGGTCGGCCCCGTGCTCGCCAGCCGGCCGAAGCCGGAACAGACGGCGTGCCGCTCCTACGGCGTCAATCTCGGCATCGCCTTCCAGCTTATCGACGACGCGCTGGACTATTCCGGCAAGGCGCAGAAGCTCGGCAAGAATGTCGGCGACGACTTCCGCGAAGGCAAGATCACGCTGCCGGTGCTGCTGTCGTTCCGCCGTGGCTCGGAAAGCGACCGGGAGTTCTGGAACCGGACGCTGACCCAGGGCGAGATCAAGGACGGCGATCTCGATCATGCCATCGCGCTGATGACGCGGCATCGCGCCATCGAGGATACGATCGGCCGCGCGCATCACTACGGCAATATGGCGAAGGACGCGCTGGCGCTGATCCCGGCCTGCGAGATGAAACTCGCGCTGGAAGAAACCGTCGACTTCTGCATCTCGCGCACGCACTGAGAGAGAACATCTGTCAGCGCAGCGTCACCGCCTTCACCCACCAGCGCGGTTGGGCGACCGATAACGCGGCTTCCGCCGCTTTCGCCGCCGCGAGGCTCGGGAACAGCGCGAAACAGGTCGCGCCCGAGCCGGACATGCGCGCCAGATCGGCACCCGGCAGCGCCCGCAACGCATCGAGCACGTCACCGATCACAGGAGCGATTGTGCGCGCCGGTGTTTCGAGGTCGTTGCCCTGTGTCCGCAGCCAATCGGTGAGCGCCCCTGACGCCGTTGGCGGATTTGCAGGCGCAGGATTTCCTTCGGGAGGCAAAGCAAACGCGCGGAAGACGGCAGCGGTCGGCACCGCGACCCGTGGATTGACCAGCAGCGCCGGCAACGGCGGCAGGCCGGCCGGCGGCCCGAGATCATGGCCGATGCCGCGCATCACCCGCGCCACCGGATCGAGGCAGACCGGCACGTCGGCGCCGACACTCTCGGCCGCCGCGACGATGCGCGGATCGTTCGCCGCGATCCCATGGGTGCGCGCCAGGAGCCGCAGCGCCGCCGCCGCGTCGGACGAGCCGCCGCCGAGACCGGCGGCCACGGGCAATTGCTTGTCGAGATCGAACGCGCCGCGCGTCAGGCTAGGCATCTTTGCCGCGAGCGCCTCGGCGGCGCGCAGGATCAGATTGGCGGAGATATCGCCGCACTCGGCCGCGCCAGGACCACCGACGCGTAAACTGAAAACATCGCCGGGTGTAAACCGGACCCTGTCCGCCAGATCGGCGAACGCCACGAGACTGTCGAGATCGTGATAGCCGTCCGCGCGGCGACGCAGAACGCGCAAGGTCAGATTGATCTTCGCCGGCGCAAGTTCGGTCAGCGTCTCGGTCACGCTTCGGATCGGCGGCGCGATCAGCCGCCGCCGTCCTTCTTCGGCTTCTCGACCGCCTTCGCCTGCGAGGAGGTTTCCTCGGTCAGACCGTTGGCGATCTTCGCCTCGATCTTCGGCAGTTCTTCCGGCTCGGGCTTGAGATCGCGTGCATGCGCCCACTGGAATTTCGCTTCCAGCACGCGCCCGACACGCCAGTAGGCATCGCCGAGGTGATCGTTGATGGTCGGGTCTTCCGGCTTGAGATCGACGGCACGTTCGAGGTTCTTCACTGCTTCCTCGAAATTGCCGATGCGATAGTAAGCCCAGCCGAGCGAGTCGACGATGTAGCCGTCATCCGGACGCTGCTGCACGGCGCGCTTGATCATCGCCATGCCCTCGTCGAGATTGAGGCCCTGATCCACCCACGAATAGCCGAGATAGTTCAGGACATTGGCCTGCTCGGGATAGAGCTCCAGCGCCTTCTTCAGATCGGCTTCCGCCTTCGGCCACTGTTTCGAACGTTCGTAGCAGATGCCCCGGAAATAGAAGATCAGCCAGTTCGACTTCTGCGGATTGGCGATCTGCTCGATCCCCTTGCCGTAGGTGTCGGCGCAGTCGGCGAATTCCTTGCGGCTGCGCTGGATATTGCCGAGCGCGACCAAGGCTTCCAGATCCTTGGGATTTTCCGCGATCAGCGCCTTCAATTCCTTCTTCGCCTCTTCCGGCTTGTCGACGGAATCGAGATTGGTCGCCATCTGGATCGCCGCGTTCCGGTGCAGCGGCGACGCCTGTGGCACGCGCTGATAGACCTTGATGGCGAGTTCCGGCTTCTTCAGCGACTCGTAGAGATCCGCGAGCGACAGCAAGGCGAGCGGATGCTGCGGCGTCAGGAACAGCGCAAGCTGCAGATAAACGATCGCGAGATCCTCACCGCCGCGACGGCCGAGCGAAGCGCCGAGACCGTACAGGGCTTCGGCCGCGCCAGCCTGCGCATTGCCGACGATCGGCGGCAGCTTCTCGCCCTTCTTGAGCTTGTCCATCGCCGCCACGATCAGCGGATGGCGCGGCAGCAGCTTGTCGAAGGTTTCGAACACCGTCATCGCTTCGTCGGTCTGGCCGTTGCGCGACAGCCAGCTTCCGTAAGCCTCGACCACGCGCAGCGCCGAGCCGTCCGCCTTGTAGGCGCGCTCGAACCGCTTGCCGGCATCCTTCTTGTTGCCGGCCGCATCGAGGATCATGCCGGCATGCAGATCCTTGAAGATGGCGTACCACTCCGGCCCCGCAAGGCGGTCGAGGACGGCCACCGCGTTCTTGCTGTCGCCGGCGCCGGCATAGGACCAGGCGTTGAGCAACGTCGCGGTGAGGTCGGTGATCGGGCCGCGCACCGACTGGGTCAGGTGCGTGCGCGCCGCCGCATACTGCTTCTGCTTGATCGACCGCACGCCGATGACCAGCCGCGCCACGCGGTCGTTCTTGTCGGCCAGCAGCACGCGATCGGCGAGCTTGAGCGATTCATCGACCTCGCCGTCGATCAGGAACGCGAGGAAGGCGCGGTTGAGCAGTTCGGTGTTCTTCGGGTCGGTGCGGAGCGCCGAACGGTAATAAGCGGCGGCGGCGGCGGCATCGCGCTGCTGGCCGGCGTGACGCGCGGCGAGGTAGCTGCCGGAGGCCGTGATCCCCTGCAAATCCTGCGGGCTCGGCGCCTGGGCCGCGAGGGTGAGCGGGATGGTTGCGATCAGCAGACCAAGCGCACCAGCCGAGGCGCACCGGAACAGACCAGAGACAGTCACCAGCTTGATCTCCAAAAGCGGCGGACCCTGACATGTAAGCCGGTCCGCCATCGGTGTGGGATGAACGCGCAACGCCACCGAAACGAGTGATTCCCGCAAACAATGGCCGGTTTGCAGGTTCCCCGCAAGGCAACTTGCCTCGCAATCAAACGCGGCAAAAGCGCGGCATAAACACCGCGCCTCCCCGGTTCAAGGTCACATATTGGGATAGTTCGGCCCGCCGCCGCCTTCCGGCGTCACCCAGACGATATTCTGGTTGGGGTCCTTGATGTCGCATGTCTTGCAGTGGACGCAGTTCTGCGCGTTGATCACAAAACGGGCATCCCCACCCTCTTCAACCCATTCATAGACGCCGGCCGGGCAATAGCGGGTCGACGGACCGGCGAAGACGTCATGCTCGGACCGCTTCTGCAGCGCCGGATCCTTGAGCACGAGATGCGAGGGCTGGTCTTCCTCGTGATTGGTGTTCGACAGGAACACCGAGGACAGCCGGTCGAAGGTCAGCCTCCCGTCGGGTCTCGGATAGGCGATCCGCTTGCACTCGGCCGCCGGGCGCAATGTCGCGTAGTCCGGCTTGCCGTGCTTGCGGGTGCCGAACAGCGAGAAGCCGAACGTATTGGTCCACATGTCGAGACCGCCGAGCGCGACGCCGAGCGCGGTTCCAAAGCGCGACCACAGCGGCTTGGCGTTGCGCACGCGGTAGAGATCCTTGCCGATCTCGGAACCGCGCCACGCATCCTCATAGCCTTGCAACTCGTCGTTGGCGCGGCCGGCGCCAAGCGCCGCCGCCGCCTGTTCGGCCGCCAGCATGCCGGACAGCATCGCGTTATGGCTGCCTTTGATGCGCGGCACGTTGACGAAACCGGCGTCGCAGCCGATCAGCGCCCCGCCGGGGAACGTTAGTTTCGGCACCGACTGATAACCGCCCTCGGTGATCGCGCGCGCACCATAAGCGAGCCGCTTGCCGCCGGCGAAGGTGTCGCGCACCAGCGGATGCGTCTTGAACCGCTGGAATTCCTCGAACGGCGAGAGATACGGGTTCTGGTAGTTGAGGTGGACGACGAAGCCGACCGACACCAGATTGCCGTCGAGGTGATAGAGGAACGAGCCGCCGCCGGTCGCATTGTCGAGCGGCCAGCCCATCGTGTGCTGCACCAGACCCGGACGGCTGCGCTCCGGCGCCACCTCCCACAGTTCCTTGAGACCGATGCCGAATTTCTGCGGCTCCTTGCCTTCGTCGAGCTTGAAGCGCGCGATCAACTGCTTGCCGAGATTGCCGCGCGCGCCCTCGGCGAACAGCGTGTACTTGGCGTGCAGTTCCATGCCGCGGGTAAAGCCGTCCTTCGGCTCGCCATCCTTGCCGATGCCCATGTCGCCGGTCGCGACACCGCGCACCGCGCCGTTGTCGTCATAGAGCACTTCCGCCGCGGCGAAGCCCGGATAGATCTCGACGCCCAGCGCCTCGGCCCTGGTGGCGAGCCAACGGCAGACATTGCCGAGCGAGACGATGTAATTGCCGTGATTGCTCATCAGCGGCGGCATCAGGATATTCGGCAGCCGCACGGCGCCGGGCTCGGTCAGATAATAGAACCGGTCGTCGGTCACCGCGGTCTTGATCGGGCTCGAGTCATCGTCGCGCCAGTCGGGGATCAGCTTGTCGAGCCCGACCGGGTCGATCACCGCGCCGGAGAGGATATGCGCGCCGACCTCCGAGCCCTTCTCCACCACCACGACGGAAATATCCGGATTGACCTGTTTCAGGCGGATCGCCGCGGCAAGGCCGGCCGGTCCAGCGCCGACCACCACAACGTCAAACTCCATCGCCTCGCGCGTCGGCAATTCGGCCATCGGTTCCCTCCTGTGGACGCCACCTTGTTTCATTTTTGTCTAAAGTGGGCAATCGGCCTCGTGCGCTGGCATCGCCCGGGCGCAGCCGTGCTAGACTGACGCCATGCCCCCTCCCTCCGAACAGGCCGCGCGCGATCTCCTCGCCTTCTATGCCGAGGCCGGGGTCGATGCGCTGGTCGGCGAAGTTCCCGTCGACCGGTTCGCCGCCGCCGACCCCGCGCCAACAATCCCCGCTCCCGCCCCGACCGGCGAGCCGCGCCGTCCCGTCTCCGCACCGGCGGTCCGTCAGGGAACACCGGTTGTCGCGCCCGACGAGGCGGCGATGGCGGCCCGCGCCGCCGCCCGCAGCGCCGCGACGCTCGAGGAGTTGCGGGCGATCCTCGATAAGTTCGATGGCTGCGCGCTCAAGACCACCGCGAAGCAGATGGTGTTCGGCGACGGCAATCCGCGGGCGCGGATCATGTTCGTCGGCGAGGCCCCCGGCCGCGACGAGGACATCGAGGGGGTCCCCTTCGTCGGCCGCTCCGGCAAGCTGCTCAACCTCATGATCAAGGCGATCGGCCTCGCGCGCGCCGACACCTACATCACCAACATCATTCCGTGGCGGCCGCCCGGCAACCGCGATCCGACCCCGCAGGAATCGGTGATCTGCCTGCCGTTCATCCAGCGGCATATCGAGCTGGTGAATCCCGACATCCTGGTATGCCTCGGCAAGCCATCGTCGCAGACGCTGCTCAACATCAAGGACGGCATCCTGAAATCGCGCGGCCGCTGGTACAGCTATGCGACGCCGGCGCGGCAAATCCGCGCGATGGTGACGCTGCATCCGGCCTATCTGTTGCGGCAACCGAACCAGAAGCGGCTGGCCTGGCGGGATTTCCTGGCGATCCAGCGGGAACTCGCGTCCACACCGGCCTGAACGCAACCTCAAGGTGCGTTAGGGTTTGCTTCACCGGCGTGGCTGACTATCTTGTCGCATATTGGTTCGTTCTGATGGTGGTGCCGTGTCGCGTTCGTGTCTGTCTCATTTGCTGATGCCGGTCGTCGGCGCGGTTCTGCTGGCCACCTCTCCCGCGCTGGCACAAACACAAACGCCCGACACCAGCCGCGTGGACAAGAAACCTGCCGCCAAACGCGCGCCCGCCAAGCTCGACCTGTCGACCCCGAATGTTCCGCAGCGCCGCGTCGTCACCCACGGCGCAACGCAACGATCCAACGACGCGGCGATGAAGAAGCCGGGCCTCGGTACGATGGACCTCGGCGACGGCGAACTGCGGCTCGATGGCGGCCGCAAGTCGCGCGATCTCGCGCACGACGTCACCGGCTTCGACCAGTCGCCGGGGTCGAGCACGTTCCGGCAACTGGCGCCGGCGCAGAAGAGCGGCACGCCGCCCTATGTCGGCTTCACCTTCAGCCGGCCGAACAACTAGCTACCACGCCAGCAGCACCGCGCCTGCGCCGACGAGCGTCACGCCGATCCAGCCGCGCGCACTCAGCGTCTCGCCGAGAAACACCACGCCGAAGATCGCGACCAGTACGACACTGAGCTTGTCGACCGGCGCGACCTGCGCCGCCTGCCCGGCTTTCAGCGCGCGGAAATAGCACAGCCACGACGCGCCGGTCGCAAGTCCGGATAGAACGAGGAACAGCCAGGTACGCCCCGAGATCGACCCCGGTGCCTGCCACTGTCCGCTCATGACGACGATCAGGGCCAGCGTCACCAGGATGACGCAGGTGCGGATCAGCGTGGCGAGGTCGGCGTTGACCGCCTCGACGCCGACCTTGGCGAAGATCGCGGTCAGCGCCGCGAACACCGCCGACAGCAGCGCCCAGAACTGCCAGTGTGCCTGCCAGGACTGGAGCGCCCCGCCGCTCATCCCGCCACCGCGAACTTGATCGCGAACAGCACCGCCAGCACCAGCACCGCCGGCGCGGCTTCGCGCGCCTTGCCGGCGATGATCTTGATCACCGCATAGGTGATGAAGCCGAGACCGATGCCGGTCGCGATCGAATAGGTCAGTGGCATGGCGATCGCCGTCACCACCGCCGGCGCATATTCGGTGATGTCGTCCCAGTCGACCTCGGCGAGACCGCGCGCCATCACGCAGGCGACGTAAAGGAGCGCCGCCGCCGTGGCATAGGCCGGCACCATGCCGGCGAGCGGCGAGAAGAACAGCGCCAGCAGGAACAGGATCGCGACGACAACGGCCGTCAACCCGGTTCGACCGCCCGCCTGAATGCCAGCCGCGCTTTCAATGTAGCTCGTCGTCGTCGAGGTGCCGATCAGCGAGCCGAACATCGCCGCGAAGCTGTCGGAGATCAGCGCCTGCTTCATCCGCGGCAAGGTGCCGTTCTGCATCAGGCCGGTGCGGTGGGTGACGCCGATCAGCGTTCCGGCGTTGTCGAACACATCGACGAACAGGATCGCGAAGATCACGATCAGGAAGGTCAGGTCGAACAACCGCGAGAAATCGAGTTGCAGGAAGGTTGGCGCCAGCGACGGCGGCATCGACACGACGCCGGTAAATTTCGCTAGACCGAACGGCAGGCCGGCAAAGGTCACGATCAGAATGCCGAGCAGCGTGCCGCCAATCACCCGCCGGTAATTGAGCGCGACGATCAGGACGAACCCCAAGAGCGCCAAAAGTGTCGCCGGATTTTTCACATCGCCGAGCGTCACCAGCGTCGCCGGATGCGCGACGACAACTTTCGCTTCCTCGAGCGCGATGATCGCGAGGAACAGGCCGACACCGGCGGAGACGGCAAGCTTGAGATTGGTCGGGATCGACTCGATCACATATTGCCGCAGCTTGAACACCGAGATCAGGAAGAACAGCACGCCGGAGCAGAACACGGCGGCCAGCGCCTGCTGCCAGGTGAACTTGTAGGTGAGCACCACCGTGAAGGCGAAGAACGCGTTGAGCCCCATGCCGGGCGCCAGCGCGATCGGATAATTGGCGTAGAGCCCCATCACCAGCGTGCTCGCCGCGGCGGCGAGACAGGTGGCGACGAACACCGCACCCGGGTCCATTCCGGCCTTGCCGAGAATCTGCGGATTGACGAACACGATGTAGACCATCGTCAGGAAGGTGGTGAGACCGGCGACGATCTCGGTCTGCACATTGGTGCCTTGCGCGCGCAGGCCGAAATAGCGATCGAGCGCGCCACCCGACGCGGCTTTGTCCGCGCCGCCTGAAGACTGGTTCCGTGATTGGTCCGATGTCTGTGCCATGCCCGGCCCCCTGATCCGCCCTGCGGCACAATAGCGCCCCCCGCAAGCCGCCGACATAGCAGCAGCGCGTAACCCACAAGCAGCTTTCCTTCCGCCGCGCCCGGCGCGAACATGCGGCGAGTCCCGACAAGCCGGAGCCGCGATGCGGTCCCGGCGGATCGCTGCGGAGCACGCCGATGGATATGGATCCCGTTCTGCTGGCCCGATTGCAGTTCGCTTTCACGATCATATTCCACATCATCTTCCCGAGTTTCACGATCGGCCTGTCGGCCTATATCGCCACGCTCGGGGCGATGTGGCTGCGCACCGGGACCGAGCGCTACCACCTGCTGATGCGGTTCTGGACCAAGATCTTCGCCGTGTCGTTCGCCATGGGCGTCGTCTCCGGCATCGTGCTGTCCTATCAGTTCGGCACCAACTGGAGCCGGTTCTCGATCGTGGTCGGCAATGTGATCGGCCCGCTGATCGGCTACGAGGTGCTCACCGCCTTCTTCCTGGAGGCGACCTTCCTCGGCATCATGCTGTTCGGCTTCAACCGCGTGCCGCCGTGGCTTTATGTGCTCTCGTCCGCGGTCGTCGCGGTCGGCACCGCGATCTCGGCGTTCTGGATCCTCTCGGCCAATTCGTGGATGCAGACGCCGGCCGGTCATGAGGTGCGCAACGGCATCGCCTATCCGGTCGACTGGCTCGCGGTGGTGTTCAATCCGAGCTTCCCTTATCGCTTCGCGCACATGCTCAACGCCGCCTATCTCACCACCGGCTTCGTGGTGCTGGCGGTCGGCGCGCGTTATCTGCTCGCCGGCATCCACGCCGAACAGGGCCGCACCATGGTCCGCATGGCGATCGGTCTGATGGCGGTACTGGCGCCGTTGCAATTGCTGATTGGCGACCAGCACGGCCTTAACACGCTCGAACATCAGCCGATCAAGGTCGCCGCCATGGAAGGCCACTGGGACGGCAGCAAGCCCGGCGACTTCTACATCTTCGCCTGGCCGGACGAGAAAGCGGAAACCAACCGCTTCGGCATCGCGATCCCGCGCGGTTCGTCGCTGATCCTGACGCACAAGATCGACGGCCTGTTTCCCGGCCTGACCAGCGTGCCGCCGCAGGATCGTCCGCCAGTCGTGCCTGTATTCTTTGCATTCCGCATCATGGTCGGCATCGGCTTCTTCATGATCGCCGCGGCGCTTTATGGCGCGTTTCTGTGGTGGCGCGGCACACTGGTCGAAACGCGCTGGTATCTCTGGATCATGTCCAACTGCTGGTGGATCGGCTTCGTCGCCGTGATCGCCGGCTGGGTCGTCACCGAAACCGGCCGCCAGCCCTGGGTCGCCTACGGCATCCTGCGCACGGCGGACGCAACCTCGCCTGTCCCCGCCGCGACCATCGCCGGCACGCTTGCTTTGTTCGTGGTCACCTACGGCATCATCTTCTCGATGGGCATCTATTACATCAACCGGCTGATCAATCGCGGCCCTGAAGGCAGCGCGATCAGCGACGACGGCGGCGGCATGGCCAACACGCCACTCGGCGCGGCGCGCGCGGCCGCGCGCGAAGCCATCTCGAAGCCGTAAAGGGGCACGCCATGGAATGGTATCTCCCGATGATCTGGGCAGCGGTGATTGGCACCGCCGTGTCGTTTTACGTGATCCTCGATGGCTTCGATCTCGGCATCGGCATCCTGTTTCCGTTCGCGCGCGACGAGCGCGAGCGCGACCAGATGATGGCCACGATCAAGCCGTTCTGGGACGGCAACGAGACCTGGCTGGTGCTCGGCGGCGGCGGTCTTTTCGTCGCCTTCCCGCAAGCCTATGCGGTGATCATGCCGGCGCTGTATCTGCCGGTGATCGTCATGCTGCTCGGCCTGATCTTTCGCGGCGTGGCGTTTGAATTCCGCAGCGTGTCGGATTCACAGAAGCGCTGGAGCTTCGCCTTCACTGCCGGCTCGATCGTCGCGGCGTTCTCTCAGGGCGTGATCCTCGGCGGGCTGATCCAGGGCATTCCAGTCGCGAACGGTGCGTTCGCCGGCGGATCGTTCGACTGGGCGACGCCGTTCAGCGCGCTGTGCGGCCTGTCGCTCGTCGCCGGCTACGGGCTCCTTGGCGCCACCTGGCTGATGATGAAGGCCGAAGGCCCGGTCGGCCAGCGCGGCCGCGCGCAGGCGAAGGCGCTGCTGCTCGCGGTGCTGGTGTGCATGGGCATCGTCAGCCTGTGGACGCCGCTGATGTCGGAACGGATTTCAGCGCGTTGGTTCTCGCTGCCGAATTTCTACTATCTGTGGCCGGTGCCGGTCGTCACCGGTATCGTCGCGCTGCTGCTGTGGCGCTGGATCGAGAAAGGCCGCGAGATCCTGCCGTTCGTTTCCTCGATCGTGCTGTTCTTCCTCGGCTATCTCGGCCTGGTGATTTCCAACTTCCCGTATCTCGTGCCGCCCTCTCTCACCGTGTGGGATACGGCAGCGGTGCCGGCGAGCCAGATCTTCATGCTGATCGGCACGCTGGTGATGCTGCCGATCATCCTCGGCTACACGGTGATGATCTACTGGCTGTTCCGCGGCAAGGTGAAGGAAGGCGAAAGCTATCACTGAGCCGATGCGGTCGCCGCCGGGCGCACCACCGCCCAGCCGATCCGCAGCAGCGGCAGGCGCCCCTCGATCGGCCGGTCGAACACGCGCGGCACCTCCACCACCAGACCGGGGAACGCATCGCGGATCGCCGGCGGCGGCGTGCCGACCGTGTCGGTGACCGGCCACACGACAACGCCGCCGGTCGCGCGGAAACGCTCCGGCGTGACCCACGGCGAATGCGCCGGCTCGGTGACCGTGTAAACGGAAGGCCGGCCCGGCGCGCCGATCGCCACCACCGCCGCGAGCCGCTCGTCGCCGGCCACATAGCGCAACGGCTGCCCGGTGCGGCGCTGGAAACTCTCGGCGAAGAATTTGCCCATCGCATCGGCCGGCTGTGCCACGCGGAATTCGGACGCCGCGACCCATGGCCCCATGCCGAGCACGAGGACGATAATCACCGGCGGCAGCACCAGCAGGCCAAGCCACGCGAAGCTGACGAGCCGCTCGCGATAAAGTTTGATCCGCGTGCCGGCGATGGCGATCACCAGCAAGCCGGACAGAAGGACGAACGGACCGACCGGCTCCAGCGGTTTTGTGCTGCCGATCAGCGCCGCGAGCGCGAGCGCCGCGAGGATCGGCCCGAGCGAGAAGACAAGCACGAACCAGCGGCCGCGCATCGCCCGCGCGCGATCCTCGATCACCGGCGGGCGCTCGCGCCGGTCGCGCGGCCAGCCGCCGGCAAGACCGATCAGCACCATCAGGCCGATATGCGCGAGGATCAGCAGGCCGACGAAACGCAGCGCGGCGGTCGGCGCCGCCGTTTGCCAAAATGCCGCGATCTGCGTCCAGGCAAGATCGGAGCGTTGCACAAGCCAACCGACATAGGGCGCAACGATGAACAACAGCAGCGCCACTGCCAGCCACGGCTCGACATTGCGCAGCGACGCGCGGGCGCGCGGGTCAACCAGCGTGTAGATCACGATCAACGCCAGCAGGATCAATCCGCTGGCGCTGGTCAGCAGCAACAGGCCGAGATCGAGCGCCAGCAGCAACCAGACGCCACGTCGCCCTTCGCAGGCCGCGCGCCAGTAATGCAGCAGCGCAAGCGCCCAGAACGGCAGCGCCAAAATCGCCGGCCCGAAATCGACCGTCTGCAGCGTCAAGGTCGAGATGCCGATCATCAGCAGCACGGCGAGCACCGCGTGGCGCACACCGACGATAGCGCTGCCGAGTTTGAATAGTGCCCACAGCGCGACGACGACGCATAGTTGCGCAAGGAGATAGACGCCCGCGCTGCCGGCCGCGCGGAACGCAAGCTCGGCCAGCCAGAACGCCAACGGCGGGCCGAGATAGCTGCCAAGCATGAATTGCTGGCCGACGGTGAGCACCTGGGCGAGACCGTTCGGCGGGGCACTGTAGAACAGCGCCGGCATGACGAACCAGAGCGCCGCCTGGCCGAGCGCCGCGGTCCAGAACACCACCGCCGGCCGGCCGCGCAGAAACTCGACGATCAGCGAGACGTAGTGCATGGCAATGCTTGCAGGGGACGATGGTATCCCGCAGACATAGAGAAACCGCGCTAGAGAGGCAACACGGTCGCTTCGGCGGCCACTCCAGTCGCGGTCTGGAGGCCGGTCTGATCCTGCGCGAGCCGCAACCGCACCGGCGCGAACGACCGCCGGTGATGGATCGTCGGGCCAAGCGCGCGCAGCGCCGCCACATGCTCCGGCACGCCGTAGCCCATATGCCGCTCGAAGCCGTAGCCGGGGTGCATCGCGCCGATCCGGCGCATCAGCCGGTCGCGTGTCACCTTGGCGACGATCGAGGCCGCCGCGATCGACAGCACCAGCGCATCACCGCCGATGACCGCCTCGCAATCGCACGACACATCGATGCGGTCGCGACCGTCGACATAGACGAGCTTCGGCCGCACCGAGAGCGAGCCGACCGCGCGCGCGAGCGCCCACAGCGACGCGCGTAGAATGTTGTCGCGGTCGATCCGCTCGGTCGAGCCGAACGCCACCGCGACATCGGCGGTCGCGCAGATCTTGTCATAGAGCTTCTCGCGCTCCTGCGCGTCGAGCTTCTTGGAATCGTTGAGGCCGCGCGGGATGCGCTGCGGATCGAGCACCACCGCCGCCGCCACCACCGGACCGGCGAGCGGGCCGCGCCCGGCCTCGTCGCAGCCGGCGACCGGCCAGATGCCCTTTGCCAGCGCGCGGCGCTCGCGGCGGAAGGTCGGCCGCAGGACCGTCTCCGCGATCGGCAGGCGCGGTTCCGCGTCCTTGCTGTTCGATGGGCTGCGATTCGGGCGTGGCATGTCCGCAGCCTTGCCGCGAAGCGGTGGCGACAGCAAGACCGCGGCCGACCGGAACCCGTCCGGGTGTGAACGCCGGGGACAAACCGGCCGCTCAGTCCGGCACAGTGAGGCGCCCCTCGCCGTCCAGCGGAAAGCCGGGATTGTGCGCGATCTCCCAGAGATGGCCGTCGGGGTCGGTGAAGTAGCCGATATAGCCGCCCCATGAAGTCTTGTGCCCGCGCCTGCGGATCACGGCACCCGCCTCCGCCGCAAGTGCGAGCGCGGCATCGACCTCGTCCGGCGACGCGCAATTCCATGCGAGCGACACTGCCGTTGTGGCGCGCCCCACCACGAGCTCCGCATCTTTCGCCAGCTCGGCCGCGGGATAAACCGCGAGCGTCACCGCGCCGGCTTCAAAGAAGCCGACGCCCTCGGCCGACACCGCACGGCGGCGAAAGCCGAGCCGTTCGTAGAACGCGATGCTGCGCGCGAGATCGCCGACACCGAGCGTCACCAGGGAGAGAACGGCCTTCGGCGCACTCATACCAATACATCCATGCCAACAAAGTCACGCAAACAGGCTCAACTGCTCCGCACCGGATTTGCCGGGCTGGAAATGCTCGGTCGTCAGCTTGCGCTTCTTCTGATTGAAGCCGTATTTTTCACACGCCACTTCAAAACGCCGGCCGATCAGCCAGGCATAGGGGCCGGTGCCCTTCATCCGCGTGCCCCACGTTGAGTCGTAGTCGCGGCCGCCGCGCATGTCGCGGATGAGCTTCATCACATGGCGATAGCGGTCCGGGTAATTGGCAAGCAGCCATTCGCGGAACAGGTCGCGCACTTCGAGCGGAAGACGCAGCAGCACGTAGCCCGCTTCCTTGACGCCGGCCGCCGCCGCCGCGTCGAGGATGCGCTCGATCTCGTTGTCGTTGAGCGCCGGGATGATCGGCGCGACCATCACCGTGGTCGGGATGCCGGCCTGCGACAGCCGCCGCAGCGTCTCGAGCCGCCGCGACGGCGTCGATGCACGCGGCTCCATCTTGCGCGCCAGTTCGCTGTCCAGCGTCGTCACCGACAAAGCCACCTTGGCGAGATTGCGCTCCGCCATGCGCGCGAGAATGTCGAGATCGCGCAGCACCAGCGCCGACTTGGTGACGATGCCGACCGGATGGCCGGCCTTGTCCAGCACTTCGAGGATGCGGCGCATCACCTGGTAGCGCCGCTCGATCGGCTGATACGGATCGGTGTTGGTGCCGATCGCCATGACCTTCGGCTGGTAATTGGGCGACGCCAGTTCCTTCTCCAACAACTCGGCCGCATCCGGCTTCACGAACAGCTTGGATTCGAAATCGAGCCCCGGCGACAGGCCGAGATACGCATGCGTCGGCCGCGCGAAGCAGTAGACGCAGCCGTGCTCGCAGCCGCGATACGGATTGATCGAGCGATCGAACGAGATGTCCGGCGAATCGTTGCGGGTGATGATCTTGCGCGTCGTATCGACGCTGACCTCGGTCTTGAACGGCGGCAGTTCGTCGAGGCTCTGCCAGCCGTCGTCGAAGGCGATGCGCGCCAGCGGCTCGTAGCGCCCGGAGGCGTTGGACAGCGTCCCCCGGCCCCGGCGGCGCTGCCGCTCGACATTGACGTCGAGCAGGCCGGTGGTGTCCGGGCTGGGCCGCTGCGGCCCCCGGCTCTCGGTGGAAGGATCGACTTTGCGAACGGCAGACGAACGGGACATCGGTGCACCCTGAATGCAACGATAAGAACATAACGTGAACATTGTCGCAAGAGCGCCCGTGCGACCATCCACCGGTCGCTTACAGCCTTTAGATACGCAGACGGGCATACCTGATGTGGTATCAATGCCGCCGTGATGCCACCGGTTCCATGCTGACAGTCATCATCCACACCCGCGAGTCGGAGCGCAGCCTCGTACCGACGCTCGCCGCGCTGGTGCCTGGCGCCACCGCCGGGCTGATCAGTGATGTCATCGTCACCGACGGCGGCTCGGTGGATGCGACCGCGCAGGTCGCCGATCACGCCGGCTGCCAGTTCGTGGTGTCGACCGATCCGCTCGGCATGCGGCTGCGGGATGCCGCGACCACCGCCCGGTCGCCGTGGCTGATGTTCCTGCGCGCCGGCAGCGTGCCGGATGTGAACTGGGTCGACGAGGTCAGCCGCTTCATGGAGGAAGCGCCGATGGCCGGGCCGCGCCGCTCGGCCGCGTTCCGCGCCGCCCCGCGCGCGCAGGCGCCGCTGGCGCAGGCTGTCAGCGCGCTCGGCGCCGCCTTGTTCGGCGGCGTGCGGCCGGACCAGGGCCTCATCATCTCCAAGCAACTCTATCGCAGCCTCGGCGGCCACCGCCCAAACGCCGGCAACCCGGAAGCGGAGTTCCTGCGGCGCATCGGCCGGCGCAAGATCATGCTGCTGGGGGCCACGGCCAGATCATTGACTTAGTCAAATAATTATTTGACTGTGTCAGGCATCAGGAAAAGCACCGATGCCCGATACTGACGCTCCCACCCCCGCTCCCCCACCTGCCGACCGGATCGATGCGGTCCGCGCCTTCAACCGCTTCTACACCCAGCGCATCGGCGCGCTCGAAGCGCATTACCAGGCGAGCCCGTTCTCGCTCGCGGAAGCGCGCGCGCTCTATGAGATCGTCCATCGCGATCATCCTGCCGCCGGCGAGATCGCCCGCGATCTCGGCCTCGACAACGGCTATCTCAGCCGCATCCTGTCGCGGTTCGAGAACGACGGGCTGATCCGCCGCGAAGCCTCGAAGACCGATGGCCGGCAGACGCTGCTGTCGGCCACGGCGCGCGGCCGCCGCCAATACGAGACGCTGGAGGCCGCGACGCGACGCGGCATCGGCGAGATGCTCGCCGCGCTGCCGGATTCCGCGCAGCAGGATGTCGCCACGGCGATGGACACGATCCGCCGCGCGCTTTCGGACGATACAGCGGCGGTGCCGTTCATTCTCCGCGCGCCCGCGCCCGGCGATTTCGGCTGGATCGTCGCGCGGCACGGCGAGATCTACGGGCGCGACTACGGGTGGCGTGGCCCGTTCGAGGGGCTGTGCGCGCGCATCGCCGCCGATTTCGTCGAGAAGCACGACCCGCAGCGCGAACGCTGCTGGATCGCCGAACGCGACGGCGCGCGCGCCGGCTCGATCTTTTTGATGAAGGACAGCGACGAGACGGCACGCATCCGCCTCCTGCTGGTCGAGCCGTGGGCGCGCGGCCACGGCATCGGCGAGAAGCTGACGCAGGAATGTATCGCCTTCGCCCGCGTCGCCGGCTATCGCCGCGTGACCTTGTGGACCCACAGCATCCTCACCAGCGCGCGGCGCATCTACCAGCGCGCCGGCTTCACGCTGACCGCGACCAAGCCGCACAGCGACTGGGGTCCGCCGATCGTCGGCGAGACGTGGGATTTGACGTTGTAGCGCCATTCTCTCCGTGGCGAGCGCGTCTCCCGCGAAGCCTCATGGTGAGGAGCCGCGCCAGCGCATAGCGCGGGGCGTGGCGTCTCGAACCATGAAGGCGGGCGTCCTGCTGTGGCCGCCTCGTCCTTCGAGACGCGGGCTACGTCTGCTCCCCAGGATGGTGCGGAGGGAGAGAGTCATTCCGGACGCAGCGAAGCTGCGATCCGGAATCCAGTTCCGCAAAAACTATCGATGACGCTGGATTCCGGGTTCACGGGCTGCGCCCGTGCCCCGAAATGACCGGTTTCAGTTCCGCCTTATCATGAGAAGCAGGCGTAGCCCGCGTCTCGAGGGACGAGGCGGAATCACCGTCCCGCTTTGCGCTTCGTTGTCCTCGCCGGCGGCTGTGCGTGCCGCCACGCCATCTCCAGCGCGGCGCGCAGTTCGGCCTCCGACAGTGCCGCGAGCGTGCCGCAGGTCCAGCCTTGCCTGCCCCACGCATTGGGGATCGCCGCGAACGCATCCGGCGCGACCAGGCACTTCAACGCCTGCTCGTCGGGGCTGAACTTGAAATTCGCGGTCTTTCTGTCGGCGGCGAGCGTCACGTAGATGCGCTTCACCTTGAACGCGGCGCGGTCGAAATGCGGCGCCTCGGTTGTGCCGTCGAGCGACAAGGCGATCTTGCGAAGCTGCGCGGCGGTCGCCATCGAGAGCGTCCTCTTGCGTTACGCCGTCGCGCCTTTCGCTTTCTCGCGGCGCAGATGTTCGTCGAGCCGCGGCAGGATCTCGACGAAGTTGCAGGGGCGATAGCGGTAGTCGAGCTGATGCACGAGGATGCCGTCCCACGCATCCTTGCAGGCGCCGGGCGAACCCGGCACGCAGAAGATGAAGGTGGAATGCGCTGTCCCCGCCGTCGCCCGCGTCTGGATCGTCGAGGTGCCGATCTTCGGAAAGCTGACCATGTGAAACGCGGTGGAGAAACCGTCCATCCGCTTCTCGAACAGCGGCTCGACCGCCTCCGGCGTCACGTCGCGGCCGGTGAAGCCGGTGCCGCCGGTCGTGATGATGGCGTCGATCTTCTGGTCCTTGATCCAGGTGCGCAGCTTGGCGCGGATCGCGCGAACCTCGTCCTTGACGATGGCGCGATCCGCGAGCCGGTGGCCCGCGGCCGCGATCCGCTCCGCGAGCACCGTTCCGGACTTGTCGTCGTTCGCGACGCGCGTGTCCGAAACGGTCAGGACGGCGAAGGTGACCGGAACGAAGGGCTTTTCGTTCGTGTCCATGAGCGTCAGATCGCGCCGGCCGCGAAGGTATTGCAGCGGTTCATGTCGCCGCTCTCGAAGCCGGTCTGGAACCAGTGCTTGCGCTGCGCCGCCGAGCCGTGCGTGAAGCTGTCCGGCACCACCACGCCCCGCGAGCGGCGCTGCAAGGTGTCGTCGCCGATGGCGCTTGCGGTCTGGAGCGCGGCATCGACGTCGCCCGGATCGAGGAAGGCGCGCTTCTTCTGCTGGCGGTTCGCCCAGACGCCCGCGAAGCAATCGGCCTGCAATTCGACACGCACCTGCAACTGGTTGCGGTTGCGCTCGCCTACGCCGCGTTGCGCCTGCTGCACCTTGGGCAGGATGCCGAGCATGTTCTGCACGTGATGGCCGATCTCATGCGCGATCACGTAAGCTTGCGAGAACTCGCAGGTCTTGGAGCCGGCCGGGCAGGCGCCGAGCTTGCGCTGCAAGTCCTGGAAGAACGAGGTATCGAGATAGACCGCCTGCTCCGGCGGACAGTAGAACGGGCCCATGGCCGACTGCGCATAACCGCAGGCGGAATTGGTGGCGCGGCTGAAGATGACGAGACGCGGCGCCCGATAGCGAGAACCGGATTCGGCGAAAATTTCCGACCAGCGATCCTCGGTCGCGCCGAGTACGCCGGCCACGAAGCGGCCGAGTTCGTCGCTCGGCGGTCCTTTCTTGCGGACGGACGGCTGGTTCTGCACCTGCCGCTCGTAGCCCGAAGGCCCTTGCGTCATCTCGATGCCGGAGAGAATGACGCGCGGGTCGATGCCGACCGCCCAGGCCAGCAGGCCGAGAATGATGATGGTGCCGATCCCCATGCCGCCGCGGCCGGTCGGGAGCGGAAAGCCGGGACCGGCCAGCGGGCCGCTGCTGTCGTCGCGGCGGTCTTCGACGTTGTCGCTCTGCCGGAAATCGTCCCAACGCATTCTATTCTAGCCTCCGCCTGCGAATTGCTTCTTCGCCTTTGCCGCTATCGGTCCCAATTGTGGCCGACCTGTGAGTTTGCCGCAAATGGCCGCTCCTGTAAGTAGAACGGGCCGGATTCGCGTGGCATGCTCCGGCGCATTCGAACGGCCGAAGCCTGCCAGGAGTTCCCGCTCAAATGATTCCCGTGCGCCGCGGCCCCACCTTCGCCCGGGAAGCCCATGCCATGCGGCGCGGCGCTGCGCCGGTTGCGGGTTGCGACGAAGCGGGCCGGGGGCCGCTGGCCGGGCCGGTGGTGGCGGCGGCCGTCATTCTCGATCCCGCACGGGTGCCGAAGGGCCTTGAGGATTCGAAAGAGCTCAGCGCCAAAACGCGCGACGAACTGTTCGACGTCATCTGCGCGACCGCGGAAGTCGCCGTCGCGATCGCGCCTCCCGCGCGCATCGACCGCGACAATATTCTGCGCGCGAGCTTGTGGGCGCTGGCGAAGGCGGTCTGCTCGCTGCCGCGCACGCCGCAACTCGTCTTCGTCGACGGGCGGGACAGCCTGCCGCTGGAATGCGAGGTCAGGGCCGTGATCGGCGGCGACGGCATCGTCGCCTCGATCGCCGCGGCCTCGATCGTCGCGAAGGTGACGCGCGACCGGCTGATGATACAGCTCGGGCTCGCGCATCCCGAATACGGCTTCGAGAAACACAAGGGCTACGGCACGAGCTTCCATGCCGAGCGGCTGCGCGCCCACGGCCCTTGCATTCATCATCGTTATTCGTTCGCTCCCGTTCGCGATTGCCGGAACGGTTCACGGCATTCCGCGGCAACTGCCGAAGCCCGGCAAGAGTAGAACGATGCTGCGCGAGGCGTCCGGCCCACTGGAGGCGTCCATTTCCGTGGAAGCCTTGCGCGCGGCTCCCGCGGTCTTGGTGGCGGCGGGACTCGTCGTGCATGCGCTGGTCTGGGCGATCGCCACGCATTTCGCGGAGCCGTCGCCCGCGCCGCAGCTGGCGATGGCGATCGCGCTCGGCCGCGAGTGGCTGCTCGGCTATCCGGAGTTGCCGCCGCTCGCGGCATGGGCTTCGGAGGCGATCTATCGCGCGACGCATGCTCTTTTCGCGGTTCGCCTTGCCGCCGCGTCATGCGTCGCTGTGTCGGGCTGGATCCTGTTTCGGTTCCTGCGCCGCCTCGTCGGCGACCGGCAGGGCGCAATCGCCGTTCTGGTGATGGCAAGTGTATTCCCGGTTGCGTATCCCGGCGGCGCCTTGACCGGCGATCTTTTGCAGATGCCGTTACTGGCCGCGCTGTTGCTGTCGTGGTGGATTGCCGTCGGCGAAAGAAATCCGAACGGTTGGATGTCCGTCGGCCTGTTTGCGGCGGTCTCGCTTTATGCCGGACCGCAAGGGCTGGCACTGCTGGCCGGGCTTGCGCTGGTCACGCTGTTAAGCGCGCAGGCGCGCGCGGCTCTCGGCAATGCGCGCGCGCTGTTCGGACTTGCCGCGGGTCTTCTGATTTTCGCGCATGTCGGGGGCCCGCGCCTGCTCTGGCTGTGGTTTCACGGCGGCGACGGTTTTCTACCCGGCGCCGGCGCGGGAATCCCCGGAGCCGAGTTTCAAGCTCCGCCGCGGCTGCTCTTGACGCTGGTCGCCGGACATCTCGGCTTTTTTCTGTTGATCCTGCTCGCCGCGTTTCACACTGCGAAAGCGAAGGAGTCCGCGCCGGTATTCGCGCGGCAGCCGGCAGCGTTATTCTCGCGCTGGAGCGTGATCGCGCTTGCGATCCTGCCGGCCGTTTTTGTCCTGGTCTGGCTGTACCTCGGCAAGCAGGTTGCACGTCCGCAGATTTTTGCGTCGCTGCTCCTGCTCGGCGGTGCCGCCGCGATCCTGATCGGAAACGAGCGTCTGCTCCTGCGGCGGCAGATGCTGATCGGGAGTCTCCTGCTGGTCTTTCTATTCGTGCCGCCGGCGGCCTTGCTCGCGTCGAGCTTCCTGCCGGGATGGTCGGGCCACAACCGCGCGGTGAACTGGCCGGCCGCCTCGGCGGCGCGAACCTTCACCGAAATCTTCCGCACGCGCACCGGCCGACCGCTCGAATATATCGCGGGCGATCGCATTCCGGCGGCGCAGATTGCCGTCTTGAGCCAGGTCCGTCCCCATCTCGTGATCGACGCCGATCCATCGCGCTCGCCGTGGATCGATGCGGCGGCGTTCCGGCAACAGGGCGGTGTGGTGTTTTGGGAAATTCACGGCGCGGATGGTTCGCCGCCTGCCGCGCTCAGCGGAAAGCTTCCGCCCTTCGTCGCCGAAGCGCCTTTGCGGCTGCCCTGGGCGCGGGGCCGCGGCGAGCCGGTTCGTCTGGGCTGGGCGATCGTGCCGCCCGCGCCGTAGCCCGCGATCCCACCTTCAAGGAAAACCACTGCGGCTTCCGCCAGTGGAC
The DNA here is from genome assembly GCA_019635575.1 of Pseudolabrys sp. Taxonomy (GTDB): domain Bacteria; phylum Pseudomonadota; class Alphaproteobacteria; order Rhizobiales; family Xanthobacteraceae; genus Pseudolabrys. The sequence continues at coordinate 1,028 of JAHBZF010000044.1, read as the reverse complement.
AAGTCCGGTGGGGGTTCATGGTCTCCGCCGCGAAAATGGCTATTCTTCTGCGCGGGCGGCGTGCATCCCGATGATCGGGACGAGAAGGGGGACGGATGGCAAAGGCTGGGAAATCGGGATCGAAGCCGGAGCCGACGGCGTTCGAGCACTGGCTCGACCGTTATTTCGCGATCGGCGAGAGCGGCTCCTCCATCCGCACCGAAATCATCGCCGGCTTCACGACCTTTCTCACGATGGCCTACATCGTCGTCGTGAATCCGCTGATCCTTTCCAAGGCGGGGATGCCGCAGGACTCCGTGTTCGTGGCGACCTGTCTTGCCGCGGCGGTCGCGACCGCCGTCATGGGGCTTTACGCGAAATATCCGATCGCGCTCGCGCCGGGCATGGGGCTCAACGCCTTCTTCGCCTTCACCATCGTGCTCACATATAAGTACACGTGGCAGCAGGCGCTCTGGGCGGTGTTTCTCTCGGGCGTGTTGTTTTTCATCGTGTCGGTGCTGCGTATCCGCGAATACATCATCGACGCAATCCCGATGAACCTGAAGCTTGCGATTTCCGCCGGCGTCGGTTTGTTTCTCGCGATCATCGCGCTCGAAAATTCCGGGATCGTGGTCGCGCATCCGGCGACGCTGGTCACGCTCGGCAAGCTGGATCCGCGCTTGCTTACCTCCTGGCCCGCGATCCTCTGCATTTTCGGTTTCATCCTGATCGCGGCGCTCAACTACCGGAACATTCCCGGCGCGACGCTGCTCGGCATGTTGATCGTCGCGATCATCGGCATCCCGCTCGGCTTCGCGAAATTCACCGGCGTGGTATCGCTGCCGCCTTCGCTCTCGCCGACGCTGCTTGCCTTCGACTGGTCGCGCACCTTCGAACTGACCTTCATCGTCGTGGTGCTCACGCTGTTTTTGATCGACGTGTTCGATAACGCCGGCACGCTGATCGGGGTCACGCATCGCTCCGGCCTGCTCGACAAGAACGGCAGGCTGCCGCGCATGCGCCAGGCGCTGATCTCGGACAGCTTCGCG
>JAHBZF010000043.1 GCA_019635575.1 Pseudolabrys sp. | reverse complement strand
GCGCTGGCGCGGCTCGACGAACTCGCCGCATTCGGGCTGCCGATCCTGGTCGGCGCTTCGCGCAAGCGCTTCATCGCCAGCGTGACGCCGTCGGAGCCGCAGCAGCGGCTCGGCGGCTCGCTCGCGGCGCATCTTCTGGCGGCGCAGCGCGGCGCCGCCGTCATCCGCGCCCACGACGTGGCGGAAACGGTGCAGGCCTTGCGCGTGGCGCGCGCGATCGAGGACAAGCAATGAGCGACACCATCTTCATCAAGGGACTTCTGATCCATGCCCGCCACGGCGTGATGGAGCACGAGGCGGAGGTCGGCCAGCGCTTCGTGATCGACCTCGAACTGTCCATCGACCTCGCGGATTCCTCGCGCACCGACAAGCTCGCCGACACCGTGTCCTATTCCGACGTGGTGACCACCGCGAGCGCGGCCTTCAAGGGCCAGAACTACTATCTGCTGGAGCGCGCCGCCGGCGCGGTGGCGGACGCGATCCTTGCCGCCTTCGCGCGCGTCAGCGCGGTCAAGGTCACGGTGCACAAGCCGCACGCGCCGATCGCCGCGATCTTCGACGATGTCGGCGTCGTCATCACCCGCGCGCGGGCCGAGTGATCCGGTTCTGACATTCGTGTCATTTCATTGCAGGCACTTTACGAATGTCAGAACCAAAGGATCACTCGAATTATAAATTGCTAGTGTTCTTTCGTATCCGACGTTCGCTCGGAAGACACTGCACAGTAAAGCGAACGTCGGATACGGAACACTAGCCATGGCCGAAGCCCTGATCGCGCTCGGCGGCAATGTCGGCGACGTCCGCGCGACCTTCGAGAAGGCCATCGTCCGGATCTGCGGCATGGCGCAGGCCGCGCTGCTCGCCCGCTCCTCCGACTACGCCACGCCGCCGTGGGGCGACGAGCAGCAGGCCCGCTTCGTCAACGCCTGCGTGGCGATCGAGACCGATCTCGATCCCCACGCGCTGCTGTTCACCCTGCACAGGATCGAGCGCGCCTTCGGCCGCGACCGCGCCAGCGAGCGACGCTGGGGGCCGCGCACGCTCGATCTCGACCTGATCGCCTATGACGACCTCCGCATCGACACGCCCGGGTTGACGCTGCCGCATCCGCGGCTGTTCGAGCGGGCCTTCGTGCTGGCGCCGCTCGCCGAGATCGCGCCGGACCGCGAAATCGCCGGGCAGATGCCGCGGCAGGCGCTGGCGCGGCTCTCGACCGTTGGCATCGAACGCCTGCCAGACTTGCATTGACGCCCGAAACAACCGATTGGCTTGCCCGCCGCCGCGTGGCATTTTGGCCCGGTCACAGCCGCCGCTGTCTGGAGTTAACCCGCTGAATGTCCACGGAAACCGACGCCCTCGCCCTCGCTGCCGAATTTCCGCCGGCCACCCGCAGCGACTGGCTCAAGCTGGTGGACGGCGTGCTCAAGGGCGCACCGATCGAGAAGCTGCAGTCGAAGACCTATGACGGGCTGCGGATCGAGCCGATCTATGCGCGCGCGCGAGACGCCGCCGCGATCCCCGGCCGCGCCGATGCTGCACCGTGGCAGATCATGCAGCGCATCGACCATCCCGACGCGGCCGTGGCCAACGCGCAGGCGCTACAGGACCTCGAGAACGGCGCCACCGGGCTCACGCTGGTGTTCGCCGGATCAAAGGCCGCGCGCGGCTTCGGACTGGAGCCCATCGCCGCCGCGCTGGCCCGCGCGCTCGACGGCGTCCATCTCGACGCCGGCATCGCGCTCGAATTCGAGATCGGACCGCAGACGCGCGACATACCGGGCCATTTCGCCGAGCTCGTGCGGCGGAAGGGCATCGCGCCCGCAACAATCGAGGCGCGCTTCGGCCTCGATCCGATCGGCGCGGCCGCCGCTTCAGGCGGCAGTCCCGCCCCATGGTCCGAGATCGCCGGGGCCGTGGGCGGCGCGGTCCGCGCGTTCGCATCCGCCGGCTTCCGCGGCCCGTTCGTTGCCGCCGACGGCCGCGTCATCCACGACGCGGGCGGCTCCGAGGCGCAGGAACTGGCCTTCGTGCTGGCCAGCGGCGTCACCTATCTGCGCGCGCTGGAGGACGCCGGCATCGCGCTCGACGATGCGCGGCGCATGGTCTACGCGCGGCTTGCCGCCGACGCCGACCAGTTCCTGACCATGGCGAAGTTCCGCGCGCTGCGCCTGTTGTGGGCGCGCGTCGAGGAGAGCTGCGGGCTTGCGCCGCAACCCCTGTTCATCGCCGCCGACACCGCGTGGCGGATGCTGACCCAGCGCGATTCCGACGTGAACATGCTGCGCGCCACCATGGCGGTGTTCGCCGCCGGACTCGGCGGCGCCAACAGCATCACCGTGCTGCCGCACGCGCTGGCGCTCGGCCTGCCGGATGCCTTCGCGCGGCGCATCGCGCGCAACACCCAGCTCGTGCTGCTGGAAGAATCCAACCTCGCCAAGGTCGCCGACCCGGCCGCGGGCGCCGGCGGCATCGAGACGCTGACGCGGCAGCTCTGCGAGGCGGCCTGGGCGCTGTTCCAGGAGATCGAGAAGGCCGGCGGCGCCTTCGCCGCGCTGGAACAGAACCTGATCCAGACGAAAGTGGCGGCGGCCCGCGCCGCGCGCGCGACCAATGTCGCGCGGCGCAAGGACGTGCTCACCGGCGCGAGCGAATTCCCCAACCTGAACGAGAAGGCGCCGACGGTGCTCGACGCCAGGCCGGTGGCGCTGCCTCCCTCAGGTGCGGCGAAGATCGCCTTCGAGGCGCTCACGCCGATCCGCTTCGCCGCGCCGTTCGAGGCCTTGCGCGACGCCTCGGACCGCATGCTGCGCGATACCGGCAGGCGGCCGCAGGTGCTGCTCGCCAACCTCGGCACGGCGGCGGACTTCACGGCGCGCGCGACCTTCGCCAAGAGCTTCTTCGAAACCGGCGGCATCGCAGCGGTCGACAGCGAGGGTTCCACCGATCCGGCCGCGCTCGTGGCGGCGTTCAGGCAGTCGGGCGCGGCGCTGGTCTGCCTGTGCTCCTCGGACAAGGTCTATGCGGCCCACGCCGTGGCCGCCGCGCAGGCCCTGCACGGCGCCGGCGCAAGGCATATCTATCTGGCGGGCCGGCCCGGCGATCTGGAAGCCGGGCTGCGGGCGGCGGGCGTCGGCGACTTCATCGTCGCCGGCGGCGACGCGCTCGCGACACTGCAGGCGGCCTATGATAAAATGAGGGTGTCATGACCCGCATCCCGAACTTCGCCGATATCGCCTTCGCGCGGCCCGCCCTCGACGGCGGCGATCCCGCTGCCGCCGGCGAGACCTGGCTCACGCCCGAAGGGCTCGCGGTCAAGCCGCGCTACGGCGAGGCGGATCTCGCCGGCATCGACTTCGTCGACAGCCTGCCGGGGATCGTGCCCTTCGTGCGCGGCCCCTATCCCACCATGTATGTCAACCAGCCCTGGACGATCCGGCAATATGCCGGCTTCTCCACGGCCGAGGATTCCAACGCCTTCTACCGCCGCAATCTCGCGGCCGGGCAGAAGGGGTTGTCGGTCGCCTTCGATCTCGCCACCCATCGCGGCTATGACAGCGACCATCCGCGCGTTGCCGGCGACGTCGGCATGGCCGGGGTGGCGATCGATTCGATCTATGACATGCGCACGCTGTTTTCAGGCATCCCGCTCGACAAGATGAGCGTGTCGATGACGATGAATGGCGCGGTGCTGCCGATCCTGGCGCTTTATATCGTCGCGGCGGAAGAGCAGGGCGTGTCGCCTGACAAGCTCTCCGGCACCATCCAGAACGACATTCTCAAAGAATTCATGGTGCGCAACACCTATATCTACCCGCCGGCCGGGTCGATGCGCATTATCTCCGACATATTCGCCTATACCTCGCAGAATATGCCGAAGTTCAATTCCATCTCGATCTCCGGCTATCACATGCAGGAGGCCGGGGCGACGGCGGATCTTGAACTCGCCTATACGCTGGCCGATGGCGTCGATTACATCCGCGCCGGGATCGCGGCGGGCCTGCCTGTCGACAGCTTTGCTCCACGCCTGTCGTTCTTCTGGGCGATCGGCATGAACTTCTTCATGGAAGTCGCCAAGATGCGGGCCGCGCGTCTCCTGTGGGCGAAGCTGATCAAGCCGTTCGAGCCGAAGGATGCGCGCTCGCTGGCGCTCCGCACCCACTGCCAGACCTCGGGCTGGTCGCTGACGGCGCAGGACGTGTTCAACAACGTGACGCGCACCTGCATCGAGGCGATGGCCGCGACCCAGGGCCACACCCAGTCGCTGCACACCAACGCGCTCGACGAGGCGCTGGCGCTGCCGACCGACTTCTCGGCGCGGATCGCGCGCAACACGCAGATCCTGCTGCAGCAGGAAAGCGGCACGACCCGCATCGCCGATCCGTGGGGTGGCTCCTACTATGTCGAGCGGCTCACCTACGATCTCGCCCGCAAGGCGTGGGATCATATCCAGGAGGTCGAAGACCTCGGCGGCATGACCAAGGCGATCGAGGCCGGCATTCCGAAACTGCGGATCGAGGAAGCGGCCGCGAAGACGCAGGCGCGCATCGACGCCGGCCATCAGTCGGTGATCGGCGTCAACAAATATCGTCCCGAGAACGAAGCACCACTCGACGTGCTCAAGGTCGACAACACCGCCGTACGCGCCAAGCAGATCGAGAAGCTCAACCGGCTCAAGGCCGAGCGCGATCCGGCTGCGGTGAAGGACACACTCGCGGCGCTGACCCGCGCAGCCAAAGGCGGCAACGGCAATCTGCTCGCGCTCGCCATCGACGCGGCGCGCGCCAAGGCGACCGTCGGCGAAATTTCCTCGGCGCTCGAAGCGGTCTATGGCCGCCATCGCGCCGAGATCAAGGCGATCACCGGCGTCTACAAGCGGGAGGTCGGCATGACCGGCGCGGTCGAACAGGTGCGCAAGCTGGTCGAGGCATTCGAGGTGGCGGAAGGCCGCCGCCCTCGCCTGCTGGTCGCCAAGATCGGTCAGGACGGCCACGATCGCGGCCAGAAGGTGATCGCCTCGGCGTTCGCCGACCTCGGCTTCGACGTCGATATCGGCCCGCTATTCGCAACGCCGGCAGAAGCCGCGCGGCAGGCAGTGGAGAATGACGTGCATGTGCTCGGCGTCTCCTCGCTCGCCGCCGCGCATCTCACGCTGGTGCCGGAACTGAAAGCCGAACTCGCCAAGCAGGGCCGCGGCGACATCATGATCGTGGTCGGTGGCGTCGTGCCGCCGCAGGATTACGACGCGCTTTATAAATCCGGCGCCGAGGCGATCTTTCCCCCCGGCACCGTGATCGCCGAAGCCGCCGTCGATCTGCTGCGCAAGCTCGCCAAGCATCTCGGCCACACCCAAGAGGCGGCGGAGTGAGCGACCGCCTTGTCCGGCTCGCCGCGCTGTCTCTGATCGGGCTGGCGACGTTCCTATCTGCGGACAGTGCTGATGCCCAGCCGAAGCGCGCTGTCACCTCGTCCAATTTCGCCGAGATCAAGGTTTCGCTCGACGAGACCATCAAGAGCCTGCCGAAGCTCGCCGCCGACTGCCGGCGCGAGGGTGACCGCTGGGCCGCCAAATGGCGCAAGGACGCCGCCAAGGCGCTGCGCGAGGAGGCTTATATCCGCGAGAACGGCGTGCACTGGGCGCTGGAGCGCGAATACGAAGCGGCCTCGGTGGTCGGCCGCTATGTCAGCGTGCTGCGGTCCGACTATCTCAACACGGGCGGCGCGCATCCGAACACGCAGATCGAGACGATCCTGTGGGACGGCGCGCAGAACAAGCGCGTCAGCATCCGCCCGTTGTTCGCGGAAACGGCCGATGGTGGCGCGACCATGACCGCGCTCGCCGCGCTGCTGCGCACCACGATCAACGCCGAGAAGAAGAAGCGCGGCATCCCACAGGAGTCGATCGACGATCCGGAATGGCTCAAGGGGATCGAGCCGAAGCTGCTGGCGCTCGGCCCGGTGACGCTGACGCCCTCGACCGAACCGGGCAAGAGCGCAGGACTGACGTTCCACTATCAGCCTTACGCCGTCGGCCCCTACGTCGAAGGCATCTACACGATCGCCTTGCCGTGGCAGGATTTCGCGGTGCATTTATCCGACCAAGGCCGCGCGCTGTTCGGCGGCGAGCGGCCGGGCGACGACGTCAAGAAATACGAACCGTGAAACCCGCCTCCCCCGCAACCTCCGCAAAAGCCGCGCCCGACATTGCCGCGCTCGCGGCCGGCATCCGCGCCGGCGAACGCGCCTCGCTCGCGCGCGGCATCACGCTGATCGAGAGCAAGCGCACCGATCATCGCGAGGCGGCGCAGCGGCTGCTGCAGAAGCTGCTGCCCGACACCGGCAAGGCGATGCGTGTCGGCATCACCGGGGTTCCCGGTGTCGGCAAGTCGACCACCATCGATGCGCTCGGCCTGTCGCTGATCGAACAAGGCCACAAGGTCGCGGTGCTGGCAGTCGATCCGTCCTCGACCCGGACCGGCGGCTCGATCCTCGGCGACAAGACGCGCATGGCGCGACTATCCGCGCACGACCATGCCTTCATCCGGCCCTCGCCGTCATCCGGCACGCTCGGCGGCGTCGCAGCGAAGACACGCGAGACCATGCTGCTGTGCGAGGCCGCCGGCTACGACATCGTGCTGGTGGAAACGGTCGGCATCGGCCAATCGGAAACCACTGTCGCCGACATGACCGATTTCTTTCTTGCTTTGATGCTGCCCGGCGCCGGCGACGAATTGCAGGGCATCAAGAAGGGCCTGATCGAACTGGCCGACATGATCGCCGTCAACAAAGCCGATGGCGACAATATCAAGCGCGCCAAGGCCGCTGCCGCCGACTATCGCGCGGCGCTGCATATCCTCACGCCGCGCTCGCCGACCTGGACGCCGCCGGTCGTGACCTATTCGGCGCTCACCGGCGACGGCATCGCCGCGCTGTGGCAGGACGTCGTGACCCATCGTCAGCGCATGACGGCATCCGGAGAACTGGCCGCGCAGCGCCGCGCGCAGCAGGTGAAGTGGATGTGGGCGATGCTGGAGGAGCGTCTGTTCGCGCGGCTGCGCCATGATCCGGCGATCCGCACGCGATTGAAGGATGCTGAGGCCGCCGTCGCCGCCGGCACGCTGACGCCAACCCTGGCGGTGGATCAGATCGTCGCATTGCTGGAGCGCTGACGCGTTTCCGGTGCCGTGCCTGTTCCACGGGGAGCGGAACGCTCGTACGCCGTCATTCGTTGGTCCGCCAGACCATCACGGGAGCGGCCGCATGAATACCTCAGGCATTCCGGAACTGCTGATGGCCGTCATCGGCCCGCTGCTGCTGATCGCCGCCATCGCTTACGCAATATTCGCATGGCGAAAGCGCACGCCGCTGGAAAAGGCGGCAGCCGACGAACGCACCTATGCGCTCTATGATCGCGACGACCGCCAGCCGTCACCCCCGTCGATGACGCATGCCGCTCCTTCGCTCGCGCCAGACGAGCGGCCGACGGAAGACGAGCGCGCCCGCGCCGCGCTCGGCGGCGTCAAGGGCAGCCCCGATCTGCAGCCGGCTCCGCTCACGCGCAACGAGCGCGAGCAGACGCTGGCCTCGACACGGCGGTAACGAATGTGACGCGTTGCAAGCGCAACCGACGGCAGACGCGTCAGCTCGCCTGATGCACCAGCCGCACCGGCTGGCTGACATTGACCGCGCGCTCGCCGACCACGCAATTGCGGCCCGCCGCCTTCGCGCGATAGAGGCGCCGGTCGGCAATCTCGAACAGGCTGTCGTAGTCGGCGGCGTCCGACGCACAGGTGGACACGCCCATCGAGACGGTGACACGTGACGTCCCCGCCCCGCTCGCGGCAATCGCCGCGCGCAGCCGCTCGCCAAGCACGACGGCCTGCTCGGCATTGAGCCCTTCGGCCAGCACCACGAACTCCTCGCCGCCGAAGCGGAACGTGAGGTCGGCCGCGCGCACCGTCGTCATGATCTCGGACGCGATCTGGCGCAGCACGGCATCGCCGCGCGCATGGCCGAACCGGTCGTTGAAGGTTTTGAAGTGGTCGATGTCGATCAGCAGCAGGCTCACCGAAACGCCGGCGGTGGCCGCACGGGCGATAACGTCGCGCCCTTGCGTTTCCAGCCGGCCACGGTCGAGCGCGCCGGTCAGCGCATCACGGCCGCTGCGCGCCAGCAGATCCTCGTAACGCTCGCGATAGGTGAGCAGATCGAACACATCGGCGATGCGCGGCGCACCGGTCTGGCCGAACGCGGCCTTCTCGAACACGGTGAGATAGGCGGTCACCAACCCGCTATAGAGCGCGACGGCACCCATCTTCGCCGCCCAACCGCCGAACAGTACGGTAAGGTCGGCGCCGGTGAGAAACCGCAGTCCGGCATAGAACATGAACTGGTCGAACGTCATCACCGCGGCAGCGGTCAGCGCGATGCGCGGCAGCAAGGCATTGCCGAACGCGCCGCGCAACCGCTCGTAGAGCAGGATGATGAGAATGCAGTCCGCGAACAGGATCAGCGTTCCCCACACCATCAGCGCGCCCATCTCGTCGAGGAACCCAAGATCGGCGAAACGGTCGGGGGTCAGCGCCGTCGGCAGATGCTGGCGCATCACGAAGGCGAGCGCGAACAGCAACAGATTGCCGATCAGCAGGCCGTAGATCGGCTGGCGCACCATCCGCGCATCCTCGCGGATATAGACCAGCAACAGCAGCATCAGCTTGCCGGTGAACAGGATGGTCGAGCCGGGAGACGCGACGATGCCGGCGGGCAAGGCGACGTAGAAGGTCGAGGCGAGATAGGTCTCGAGGAAGTGCATCACCCCGAGCGCGCAGAAGAACGCGCCGATCCCCAGCCGTGCACGCGCGCGAAAGAGCACCGCGAGAACGGTGAAGTAGATCAGGGCGTCGCCGGCCAGCAACGCGACATTCGACCATTCCGCCAAAGGCATGTCCTTGCGGCAAATGTCTGCGGCGGGCGACCGGCCCGCCTTACCTTGGGTGGTAGTATCAAGAGTCTTAATAAAGAGCGATCATGACCCATCAATATCCACGGAACTCTGTGGGAGTGATCAGACCCGGTCGAGTTCCGGGTAATGCCGGAAGATGCCCATCGTGTTGAACGGAATGCGCCGATCGGACGCGAGGTAAGCGGCGATGCGCGGGCGGTCCGCGACACGCTCAGCGAGCCCGGCACAGCGGGCAAACTTGCGCCGCCACCGTTTGGCCGATCGCGGGAAGGCATGATCCAGCCCCGCCATCATCTGGAACAGCGAAAGGTCGGCATAACTCACCGAGCGGCCGGCGAGATAAGGCGCGCGCCGGAGGATGCCCTCGAAGTAGCCGAGAAATTTCGGCACCCGCTCCGCCACGAAATGCCGCGACCGGCGCGCAGCCTCGCGGCGCTGGTCCTCGTAATAAAGACTGGAGGCGATCGGATGATGGGTGTCATGCACCTCCGCCACCATGTCAGCGACCGTGAGCTGAAGCTGATGCACCCACAGGCGTTGCGCGGCCGCGCGCGGAGCGAGCCCTTCCCGCTCGCCGAGATAGAGCAGGATCGCCGCCGTCTGCGCGACCATCACCCGTCCGGCCTTGAGGAATGGCGGCGCGAAAGCGGGATGATCGCCCCCGCGCATCAGACGCTGAAGCTTCGCCAGACCGCCACGGCCGCGCGCCACGTCGACGTAATCGGCCCCCGCCTCTTCCAGAGCGAGCCGGACGAACTCGCCGCGCCCCTGGATATCCGGCCAGTAGTAAAGCTCGTAACGCATGACGTTCTTCCTGCCTCGAAATCGATCAGCGGCGACATTTCCACAACTGGTCGCGCTCCCGATGCGTTCCGGGGCGCGCCAACCGTTTGAAATCGCGAGAATCGGCGCTAAGAGGCGATTATGTCACGCCTCCCGCTCCGCGTTGGGCGGTCGCGAACCGGCCTCGGCCTGTTCGCCACCCACCCCATCAAAAAACGCACCATCTTCATCGAATACAAAGGCCCCCGCATCAGCAATGCGGAGGCGGATCGCCTGGAAGCGCGCGGGTCGCGCTACATGTACGAGATCAACAGCCGCTGGACCATCGACGGCAAGGCGCGCAGCAATATCGCGCGCTACGGCAACCATAGCTGCCGGCCGAACGCGGAGTCGGACATCCTGCTCGGCAAGCGCGCCGACGGCCGCAAGGGCGGCAAGGTGATCCTGCGGGCGATCAAGAACATCGAGCCCGGCCAGGAAATCACTTACGACTACGGCAAGGACTACTGGAACGCCTTCATCAAGCCGATCGGCTGCCTGTGTCCGAGCTGCATCAACAAGCGCAAGAAGCTGCGCGCCGAGGAGCGGCTGAAGCGTCTGCGCCGCAAGAAGCGCGAGGCCGCCAAGGCTGCGAGCGTCAAGGCTGCGAGCATCAACGCCACCGGCGTCACAACGAAAACCAAGACATCAAAAAAGACGTCAACGGCAAAATCCACTCGCAAGAGCAAGCGGACGACCAAGCGCGCAGGCAAGCGCACCGCCAAGCGGTAATCGCCTCTCCAACCGTGCCAACGGTGAAAGAAAAGCCGCGCCGGTGAACCGGCGCGGCTTCCGACCGTGCAATCGATGCGCGCTCGAAAACGCTTTAGTTGGCGGCGAAGCAGTACAGCAGGCCGTCACCGCCCGTGCCGCGCAGGTCGGCTTGCGTGCAACCGCCACCCTGACCGCGCGACGGATGCGAGGTGTTCCAGGACTTCGCCGGGGCACTGTCGTCGAGACCGGTACGATCCGAATGGCCGACCATCGCCGCGCCCTGGGTGCTGCTCGTCCAGTTCTTGCAGGTGCGGTCGTCGGCGCCGGCAAAGGCGGTGCCGTCGGCCTGCGAGCCGGTGAGAACGTCATGCCGGTTCGGCGTGTCGCCACGGCCGTTGATGACGTCGCCCTTTTCGCTCAACGCCGTCTGCTTGGTCAGATTGTTGGTGCCGTGCAGTTCGGCCACGTCCTTGGCGATCACAGCGCCCTTGGCGTTCTGCCACGGTCCCTTACCGATCCGGTCCTTGGCGTTCACCGCGCCCTGACCCTGAGTGCTGAGATAAGCGCGCCAGGTCTTGCCGGTCGAGCCGGCCGCAGTCGCGAGCTTCTGGCAATGCGCATCGGCGCCGGCGAGGCCGCCCAGATCGCCGCCATTGCCCACGCCCACGCTGGTGACAAAAAACGTCATGGCGGAAGCCTGGGCGTGCGCCGCGCCCGTGGCGCCCAGCGACAGCACCGCAGCGGTCGCCAGCAGTGTCAGCGTCTTCATGGAATTCCTCCCTTTTATCGGCATCCGGCCGGATACCCTGTTTGGGCATCAACACCGGAGCTTAGATTTTCATCCCGGCAGCCCGCCTTGCGGCACTTTGTCCACCCCTCGGACCGGGCTCGGCCGACGGCATAAAAAAAGCCCGGCGCGAGGCCGGGCCTTCTCTCAAAGACCGCCGAGAGGGTCAGAGGGCAGCGAGGTTGGCGGCGGCCGGACGGCCGCGCTCGGTCAGAACCTCGTAGCTGATCTTCTGGCCTTCCATCAGCGAGCGCATGCCGGCGCGTTCCACCGCCGAGATGTGAACGAACACGTCGCTCGATCCATCCTCCGGTTGAATGAACCCGTATCCCTTTTGGGTATTGAAGAACTTCACAGTGCCGACAGCCATCGCATTTCCTTATGTGCGCAGAAAGACGCCCCGGCGCTCATCGCCCGGACGGCAACCATCCCGATTTTTGGAGTTTTCCGTGCCGTGCCGACAGCACAGGACCGCAAAGAAGCCGAAAACCGCGTTGCGGACGCACGTAAACAGGATTTGCGCGGGCGGGTCAATCACCGCCGCGGGAAGCGGCGCACGCGCCAATTTTATGAATTGGTAACAAACGTGGCGTTAAAGTTCCATCCGTGGGGAATGACGGCGGCTCGCCCGTGAACGGCCAGTCGAGCAAGTGCAATGAAGTCCGACAAACGCAAATCACCGCGGAAGCCTTTGCGGTACTCCGCCTGGATCGCCCTGGATGACGAACAGCGGGTGAGCTGCCTGCTGTCGGATGTGTCCGATTCCGGCGCGCGCCTGGAAGTCGGCAACAACGCAAACATTCCCGCCCAGTTCATTCTGCTGCTGGCGCAACGCAATGCGCCGAAGCGCTACTGCACCGTGGTCTGGCGCGAAAACAACCAGATCGGCGTCAGATTCGAGCGCCGCAATGAAAAGGTCGCCCCCCCGCCGACACGGACGATCCGCGCGATCGATCCGGCGAGCCCGTCGCTCGCGCCGGACAAGCCGGAAGCGGACGACATCGTCGCCGTTCCCGCCGCCGACGACGCCTGATCTGACAGCGACAAGGTGCTGAATCAAAACGGCCCGGCGATCGTTTCGCCGGGCCGTTTGTTGTTTCAGCTCTCTACCGATGCAGCGGCGGTCAGGCCGCCTGGATCGCGGAGAGGATCCAGTGGCCGCCGCGCGAGCGCATGAAGGTCCACAATTCCGTGACCTCCTGCGGACCGCCCTCGACCACCTGTCCGTTGTCACGCGACACCAGACGGTCATTGAGCGAGAACCGCATCGCCAGCGTCGCATACTGGGTCGCGCCCTCGCTCCACGCTTCGGCGAGATCGCCCTGCAGCAGATGCACGTCGGAAATCTCGTTGCGCACGCCGCGGCTGGCATTGGCGGCGAGATCTTCCGAGAAGTACGACAGCATTTCCGGCGTCGCGAGACGGCGGAGCGTCCCGAGATCCTCGCGCCCGTAAGCGGTCTGGATCTCACCGAGCGCCTGCTCGAAAGCGTCGTAGTCATCCTTGCCGATGGTCACGTCATCGACCGGCGCCGCCGCGGCGGCACCCGCTGCCGCGCCCGTGCCGCCACCCAATCCGAGACCGGACAGAGGCCCGGTGGGGCCACCCGGCGAACCACCCTGCTGGTTACGCTGCATCGGGCCGGCGAAGGCGAGGCCCTGCTGGCGACGCTGCCACCAGGCCCAGAGCAAGCGGGCGACGATCACCACCAGCGCCACCTGCAGCAGCAGGCCGATGATGGAAGCAAAGCCGGCCATGTTGCCGAACAGGCCCTGTCCGGCGAGCAGGCCGAACAGGCCAGCGCCGAGGAAGCCGGCCGCGAGACCGCCGAGCAGACCCGGACGGCTGAACAAGCCACCACCGGCGGCAGCACCCGCGCCCTGCGCAGCCGTCGCGCCGGGGCGCGTCGGCTGGGTCATGGTGCGCTCGAGCGGAGCCGCGGTGCGAGGCGCCGTGTTGGTCACGGGCGGCGCGGAAAAAGTGCGTGAACCGCGGCTGCCGCCGCCGCCCGGACGCGCATCGGCGAGGCTGCCGGCGATCAGGATCAGCGCGGCGGCAACGGCACTCAGGGCAAAAACGGAGCGAATGGATCGCATGGATGAGCCTTTGGTGTTCCCTCTGGATGCCGGTTCATGCCGACATTGCCCGCAATATGGGGGGACATCCGCGGCTTGATAAGATGCGTCAGGGTCGCAGGGGTAAAAGCCTTAAATCATCAGGCTTTAAGCCAGAATCTAGGTGCTGGAACCGGGCGGCTTCGGCGGAACCGCCGGCCGCCGCTTGGCGGCGCTTTCCAGCCATCGCTCCGTCTCGGCCAAAGCCTCGTAGCTGCGGGCGATCGCGCGATGGCCACGCCGTTCGTCCAGCGATCGCGACAGCTTCGCCAGCTTGAGATGCTCGAATGCCTTGCGGCGGGACTCGTCGGATTCGACTGCCATGACGCACACCCTGAGACGCCAACCCGGAGAGAGCGGCGCCATCCTGCACCCGGATGCGGACCCTGACCATCCTGCAGCGCAGCAGCGCTCAGGACTCCATCGTCTCCTTCACCGCCGCGACCAGTTGCTTGAGCGTGAAGGGCTTGGCAAGGAACGAGAACTTCTCGCCCTCCGGCAGACTCTTCTGGAACGCCTCTTCGGCATAGCCGGAGACGAAGATCATCTTTAGTTCCGGCTTCTGCTGGCGCATTTCACGCAGCAGCGTCGGGCCGTCCATCTCCGGCATCACCACGTCGGAGACGACGAGATCGATCTCCGGCTCCTCAGCCATCACCTCGAGCGCCTCGACGCCGTTACCGGCTTGCAGCACCTTGTAGCCCCGCGAGGCCAGACCGCGCGCGTTGAGCGCGCGCAGGCCGTCCTCGTCTTCCACCAGCAGGATCGTGCCCTGCCCGGTGAGATCGACCGCGACCTTCTTGACCTCGTCGGCGGCATCGATGACGCCGGACGCCGGCGCTTCCGCCGCCGGCGGCAGCGCGACCGGCTCGTCGCCGGGAATGTGCCGCGGCAGGAAGATACTGAATACGGTGCCGCGCCCCATATCGGAATCGACATAGACGAAGCCGCCGGTCTGCTTGACGATGCCATAGACCGTGGACAGGCCGAGACCCGTCCCCTTGCCGACGTCCTTGGTCGAAAAGAACGGCTCGAAGATCTTGTCGACGATGTCGGCGGGAATGCCGGTGCCGGTATCCGCCACCTCGATGCGCACATAGTCCGCCGCCGGCAAGCCCTTGTACGGCAGCTTCGCCGCATCGGCGGCAACCACATTGGCGGTGCGCACCGTGAGATTGCCGCCGTTCGGCATCGCGTCGCGCGCATTGACCGCAAGATTGACGATCACCTGCTCGAACTGAGACAGGTCCGCTTTCACCGGCCACAGATCGCGGCCGTGCACAACGTCGAGCGACACCTTCTCGCCGAGCAGACGCTTGAGCAGCATACCGAGATCGCTCAATCGCTCGCCGAGATCGAGCACCTGCGGCCGCAGCGTCTGCCGCCGCGAGAACGCCAGCAGATGCCGGACCAGCGACGCCGCACGATTGGCGTTCTGCTTGATCTGCATGATGTCGGAGAACGACGGATCGGTCGGCTTATGCGCGTTCAGCAGGAAGTCGGTGGCCATCATGATGGCCGACAAGACGTTGTTGAAGTCGTGCGCGATACCACCGGCGAGCTGGCCGACGGTATCCATCTTCTGCTGCTGGTTGGCGCGGTTCTCCAGCGCGCGCTGCAGCGTCGTCTCCAGCACATAGATGATCGCCGCTTCGCCGTCGCGGTCTGCCTCGTCGACCGGTGTGACGAAGAACGTCGCCGAGCGCTCGCCGGGACCGGAGAGCGAGACATCGACCGGAGCGATCTCGCCCTGCGCGTCGGCGCTCTTGCGGATCATGGTCTCGACCGCGCCGCGATCGCGGTCGGCGATCACCGCGAGGATCGAGCGCTCGTCGTCCTTGAGCACGTCCTGGAACATTCGCGCGAACAGACCGTTCGACCGCGCGATGCGCGCCGAGCGATCCACCGTCGCGATCGCCATCGGCGTGTTCTGAAAGAAGCGCATGAAGCGCACTTCGGCGGCGCGCAGCGGGTCTGCGCCCTCCTCGCGGGCGCGGTTGAGCACCAGCGTGCGCGACAGACCGGCGGTCCCGTCGGCACCGAACGCAACCTTGTGGAACAGCCGCACCGGCAGCGATTTTCCGGTACGCGTCTTGAGATCGAGATCGATCATCTCGGTCTTGACGTCGCCCGGCGCGGCGTTGAACGCGGTGAGCAGCGCGGCTCCATCGCCGGCGACGATATCGGCAAGCCGCAGCGTGCCGGTGCCGACCTGCGCCAGATCCTGCTCGAGCCAGCTCGCCAACGTCGCATTGAGATAGACCACCGAGCCGGCGGGATCGACCGAGAAGAAGCCGGCGGGCGCATGATCGAGATAATCGATCGCGTGCTGCAACTCCTGAAACACGTTCTCCTGGCGCGCGCGATCACGGGTGATGTCGGCAACCGACCAGACCGCGAGGTTGCGGTCGTGCTTGCTGTCGCCGAGCGGCCGCACGCGCAGCCGCAACCAGCGCGCGGCCTCGCCATCGGCGCCGCCGAGCCGGATTTCCTCCTGCAGCGGCTGGCCCTCGCGGCCCGCCTTCATCAGCCGGTAGATCGCCTCGGACACCTCCGGATCGCCGGCGAAGGCGCGCTCGATCGGCCGCACATCGTCGGGGCCGGTGGAATGGATCAGATCGAGGTAAGCAGCGTTGGCGTAGAACACGCGCCCGGACCGGTCGGTGACCATCAGCCCGTCCGGCGCACCGTCGGCCAGCACCTTGGTCAGCGGATGGACGCCCGCCTGCCCCTGCGTCTGCAGGATGCCGGCCGCCATGGCGAACAGCGAGAACACGCCGATGGTGGCGAGGAACGCCAGCACCGCCATGATGTACGGCTCGGCATGGGTGCGGCCGATATAGATCAGGCCCGCCGCGGTTCCGACCAGGGCCACCGCGATCAGCACGACCAGCCCGACGCTGCCGCTGCGCGGCGCGCGGTCGCTGCGGTCGTAAGCCTGGCGGCTGGACGGCTCGCGCGCCGAACCGGCCGCGCCTTGCGGCACGTCGCCGGCCGGAGCCGTCGCCGGCCCGCTGCCTGTATCCTTGAGCTGCGCTGTCATCGCCGCAGAGCGCCCTGCCGCGCGCCACCGGCGCGCCCTGATTCGTGATCGACCACGTCCTCAGTGCCCCAGGCCGACGGCCTTGCGCAAGTAGTTCCGCACGCGTTTCCAGCCTGAGCCATATCAATGCCGCAGGGAATGGCGCAGCCGCATGACGTAGCCGATCACTTCCGCAACCGCCTTGTAATGTTCCGGCGGGATCGCCTGATCGACCTCGACGGTGGCATAGAGCGCGCGCGCCAGCGGCACGTTCTCCACCGTCGGAATCTGGTGTTCTCCGGCGATCTTGCGGATGCGGAACGCCACCGCATCGACGCCCTTGGCGACGCAGATCGGCGCCTGCATCCCCTTCTCGTATTGCAGCGCGACCGAATAGTGCGTCGGGTTGGTGATGACCACGGTCGCCTTTGGCACCGCCGCCATCATGCGCTTGGCCATGCGCTTCTGGCGCAACTGGCGGATCTTGCCTTTGACCGCCGGGTCGCCGTCGGTCTGCTTGAATTCGTCCTTGATCTCCTGCAGCGACATCTTCTGCCGCTCGTACCACTGCCGGTACTGGAAGAAGAAGTCGGCGGCCGCAACGATCGCCAGGATGGCCACCACCGCTCCCATCAGTTTCATCGACAACGCCATGATCAGCGGCATCAACGCGAGCGGGTCCGTCCACACCAGCAGTTCAAGCCGATTACGCTCCGGCCACATCAATACCGTGAGCACGGTGCCAATCAGCACCAGCTTGAAAATGCCTTTGACGAAATTGGCGATCGCCATTTTCGAGAACAGGCGCTTGATGCCGGCGAGCGGCGAGATCTTCGAGAATTTCGGCGTGACCGATTCCGCCGACCAGACGAAACGGTGCTGCACCAGATTGGCGCCGAGCGCCGCCAGCATCAGCAGCAGCATCGGGATTGCGATCGCCGCCAGCACTTCGAGGCCGAGCTTGTCGACGAGCCGCATCAGGCCCGGACCGTCGGCGCGCAGCATATGCGCATTGGCGATCAGGCCGCGGAAGGTCGTGGTCAGCCCGGAGCCCATGCTGCCGGAGAACGCGGACAGGGCGAGCGCCGCCGCCGCGAAGATGAACCAGGTATTGAGCTCCTGGCTCTTGGCGACGTCGCCGCGCTTGAGCGCATCGTCCAAGCGCTTTTGGGTAGGGTCTTCTGTTTTCTCGGTATCGTCCTGTCCCTCGGCCATCTCGGTCCCCCGCTCAGCGCGTCAGTTCGCCGAGGACACTTCCGAGATAGTCGAGGTAGGAACCCATCATCGCGCTGACGACCAGCACCAGCAGCATGAGCCCCACCAGGATCGAGACTGGCAACGCGACGAAGAACACCTGCATCTGCGGCATCAGTCGCGAGAGAATGCCGAGACCGAGATTGAACAATAGGCCGAACACCAGGAACGGCGCCGACAACTGGATGCCGATGCGAAACGCCGACGCGACCGTCCGCGTCACCAGATCGGCGATGTCGCCGGGGATCGGCACGTCGCCGGGACGAAACAGCCGGTAGCTGTCGTTCAGCGCGGCGATCACCAGATGGTGCATGTCGGTGGCGAAGATCATCGTCACCGCCAGCACCGCAAGGAAATTGCCGACGATCACGTTCTGCTGGCCGCCCTGGGTCGGATCGACCGCCGTGACGAAACCGAGCCCAAGCTGCTGCGCCACCACGGTGCCGGCGACCTGCAGCGCCGAGAGCGTCAGCCGCACGGTGATGCCGAGCGTCGCGCCGACCAGCATCTCTTTACCAAGCATCGTCAGCATCGCACCGTAGGACGACGTATCGACCGCATATTCGGTGCGATGCAGCGGCAGCAGGATCGCCGAGAGCAGCAGCGCCAGCGTCAGACGCATGCGCGCCGGCATCGCGCTCTCGCCGATCGCCGGCAGCAGCATCACCATGACGCCGATCCGCGCGAAGATCAGGATAAAGGCCAGCGCCAGCGCCGGCAGGAAGGAAATGTCGATGCGCATTCCGCGTCAGCCGCCGGCGACGATGCGCGCGGCGACACGGGTCATCTGGCCCTGCAGGGCCTGCGCCATGAACGGCAGCGCGATCAGCAGCGTGACGAAGATCGCGAGGATCTTCGGCACGAAGGCCAGCGTCATTTCCTGAATCTGAGTCAGCGCCTGCAACAGCGAGATCGCGACGCCGACGGCGAGACCGACCAGCATCACCGGCGCCGACACCACGATGATGGTGACGATCGCATCGCGGGCGACGTCGAGCACTTCGGGGCCGGTCATGACGAACCTTTTTGAGAATCGCTGTAGGAGTTTACGCCGATCCGGATCAGATCGGCATCTTCATGATGTCTTCGTAAGCCTGGATCACGCGGTCGCGCACCGCGACCACCGCGTCGATCGCCACCTCTGTCTCGGAGACAGCGGTGACGACGTTGACCAGATCGGCCTTGCCCTGCGCCATCCCGCGCGCCTGCGCGTCGGACCGGCGCCCGGTCTCCGCGACCGAATGCAGCGCGTCGGAGAGCATCTGGCCGAAGCTGCCGCCGTCGGCTCCGCCGGAGATGGATTTCGCGACGCCGGCCGCGCCGGACGGATCGGCCAGCCGCGCCATCGCGGCGTAGGCATTGGTCGCTGCAATCGGAGATGCCATGGCGAAAAACCTCAGGCCTTGAGAATGTCGATGGTGCGCTGGATCATCCGGCGCGTCGCGCCGATGACATTGACGTTGGCCTCATAGGAGCGCTGGGCCTCGCGCATGTCGGTCATCTCAACCAGCATGTTGACGTTCGGGTATTTCACGTTGCCGTTGACATCGGCGGATGGATGACCGGGCTCGTATTTGATGCGGAAATCCGACGTATCGGTCCGCGTCGGCCCCATCTCGACCACCTGTGCGCCGAGCGCGCGATCCATCTCCGAACGGAAGGTGAGGATCTTGCGGCGATAGGGTTCGGCGCCGGGCGCGCGCGGCGTCGAGTCCGCGTTGGCGATGTTCTCCGAGATGATGCGCATGCGGCCGGCCTGTGCACGCAGGCCAGAGGCGGCGATGCTCATGCTCTTGACGAAATCCATGCTGCGTCTCCGTCCTGTTTCGTCTCGGCGCGTCAGCGCAAATCGGTTAGCGTTTGCCCATCGCAGTCTTGAGCAGCGCGAGGCTGCGCGTGTAGAGCGCGGTGGCGGCCTGATAATCCATCTGGTTGGCGGCGACTTTCATCATCTCGTCCTCGAGGCTCACCGCGTTGCCGGTCGGGCGAACCTCGTAGTTGTTCTTCGAATCCGCGCGGAACTGACTGCCGACCGACATGGCGGAGCCGCCCATATGTCCGCTCGCGGTCTGCACCATGGCTACGCCCGAACCTGGTTGCGCCGAGCCCGGCTGCGTCATCGCCATCATCTGGTCGTCGAACCGCAATGGCGACAGGTCCTTGGCGCGGTAGGACGGCGTATCGGCGTTAGAGACGTTCTCGGCGAGGACACGCTGGCGCTCCTCATGCCAGAGCATGCGCGACTTGAGCATCGACAGGATCGGCAGGTCGGACATTCCCATCGCAGTCTCCCCGCAAGCCGCTGCCCCCGCGCGCCCGCTAGGCAGACATTGCCGGGTGTATGGTTAACGGAGCGTTAAATCGCCGTATCGGCGCCATCTTTCGATGGAACCGTTAACCTTACCGATCATTTGACGGAGAGCCCTTTGCCAAGGTAACGGCCTCTCTTTATTAATGGGTTGTTAGGGCGGCGGGCGGCAAATGTTGCCCAAAGCTGTTAACCAATCGGGATCGCCATGGACCGCGACCCCTCGTCCCAACTCCGGAGCGCGTGATGTTCGACAGCCTGTTCGGCACGGAGCCCAGTGTCGCGAAATTCGTCATCGCCTTCGCGGTGGTGATCGGCCTGATCGCGCTTGCCGCGTGGCTGGTCCGCCGCTTCGGCGCCAACCGTCTCGGCAGCAATGCCGCGCGTGGCCGCCAGCCGCGCCTCGCGGTGATCGACGCCGCCCCGGTGGACGGCCGCCGCCGCCTGCTGATCATCCGCCGCGACAATGTCGAGCATCTGATCATGATCGGCGGCCCGACCGATGTGGTCGTCGAGCAGAACATCGTCCGCGCGACCGCGCGTGACGCGGCGCGGGAACCGATGCTGCGCACCGCGACGGAGGTCGCGACCTCGTGGCCGCTGCAGCCCTCTCCCGAGCCCGCGCCGATCGTTCCCGCCTCGCCGCGCGGGCGGTCGAGCTTTGGCGACGAGCCGTCCTGGACGCCGCCCGAGCCGCCCCGCGAGGTCGCGCGCGAGCCGGTGATGCCGCTGCCGCCGCGTGAACCAGCCCGTGAACCGATCCTCGGCCCCGCGCCGACACCGATGGTCGAGCCGGTCCGCGACGTGGCGCCGCGTGAGCCCGCGGCGCGTGAACCCATGTTCCGCGAACCGCCGAAATTCGAACCGACGCTGCGCGAGCCGGAGCCCGCGCCGCGCGCCGCCGATCATAATCTCGCGGAAATGGCCTCGCGGCTCGAAGCGGCATTGCGCCGCCCGCCGCAGGCCGAAGGCCGGCCGCCCGTGACGGATCCTCTTGTCGTTCCGGCCGCGCCGCGCGCGCCGGAGATCAGGACGGCTGAGGTCAAGGCGCCGGAGGTCGTACCTGCGGCACCGAAGCCGGTCGAGGTTAAGGTGCCTCAACCCGCGACTTCCGATATGGTGACCTCCGAATCAAGGCTGGCCGAATCGAAAGCCAAGACCGCGAAGCCGGCCACGAACGCGATCTACGATAATCTCGAACAGGAGATGGCGAGTTTGTTAGGGCGTCCCGCCACCAAACAATGACTCGTCGACATCGCGCGGGCGGCTGCGTCCTCGCAGCCGCTTTCGCGCTTTTGCTGACGGTGGCTCCGGCTACCGCGCAGGATATTTCCATCAATCTCGGCCAGGGCACCGGCGTCACCGAACGCGCGATCCAGATGATCGCGCTCTTGACGGTGCTGTCGCTCGCGCCGTCGATCCTGGTGATGATGACGTCCTTCACCCGGATCGTCGTCGTGCTGTCGCTGCTGCGCACCGCGCTCGGCACGCAGACCGCGCCGCCGAACGCCGTGATCGTCTCGCTCGCTTTGTTCCTCACCGCCTTCGTAATGGGTCCGGCGCTGCAGCAGGTCTACGACGTCGGACTGCGGCCGCTCGCCAACAACGAGATTACGCTAGAGCAGGCGTTCGAGCGCTCATCCGAGCCGCTGCGCGCCTTCATGCAGAAGAATGTGCGCGACAAGGATCTCAAGCTGTTCGTTGACATGTCCGGGCAGCCCGCCCCCGCCTCGCCCGAGGAGATGTCGCTGCGCATCCTGATTCCGGCCTTCATGATCTCGGAGCTCAAACGCGCGTTCGAGATCGGCTTCTTGTTATTCCTGCCGTTCCTGATCATCGACCTCGTGGTCGCATCGGTGCTGATGTCGATGGGCATGATGATGCTGCCACCGGTCGTGGTGTCGCTGCCGTTCAAGCTGATTTTCTTCGTGCTGGTGGACGGCTGGAGCCTGGTCGCCGGCTCGCTGATCCAGAGCTACACCGGCTCCGGGGGCTGACGACAAACAACTTACCGTTGCGCAGTGCGCATCTTGTCGTCGCGGCGCGCCGATGGCGCGGGCGCAGGCGCCGGACGCATATCCGGCACGGGACGCGCGAAGGCACCCGTTTCCGGATAACGCTCGCGCAGCGCCGCGAGGAATCGTGTGAGCGCATCGTAGGATGCCACCGTCGTCGCGACCTTGCCGAACTCCGGATCGAGCGCGCCACGTGGGCCGGTCGCGATCTCGAACGCCGCGTTGTCCGGGCTGTCCTTCATCTTCGCCGCGAAGCGTTCGCGCAGCCGGCCGAGCCCAATGGTTTCGTTGGCCATCGAATAGGCAACTGCGGCGCGCAGCACATCCTGACGGTCGTCGGGCGTAAGCGGCGCGAAATCCTTCCAGCGGCTGCCGGTGAGGCGCTCGAACTGCTCGCCGGCCTCGGCCCAGCGCTTCGCACCCCACAGAATATCGGCGCGCAGGCGCTGCGCCTCCGGGGACTGCAACTTCTCGATCACCTCCAGCGCCAGCGGGCCACGGCCGACATCGGCCAGGGCGCGCGCCTCGATCAGCAGGCGCTGTGTCCGCAATTCGTTGGTCATGTCGCCGATGCGGGTCGCACGCAGCGTGCCGAGCGCACGGTCCGGCTGACGATTCATCAGGTAGATCACCGCAAGCCGCGTCGCGACCTGCGCCCGCGCCGCGCCTTGCAAGCGATGATCGACCTGATGCTGCAACAGTTCGGCCGCCTGCTCGAACAGTTCTACCGACGCAAGGCGGTCAGCGAGCCGGCGGATCATCTCGTCACCGCGACGGCCGATCGGCGTCAACTCGCGATAGTCATAGAACAGGCCGAGCGCCTCGACCGGCGGCAGCGCATCGCTACGCCCGCCGATGAACAGGCTCTCGAACGTCGCCGCCGCCCCATCCTGAATGAGCCGCGTCGCACGCGCATTGGGATGCGCCGTGATGGCGGCGCGCATCACCCGGAACGCATCGCGGTAGCGGTTCTCTTCGGTGTAGAGCCGTGCCAGCCACTGCTGGCCCTCGACTTCGGTTTCGTCGCCGCGCCAGATCGCCGTCAGCGTTTCCAGTTCGGCGATCATGTCGTTGCGCGCGATTTCGCCTTTGCCGTAACGCAACGCCAGCGCGCGCAGGCGGCCCTGCGCCGCGGCTTCGCGGTCGGTGCTGTCGGCGGCGGTTTGATAAAACCGCAGAGCGTCGGTCGGAATGTCCAGCCCCTCGGCGATCCGCCCCTGCAGTACGGCGACCGCCGGCCCAAGCTCCGCCGGCAGACCGACCGTATTGAATTCGTCTAGCATCCGGCCCGCGCCGGCATAATCCTTGATCTCGACAGCGGCGCGCACCGCTTTCAGCAGCGCCTGTCGCTGCAGCTCGATCGGCAGACCGGCGATCGTGCTCATTGCGCCCTTGAACGCATCGTGCGCAGCGTCCCACTGGCCCTGTTCGGCGAGCGCGAACGCGCGCCACACTGGCGCGTCATGCTGTTTGCCGACCAGCGGATGGCCGAGATCCTTCAGCGCATCCTCCGGACGCACCATCATCACATTGGCGACCGCGCGCAGCACGACCCCGGTGATGTCGTTGTCGCTCGGCTTGTCGTCCTTCAGCGCGAGATCGAGCACCGCTTTCGCTTCCGGATACATATCGCGGGCGAGATAGAACCGCGCGAGATCGACGCGCGCCGGCTGGCGCTTGCCGGCGGGCAGCGCCGACGCCCGGTCGATCAGCTCGGCCTGGCGGGTGATGAAATTGGCCTGACGATCGAAACCCCAGAGCTGCGGATCGAGCGCGACGCCGCGTGAGGCCGCGGCGGCGTTGTGGCTCACCGCGTTCGACAAAACGAGCCCGGCCGGTCGGCCGATGACGATCTTGTCGCCGCCGAGATCGGCGCTGAGATCGTCGGCCAGCGGTTGCACCACGACGCCATGGATCGAGGCCAGCGCACGCAGATCGACAAAATTGTGGGTCCGGGCGAGGCCGCGCGCCGGGCCGAGCGCGGTGACGACGAACAGCGCGTCGCCCTGCTCCGGATCAATCAGCCGATGCAGGCTGCGCGGATCGTCAAACGGAATGGTGATCGACGCGCGCTGCGGATTGACAATGTTGCGCGCAACAGGAATGTCCTGCGACGACGACGTCATCTTGTCGCCGATTGAGAGTGACCATCCCGTCCCGGACGGCTGCAATGCGAATGCGCGCGGCCGGTCGAGCTTCATCCGCAGCACGGCGACGTCGCGCTGCGGGCGCGTCACCGCCGCGTGCAGCACCATCGGCGATTGTTCGATCGCCGCGACGTCGATCGCACGCTCGGTGTCGAACACCATCCACAACGTATCGGCGCGCACGAACGCGGCGGCCGGCGTCGGCATAACAAACGGGAATGTGGCGGTCGCCGCATCGGCCCCACCCTGCATGCCGGCCCGCACGACGGATGACGGTTTTACCGGCGCGGCGGCTTCGGCCTTGGCATCAATCTTGGTATCGGCTTTGGCTTCAACCTTGGTTTCGACGACGGCCGGCGGCGTCACGGGCGCAACCGCGGGTGGCTGGGCGGCAGCGGCCTGCTGTGGTTGCGGCTGTGACGCGGGCGGATCCAGCGGATTGACCGGCGCGGGGGCGGTCGCCGGTGGCGACGGCGGCGCGCGCGGCGCAGCGTGCGGCTCCGCCTGCGCGACGACCGGTGCCGGCGGCGTCACCGGCGCCGGCGCGGCTTCGGCCTTGATCTCCGGTTTAGCGTCCGGCTTCACATCCGCTTTGCCTTGCGGCTTCATCTCCGGCGGCGTGTCCGGTTTGCTCTCGGATTTGGCGTCCGGGTTCGAGTCCGCTTTGGTCTCGGCGGCACCGTTTGCCGGGATCGTGTCCGGCGCCTGGATCGCCGGCCCCGGCACAGGCTTCGCCTCTTTCGCCGCGACGGTCTTGGCCGGCTTGGTGCCGACATCGACGATCATGTTGCGATCTTCGCGGAAGCTGCGCAGTTCCACCGGACCGGTGAAGCGGAAATTCACCGCGACGAAATCCTGATCGAGATCGCTGTCGAGCGCCGACAGCCCCGCCGGCATGCCGTCGCGCGTATCCGCCAGGTCGAAATTGATCGGGCTCGAGAATTTGAGCCGCAGCAATTCGCTGGTGCGTTCGGTGTTCACCGACACGCCGGGCGGCATCTCGAAGATGTAGCGGGTGAAGGTCGGCTGCGTGCCGACCTTGACGCGCACGGTCGGCACGGCGGGCACGGCCGGCATCTGCGCGCGTAGCTTGCGCTCCGCCTCCTGCGCACGGCGCGCGAGGTCTTCCACCACTTCCTGCGGCAGACCAGGCCGCACGCCGGTCCAGGTCGGCGGCAGCAGATCGAAATAGATGCGCTCGCCAGCGAGTTGCTTGTTGACGTCGACCTTCTGCTTGAGCGCGATGCGCAGCGCCATGCCATCCGGGTCACGCCGCGCGACAGAGATATAGTCGCGCGCGCCGGCGCTGAGGCCTTCGATCGGCACCACGATCGGCTTGGAGAATGTGAGGATCAGGATATTGCCCGACAGACGCACCTGCGCGTCGAGCGGCTCGGCCATGCGGAACACGATGCGCGCATAGCCGCCGGCGGTAGTGACCGAGACCTCGCCCTTCACCGGCTCGTTCGCGGTGGCGTCCAGCAGAGCAGCGATGGATTGCGGCGGCGCGGTCGGCTGGGATTGCGCCAGACCCGGCCCGGCAGCCAGCAGCGACAGCGGCACGGCGGCCACGGTCACGAAGGCGGCGCGCCGCACGGCTCCGCCGATACCGATCGAATACGCACGCATACGCTCAACTCACGCCGGCCCGATACGCGGGCTCCGGTCCGACAGTACCGGCAGGCGTTTAAAGGGGGATTAACCGTGCAACCGGGAGTGGCCGGACGCTCCCCTTTCTCCTGATGTGCCCCGAAATGGGATTTCCGCAAAAGCGATCCGTCAGGATCGTGTCAGAGGAGACGAGGTATGCGCCGTGCTCTGGCTGCCTATCCTTCGAGACGCGGGCTTCACCCGCTCCCCAGGATGAGGCAGGGCGAGAGTGAGGCTACCATCCCCTCACCCGCCGGCTTTGCCCTCGATCTTCGGCAGGTCGGCCGGGTTCGGCTTGCCGGGCTGGCTGCCGGCGCGCATGGCCAGTTCGACGGTGAGCTTCTCCGCCTGCTCCGACGACATCGCCGCCAATACATCGGACAGGCGTCGCGGATTCATCTGCGATGCGACCTCGACCAGGATTTTCATGTCGAGACGGTCGAAGATGCGCGCCGCATCCTTCGCCTTCATGCTCTCATACATCGAGACGATCGACTTGAAGCGCGTCGCCTCGGCGTCGTCGCGCTGCTTGACGGTGGCGCCGATCCGATGCTCCAGATCGCGCAGTTCGGCGGCTTTCGCGTCAACGCGCTTTTCGGCCGCTTTAAGCAGGCTTTCGCGCATGTCGATTTCGCGGTTGCGCGTTTCGATTTCCTGCCGGCGATCGCCGAGCCGTTCGAGCACGGCGCGCTCGCCCGGCGACGGACCCTGCTGCGGCATCACACCATTCTTGTCCGGCTTTGGCTCGGGCGGCGGCGGCGACTTGCTGACTTTCAGCGGCAGATCGGACGCGGCGCCCTTCGGCGCGTCGGGCACCGAACCGGTGACGTCCGGATAATTGAACACCTCGGAGGCCCAGGACTGGGACGATGCGCGCGGCGACGGCGTCGCCGGCTCCGCCGCAGCGACGGTGACGGGCGCGTCGGTGATCTTGAGCTGATCCGGGCCGCGCGCGGCGAGCCGTTCGCCAAGCGTATAGCCGCCATCGAGCACGATGCCAGCGGTCTTGAGCACGAACAGTCCGCCGGCCGCCACCAGGACGATCGGAATCAACCGGACTTCGCGCAACAGCGACATCGTCAGGCAGCCTTGCCGGTGGCGAGCCGCAGCCGCGCGCGCTCGGCAAACGCGGCAGCGGCGGCCGCCATGCTGTTGGCATCAGGCATCGCCGGCTGTTGCGGCTGCGCCGCAGGCGTCGCCGCCGCCGTTGCCGGACGCGACACCGCGACGATGCCGGCGAGCTTGCGCATCAGCGCATCGGCGGACTCGATCTGCTTGGCGAGCGCGGTGGAGTACATGTCGGCTTTGGTGAGTTGCTGACCCAGCGTCTGGTCGGTGGCGCTGGCGGTGACCTTGAGGCCGGCGATGGCGCGCTCGGCAATCTCGGTCGCGGTGACGAGTTCGCCGATGGTCGCGCGCAGCGATTGCTCGTCGGCCTTGAGCCTGAGCAACTGCTTGTTGAGCCGCACGCAATAGAGAATGGTGAGCAGCAGCAGCACCGCGACCATGCTCTCGATCGCGAAGCCGAAGACGTGCGTCATGATTGCGGGTCCATCCGGTTGTTCGTTTCGTCCGCCTTCTCGAACATCGCGAAGGTGGTCTTGGGTTTGCGCAACGGTTTGGCCACCCGCACCGCGACGCGGTCGCCGACACGGCCCATCCGGCCCTCGGTGAGCGTGACGTCGCCGCAGCGCACGGTAACGAGCGAGTCCGGCTTGATCTCCAGCGGCAACGTGTCACCGACCTTGAGATTCATCATCTGCCGCAGCGGCAGGTTGGCTTCATAAAGCACGGCATCGACGCCGATGGCCGCCTGGCCGATTTCGGTGGCGAGATGGCCTTCCCAGATCGGGTCACGGCCAAACTTCTCGCCCATGAACATCTGCAGCAGCACGGCGCGGATCGGTTCGATCGTCGCGTAGGGCAGCAGCAGCTCGATATTGCCGCCGCGATCTTCCATGTCGATGCGCAGGCGCACCAGGATCGCGGCATTGGCGGGGCGCGAGATCGCCGCGAAGCGCGGATTGGTCTCGAGCCGGTCGATGTTGAACGTCACCGGCGACAGCGGCTTGAACGCGAGTTCGGCGTCGGCGAGCACGATCTCGATCAGCCGCTTCACCAGATTGGTTTCGATCGTGGTATAGGGCCGGCCTTCGATGCGGATCGAGGACTGGCCGCGACGGCCGCCGAGCAGCACGTCGATGATCGAATAGATCAGGCTGGAATTGACGGTGAACAGCCCGAAGTTCTCCCACTCCTCCGCCTTGAACACGGCGAGGATCGCCGGCAGCGGGATCGAGTTGAGATAATCGCCGAACCGCACCGAGGTGATACGGTCGAGCGAGACT
>JAHBZF010000042.1 GCA_019635575.1 Pseudolabrys sp. | reverse complement strand
TGGCATGGCGGTGGCGCAGGCGCAGCACGCTGTCCGCGAACTGGCCGACTCGCTGAAGAAAGAAGGCGTCGAGGTCAAATACGCCATCCACCCGGTGGCGGGCCGTATGCCCGGCCATATGAACGTGCTGCTGGCTGAAGCCAATGTGCCGTATGACGAGGTATTCGAACTGGAGGACATCAACTCCGAGTTCGCGCAGGCCGATGTCGCCTTTGTCATCGGCGCCAACGACGTCACCAACCCTGCCGCGGAAGAGGACAAGTCCTCGCCCATCTACGGCATGCCCGTCCTCCAGGTCTGGAAGGCCGGCACGGTGATGTTCATCAAGCGGTCGCTCGCGTCTGGCTATGCCGGCATCGACAATCCGCTGTTCTATCGCGACAACACCATGATGCTGCTCGGCGACGCCAAGAAGATGACCGAGCAGATCGTCAAGTCGATGTAATGGCGAACGATTCGCAGCCGGTCGCGGTCCGGTTCACGGCCGCGATTCCGGTGCTGCGGATTTTTTCCGAGGACAAGGCGCGCGAGTTCTATCTCGGCTTCCTCGGCTTCGGTGTCGATTTTGAACACCGTTTCGGCGACAATTTCCCGCTGTTTTTGCAGGTCTCGCGTGGCGGCCTGGTGCTGCAGTTGAGCGAGCATCACGGCGACGCCACGCCCGGCTCGCGCGTGCGCATCATCACGCAAGGTGTCGCGGCGCTGCATCGCGAATTGACCGCCAAGAACTATCGCTACGCCAAGCCCGGCCTCGAGACGACGCCCTGGGGCTCTCGCGATCTCACGGTGGCCGATCCGTTTCACAACATGCTCTGCTTCACCGAGCCGGATGCGCGGGACTAGCCGCGCATCGGCTGCTCACGCATGGACATTTGCCGATTGTACGGCGACACTCGATTCGGGCGCCGCGTGACGCGGGCGTCGTATGATCGTTTTCCCGGTGTGTCGTTCGACGACGCCACCGACAGACGAGGGGAGAGAGACACATGGCGGACAACAAGCGCAAGCGCGGCGGTGCCGACAAGCGCCTGATCTCGTTGAGCGAAGCTTACGAGGTCCATTACTGGTCGCGGAAGTTCAAGGTCACGCCGGCGAAGCTGCGCGCGGCGGTGAAGCGTGTCGGCCATTCGGCGAAGGCCGTCGAGGCGTATCTCGCGGAGCTGGCGCACAAGGCCCGTGATCGCGCGCTGATCTCGCTGAGCCAGGCTTACGAGGTCCGCTACTGGACGAAAAAGTTCAACGTGACGCCGACCGTGCTGTCTGCCGCGGTGCAGGCGGTGGGTCACTCGTCGAAGGCCGTGGCCGCTTATCTCGGCATCGGCGGCGCGGCCAAACGGAAGGTCAAGCGCAAGACCAAGAAGACAGCCAAAAAGACCGCCGCGAAACGCAAGGGGACGGCGCGGCGGCGCGCGGCCTCGCGCACCGTGCGCAAGATGGCGAAGAAGACCGCCAGGAAGACCCGCGCCGCCCGGCGCTGATCGTTTCATGTCCGATGGCGGCGCGCCGGCCCATTCTCGGTAGTTGGGCCGTGCGCGCCGCTTTCTTTTGGCGTGTTACGCGACTGTAAGGCAGCCGCGCGCAACCAAGGCATGATCCGCGCGTTATCGAGCGGGGCGATGTCCTGTTCGGAGATCGCGGCATGTCCGATCCTGTTTCACGATTTGGCATTGTTGGGCTCGGCAAGATGGGTGCCGGCCTTGCCGAGAATGCGCTGGCGCACGGCTTCGGGGTCGCCGGTGTGGATACCCATCCCATCTCCGATGTGCTGCTGCGCAAGGGGGTGAAGCCGGCAAAGAATGTGCGGGCGCTTGCGGAGCTGCTGACCCCGCCACGCTTTGTCATGCTGTATGTGCCGGCGGGGCCGCCGGTCGATCAATTGCTCGATCAGTTGGCTGAAGTATTGTCGCCAGGCGATATCGTTGCCGATGGCGGCAACTCCTACTGGGGCGATTCCATCCGCCGTCACGCGCGGCTGAAGGCAAAGGGATTGCACTTCATCGATGCCGGCACCTCCGGCGGGCCGGGCGGCGCGCGCGACGGCGCCTGCTTCATGGTCGGCGGCGATCCGGAGCCGGTGGCGACGATCGCGCCGCTGCTGCGCAAGCTCGCGGTCGATGGCGGCTATGTCCATGCCGGGCCGCCGGGCGCCGGCCATTTCGTCAAGCTCGTGCACAACGGCATCGAGTTCGGCATGCTGCAGGCGATCGGCGAGGGGATGGATCTGCTGGCGCATTACCGCGATCCGCTCCCGGTCGATGCCATCCTGCAGTGCTGGAACCACGGTTCGGTGATCCGCTCCTGGCTGATCGAGCTGATGCAGCGGATGTATGCGACGCAGGGCGGGCTTGCCGCGACGCCGCCTTATGTGGAGGACACCGGCGAGGTGAACTGGCTGGTCGACGATGCCTTGCACATGGAGGTGCCGATCCCGGTCATCACCCAGGCGGTGGTGCAACTGATCGCGTCGCGCGATGCTGAACATGATGCTGCACGCGCGGTGAGCCTGATGCGCCACGGCTTCGGCGGCCACCCGTTCGGTCGCGATGCCGGCATCGCCCATGAACGGCGGACTGGTCGCGTGGGAGGCTTTGTCGACGCGAAAGCCGCGCGGTGACTAGGATTTCCGGCCCGCCGTCCTATCCACCGGCTTATCCACCGTCTTGCCGGCCGATTTGGCGGAGAACACCTCGTCGATGCTGCGTACCTGTCCGGTATCGACGGCCATATAGCCCGGCAGATGTGCCAGCACCTGCGCAAATTCCTCGCCGCGCATCACCTCGAGAATGCGCCGCATCGGAGCGGTTTCGAGCAGCGAACGGCGGCAGACGAAAAAATAGTCCTCGGTCAGCACGCGGATGAAGTCGAGGCCGAACTGCTGCGCCGCCGCCTCGACACCGAAGGCAACGTCGGCCATGCCGCTTGCCACATAGGCGGCGACGGCGGCGTGGGTGAATTCGATCTGCTCGTAACCGGCGATGGCGGACGCGCCGACGCTGTGCTGGTGCAGAATGCGCTCGAACAATTCGCGCGTGCCGGAATCCGGGTCGCGGTTGACGAACATCACGCCCTGCTTCGCCAGATCTTCGATGCCGGTGATGCCGTGCGGATTGCCGCGCTTCACCATCAGGCCCATCTGCCGCGCGACGAAGCCAATCACGCAATGCTCGCGATTGTTGAGCCATGCCCGCCCCGCCTCGGAGCTGGCAGCACGCAGCGGCCCGCGCGGCAGATGCAGTCCGGCGAGATCGCAGCCGTCATGCGCCAGCGACACCAGCGAGTTCTGGTTGCTGACATAGCGCAGATCGACATTCATCCCCGGCGTGCGGCCAAGGATTTCGCGCAATTTCGGAACCGCGAAGCCGTGGCTCGCATGCACGCGGATGATCGTCGGATTGTCGGCAAGGAACGGGTTGAGTTCGCTCGCGAGCTCCTGTGACAGGTTTTCGAGTTGCGGACCGAGGCGCGCGCGCATGCGTTGCCCGGCCCAGACCAGCTTGTCGCCGAATGGCGTGAGCAGGGTGCCTTTGCCCTTGCGCCGCTGCACCAGCGGCACGCCGAAGAAGTCCGACCAGCGGATGATCAGATTCCAGGCGTGGCGATAGGACAGGCCGCTGCGCCGCGCCGCTTCGGTCAGTTTCCCGGTTTCGCGGATATCGCGCAGGAAATCGAGCATCACCGCGGTGGACTGCGCGGTCGCGTCCTTGCGGAAGCGGAAAACGGTCTCGATGTCGATCTGCAGTGTCATCTGAGATTATGCAATTTTCTGCATATTTAGGCGCTGCGATTGTGCAGTCCGTCTCGTATTTACCGCATGATTTAATCGGAATCTATTGGGATGACGCTCATCTGGAGATATGCACTTCAGTGCATAGGAAAGCCATGAATACACGCCTCGACCACCGCAATCTGTTGATTGATGGCCGCCCGGTGATGGCGCTGTCGGGCCGTACCTTCGAAACCCTCGACCCGGCGACCGAGGACGTCATCGCCGTGGTGGCGGAGGCGGATCAGCACGACGTGGACCTCGCGGTGGCGGCCGCGCGCCGCGCGCTGGAGGGTCCGTGGGGCCGCATGCGCGCCGCCGACCGCGGCCGCATTCTCAACAAGCTCGCCGATCTGATCGAGCAGCACGGCGAGGAGATCGCGGCGCTGGAAAGCCGCGATGCCGGCAAGCCGATCTCGGCGGTGCTGCGGCAGGATCTGCCGGCGGCGCTCGATACGCTGCGCTACTACGCGGGCTTCGCTGACAAGATCAACGGCCAGGTGGTCCCGGCGCGGCCGGACGCGCTCACCTATACGGTGCGCGAGCCGGTCGGCGTCGTCGCCGCGATCGTGCCCTGGAATTTTCCGCTGATGATCGGCATGTGGAAGATCGCGCCGGCGCTCGCCTGCGGCTGCACGGTGGTGCTCAAGCCGGCAGAGATCACGCCGCTGTCGGCGCTGCGCATCGGCGAACTGTCGCTGGAAGCGGGCCTGCCGCCCGGCGTGTTCAACATCGTGCCGGGCTTCGGCCGCTCGGCCGGGCAGGCGCTGGTCGATCATCCCGACGTCGACAAGGTGACGTTCACTGGTTCGCCCACCGTCGGCCGTCAGATTCTCGCTGGCGCCGCCGGCAATCTCAAGCGCGTGACGCTGGAGCTCGGCGGCAAGTCCGCCAATGTGATCTTCGCCGATGCCGATCTCGACGCAGCGGTGAAGGCGGCGGCCTCGGGTATCTTCTTCAACACCGGGCAGGTCTGCTCGGCTGGATCGCGCGTGCTGGTGCAGGACGCCGTGTACGACGAGGTGGTGGAACGGCTCGCGGCGCGCGCGAAAGGCGTGCGCGTCGGCGCGCCGAGCAACCGCGCGACGGCGATGGGGCCGATCGTGTCGCAGGCGCAGATGCAGCGCGTGCTTGATTACGTCGATATCGGTGTCAAGGAAGGCGCGACTTTGGTGACCGGCGGTGCGCGCGTCGGCAACCGCGGCTATTTCGTCAGCCCGACGGTATTCGCCGATGTCGGCCACGATATGCGCATCTCGCAGGAGGAGATTTTTGGCCCGGTGGTCAGCGTCCTACGCTTCAGCGACGAGGCGGATGCGCTGCGCAAGGCGAACGGCACGCGTTACAGCCTCGCCGCCGGGGTCTGGAGCCGCGACATCGGCCGCGTGCACCGCTTCGCCAAGGCGGTGAAGGCCGGCACGGTATGGATCAACACCTACGGCTATACGGATGTGCGGTTGCCGTGGGGTGGCGCGCGCGATTCCGGCTTCGGCCGCGAGCACGGCGATGCCGCGATCGAGAACTTCACCGAGCCGAAAGCGGTGTGGATGAATTTGAGTGCGTGACACGACCCCGCGCGTCTTGTCGGACTCTTGCCGGACAAATCGAACGACGAAGCGCGGGCCTCACGGCTCGCGTTTTCGTTGAACCCGCTTGTCAGCGACCGGCCTCAGTCTCCGTCTTTAACCCGGAAAATATCGCTCACGAGGCTATTGAGTGCCAAATACAATATAAGTATTATATCTCGCATGAATGCCTTGTCGCCGCATGCCCGTCTCTTGGCCGGGTTCCGCGGTCGGCTTTCAAAGTGCGGATAAAAGACGATGAAACGCGCCGTAAAATCCAAATCGCCGGCCGTCACCGAGGCCATGGCGTCGATCGCTGCGCCATCAGCGTCCGCCAGGGACAAGGCCGCTTCCGCCGTCATTGATCCGGTCCCGGCGCGCTACCGCATCACCGACTATCCGATGCACTATTTCGCGGTGATCCAGCGGCAGAACCAGGCCAATCTGGCGCGCATCCTGCGTAGCGCCGGGCTTTCGGTGCAGATGTGGCGCGCACTGTCGGCGCTCTACGATCAGAACGCGCAGACCATCGGCCAGATCGCCGACATGACGGTGCTTGACCGTTCGAGCCTCGGTCGCCTGCTCGAAGAGATGGCGGCGGATGGACTGGTGGTGCGCGAGAGTCCGGCGGACGATCGTCGTGCCGTCCTGATCCGTCTCTCGGCCACCGGCCGCAGGCGCTTCGAGAGTGTGCTGCCGCGGGTGCAGACGCATTACCGGCGGCTGCTCCACGGCGTTTCGGGTGAGGATTTCGCCACGCTGATGCGCGTGCTGCGACGGGTCAAAGCCAACGGCCGCATCCTGTCCGATCCCGCGACGCTGGATGAGATGCAGCAGGAGTAACCATCATGCGTGATTACTATTTCCCGAATACCGAACCGCTCGCCGCCGACGAGATGCGCGTCATTGCGCTCGGCACCGGGCGTCCGTTTGTGCGCCGTGCGCAGGCCAACTGCTCGTGGCTGATCGAGCTCGGCAACGGCGACAAGTTCGTGTTCGACTTCGGTTGTGGTTCGCAGACGAATTTTACCGCGCTGGAAATCCCGCATCAGGATATCACTGCCTATTTCGCCACCCATCTGCACGCCGATCATGTCGGCGATTTCGGTCAGGTCTGGGTCGGAAGCTGGGCCGGCGGCCGCACCAAGCCGCTCGTCGTCTACGGCCCGTCGGGGCCGGAAAAGCGGTTCGGCACCGAGCATTTCGTTCGCCACCAGATGGAGTCGTTTGCCTGGGACACGCATACGCGGCTCGGTCTGCTACCCGATGCCGGCGCGGAGGTGGAAGTCCACGAGTTCGATTTCACCAAGACCGGTCCGGTCTATGAGCGCAATGGCGTCGTCATCAAGAGTTTTCCGGCGGTGCATATCTATGACGGCCCGGTCAGCCTGCGGCTGGAATGGAACGGGCTGTCGTTCGTGTTCTCGGGCGACACCACCCCGAGCCGGTTCTTCATCGACAACGCGAAGAACGCGGACCTCGTCATCCATGAATGCTTCAACACCGTGTCGCAGCTGATGCAGCGGTCGGGTTACGACGAGCGCACGGCGCGCGGCATCGGCACCATGGCGCATTCCTCGCCGGAAGAGATGGGCCAGGTGCTGCAGCAAGTGCAGCCGCGTCTCGGCGTCGCCTATCATTTCTTCAATGATTTCGACACCGGCCTCGAGGTCGAGCGCGAGATCCGCAAGCATTATTCCGGGCCGCTGGCGCTGGCGCAGGATTTGATGGTGTTCAACGTGACGCCGGCTGCGATCCATACACGGCTCGCGGTGACGCCGACGCATGTGTGGCCCAACAAGGAACACCACGACAAATTCCGTGTCGCCTCGCGCAAGCCGCGTCCGGTCATGTCG
This sequence comes from Pseudolabrys sp., assembly GCA_019635575.1. Lineage (GTDB taxonomy): Bacteria > Pseudomonadota > Alphaproteobacteria > Rhizobiales > Xanthobacteraceae > Pseudolabrys. The sequence goes on along the minus strand of JAHBZF010000042.1, from coordinate 20,959 downwards.
CGGTGGCTTGCCGACACGCAACTGTTTCCGAAATTCTGATCGGGCTCTGGCCGCCCGACTTGCTCGCAAGTGTCGCAAGAGGAGACGGAACCATGATCTTCTGGAATCGCCGTCAGATGCTGATACTGGCCGCCGTTGCGCCGCTGGCGACGTCGCGGCGTGCGATCGCTGCCGCTTATCCCGACCGGCCGGTCCGGATCGTCATTCCGTATACGGCGGGCGGCGTCGCCGAGACGCTGATGCGGCTGCTCGCGACGAAGATCGAGCCGCGCCTCGGGCAAAAGCTCGTCATCGAGGCCAAGCCCGGCGCGGCCGGCAATATCGGCACGCTGGATGTCGCCTATGCCACGCCGGACGGTTACACCCTGCTGGTCGCCGCGACCAACAATTACGTCATCAATCAGTACATGACGAAAATGCCGGTCGATCCGCTGACCGCGCTGGCGCCGGTCGCCAAGATCGCCGATGTGCCGCTGGTGTTGTTCACCAACAAGCAGGTGCCGTTCCGCACCTTTTCCGAAATGATCGATTTTGCGCGCGCCCATCCCGGCAAGTTGAGTTACGGCGTACCGAGCCTCGGCACGGTCAATCATCTGTTGATGGAGCGGCTGAAGCAGACGGCCGGCCTCGACATCACCGCGATCCCCTATCGCGGTTCGCCGCAGGCCACGCTCGCGCTGCTATCCAACGACATTCAGCTCTATCCGATCGGCCTCGCCGCGGGCATCGGGTCGATGCGGGACGGCAAGATTGCGGCGCTCGCGGTGGCGACCGAGCAGCGGTTGCCGGTGTTGCCGCAGGTGCCGACGATCCAGGAGTCCGGCTTTCCCGGCTTTGTCGCGTCCAACTGGTGGGGCATGGGTGCGCCGAAGGGGACGCCGGAGGCGGTCCTGGAAATCTGGCACGACGCGGTGATCGAGGCGCTGAAGGATCCAGCGATCGCCAAGCGGCTCGACGAGTTGGGGATGGTGCCGCGTTTCGAAACGCGCGCGCAATTGACGAGCGGCCTTGCCGCCGAGGCCGGTCTGTGGCGCGAGGTGGTGGCGCGAGGCAAACTTTCGGCGCAGTAATCCGCGCTCAAACAAAAACGCGAGCCGAGCGGCTCGCGTTTTTCAACTCAGGTTGTGACGGAGCCGATCAGCGGCCGCCACCAAAACCGCCGCTGCGGGGAGCGCCGGCACCCGGACCGCCACGGCCCGGACCACCACGACCGCCGGCCGCCGCGCCGAACGCCGGCTTCGGCTTCATCGGCAACAGACCTTCGCGCTGCAGCTTCTTGCGGGCGAGCTTGCGCGCGCGGCGGATCGCTTCCGCCTTCTCGCGGGCCTTCTTCTCGGACGGCTTCTCGAAATGTCCGCGCAGCTTCATCTCGCGGAAAATGCCCTCGCGCTGCATCTTCTTCTTGAGCGCCTTGAGAGCCTGATCGACGTTGTTGTCACGAACGAGAACTTGCACCTGTGCTCCTTGCTCCGGTCGTTTGGACTTCGGATTGATCGGGACGGTGGTCCAGCGGACCCCAACCCGGAAAATACAGACAGGAACCGCCGCAAAAGCGGCAGTTTCCGAGTGCGGCGGCTGTAGCAGATCGGGAATCAAGAGTCCATCGGTCCGTGCCGGCCTGAAGCCGGCTTCCGAGGGGTTCAGCCCGGCAAAATCCGGGTGATATGGCCCATTTTCCGGCCCGGCCGGGCCTCGCCCTTGCGGTAGAGATGGACGCAGGCCCCCGGCGCGGTCAGCCAGCGGGCGGCGTCGTTCACCTCGGAACCGATGAGATTGAGCATCTCGACTCGCCCGTGGCGAACCGGCTGCCCCAGCGGCCATCCGGCCACGGCCCGGATATGCTGCTCGAACTGCGAGACGGTCGCCCCGTCGATGGTCCAGTGGCCGGAATTGTGCACCCGTGGGGCGATCTCGTTGACCACCAGGATCTCGCCGGCGCCGTCGCGGACGGCGAACATCTCCACCGCCAGCACGCCGACATAGTCGAAGGCGGTGGCGATCCGTTCGGCGATCCGCTGTGCCTCCTGCTCCAGCGCCGCTGAGGCGGTGGCCGGGACGATGGAGCGGCGCAGGATGTGGTCGCGGTGCTCGTTTTCCGTGAGGTCGAAGCAGGCCACGGTGCCGTCCACGCCACGGGCGGCGACCACCGACACCTCGCGCTCGAACCGGACGAAGCCTTCGAGGATGCAGGGCACCTCGCCGAGCGCGGCGAACGCCATCGCCGCCTCGTCGGCGGACCCGATCATCCGCTGGCCCTTGCCGTCATAGCCGAGCCGGCGGGTCTTGAGCACAGCGGGGACGCCGAGCGCCGCGGCCGCGGCGAAAGCCTCGATGGCGCTGTCCACGGGACGGAACGGCGCGGTGGCGATGCCGAGCGCGGCGATCGCCTGTTTCTCGATCAGCCGGTCCTGGGTCTTGGCCAGCACCTGCGGGTCGGGCTGCACCTCCCGGTGCGCGGCGAGCACGGCGGCGGTCTGCGCCGGCACATTCTCGAATTCGTAGGTGACCACATCGACGGCTTCGGCGAAGCGCGCCAGCGCCGCCTCGTCGTCATAGGCCGCCACGGTCACGGCGTCGGCGACGTCGAACGCGCAGGAATCCGCTTCCGGCGAATAGATGTGGCAGCGCAGGCCGAGCCGCGCCGCGGCCATGGCGAGCATGCGGCCGAGCTGGCCGCCGCCGAGGATGCCGATGGTCGATTCCGGTTTCAGCACGCGCAACGTCCGGTCATTTCTCGTTTTTCGGGCGCTCATTCTTGGGACGTTTGCCGACGGCGGCGGTCTGACGGGCGCGGAACGCGTCGAGGCGCTTCGCCACCCGCGCGTCGTTGAGCGACAGCACCGAAGCGGCGAGCAGCGCCGCGTTGATCGCGCCCGGCTTGCCGATCGCCAGCGTGCCGACCGGGATGCCGGCCGGCATCTGCACGATCGAGAGCAGACTGTCCTGTCCGCCGAGCGCGGCGGTCTGCATCGGCACGCCGAACACCGGCAGCGAGGTCATCGAGGCTGTCATGCCGGGCAGATGCGCGGCGCCGCCGGCCCCGGCGATAATCACCTTGTAGCCCTTGCGGCGGGCCGCCCTGGCGAAGCTGTAGAGCCGCTGCGGCGTGCGGTGCGCCGAGACGATCAGCGCCTCATAGGCGATGCCGAGATCGTCCAGCGTCTGCGCGGCATGCTGCATGGTCGCCCAGTCCGACTGGCTTCCCATGATGATCGCGATCGGCGTGCTGGCCATTGTTCCCCCAGGCTTCGGGCTTCTGCCTAGAGCGGAATGGACCCGAAAGGAAGGGCCGATTGTACCGGTTTCAGCCGCGGTGGAACAAGCGTGTCGCGGCGCGCGCGGCGCATTACAGTTGGCGCGAGACACGAATCGGAAGCCGGGGGCCGAAGTGCAGGCATGACCGACGAGGCAGACCAGCGTGCCGACACACTGGACGGGCTTCGGGCCGAGAATGCCCGGCTGTCGCGCGAACTGGCGGTGGCGGCGGCACGCATCGCCGATCTGGAATTCCGCGCCGAGATCGACGCGCTCACCGACGTGCGCAACCGGCAGGGATTCGAGCGCGAGCTGAAACGCTCGCTCGCTTATATCGCGCGTTACGAGGCGTCGGCGGTGCTGCTCTATCTCGACCTCGATCGGTTCAAGGCCGTGAACGATGGCCACGGACACGCCGCCGGCGACGCGGTGCTGCGCGCGGTCGCCGCCACGCTGACCCGTCATGTGCGCGCCTCCGATGTGGTGGCGCGGCTCGCCGGCGACGAATTCGCGGTGCTGATGTGGAATGCCGACGTGCATCAGGCCGAGGCGAAGGGCCATGACCTGGAGCGCCGTATTGCCGAACTCGATCTGCCGGCGGCACGGTCCGCGGGACTCGGCGCGTCGGCCGGCGTGGTGCCGCTCAAGGCTGATCTCACCGCGTCGCAGATTCTCGATGCGGCCGATCGCGCGATGTATGCGCGCAAACGCGCGCGCAAGGATGGCGAACGCTAAATCTCAGCCGCCGTGTTACGCAATAATGTCCGGCGTCAGCTGGTCTTCGATCTGGCCGATGCGGTCTTTCAACCCGAGCTTGCGCTTCTTCAGCCGCTGCACCTGCAGCACGTCGCAGCCCGGCGCATCCTGCAGCGCGTGAATCGCCGCATCGAGATCGCGGTGTTCCTGCTGGAGCCGGTCCAACAAAATCCGCAATTCATTCTGCTGGTTGGTCTCGTTGTCGTTCGACGCCGCCACCGCAACGCTCCGCGCTTGCGGCATATCCCCACGCTGTCGCCGCGCAACTTGTTGGCGATTATCGCTTTTTTCCCGAACTCCTTCAAGCGTTGCTAAGGTTTATAATCCGTAAACATGGTTTTGCCGCCGCCGGTTCCGATGCGACGGAATGCGAGTCGACAGACGCGCGGTTTGGAGTAGACTTTTCGCGTGAGAGTCACAGATCGAGGAGACATCTTGATGTCGATGCAATCGCATCTCGTTGAACTCGAAAAGCGGCACCGGGCCTTGGAAGATCAGCTTCACGAGGCCCTCAATCATCCCGGTGCCGATGATCTCGAAATTGCCGAGATCAAGCGGAAGAAACTCATCATCAAAGACGAGATCACACGCCTGAAACATTGACCGGGCGGTCTTCTTTTCCCGTTTCACAGTGAAGCCAGCAAGGCCGCCGCTCGCTGCAGCGAGACGGCGGATTGCGGCGTAAATGATTCGCCGAATCGTCCCCACCGCGCCGGGCCGGGGTGAGGGAACTTGCCTGTGCATTGCCGGATTTTGGCCAAATCGCGGCTGCATAGCAGAGCCACACGCCTTTGCGCGCTTTCCCGGCGGTATCCTGGACGGTAAGTTGCCCGCATGACTCGTTTGCCCCGGCGGCCCAACGTTCGGCTGTATTATCTGCTGATCGTGACGGCCATCCTCGTTCCTGCGGCGATTTTCGCGGTCGCGGCCTATTACAACCGGCTCGACGTGATGCGCGACGGCCGCGAGTCGGTGGTACGCACTGCCACGGTGATGCACGAGCATGCGCGCAAGGTGTTCGACAGCGTCGGCCTGCTGCTCGACCGCGTTGATGACCGCATCGCCGGGCATTCCGATGAGGATGTCGCGCAACCCGAGGTGAGCGCGTTCCTGGCGCGTCTTACCCAGCGGTTCGACCAGGTCGCTTCGATCTGGATCGCCGATTCGACCGGCAAGGTGCTGGCCGGCAGCCAGGACTGGATCCGTGACGCAGGGATCGCCGGGCGCGATTTCTTCGATGCCCAGAAAGAAAAGGATGCCGGCAGCTATATCGGCAAGCCGTTTGTCGGCCGGGCGACGCAGATCCCGTCCTTTGCCGTGAGTCGCCGGCGGTCGTCGCCCGACGGCCGTTTCATCGGCACGCTGCATGTGTCGCTCAAGCCCGGCTATTTCGAGGAATTCTTCCGCGAGGCGGCGCCGGCGGAAAGTCATGTGGCGACGCTGCTGCGTGAGGACGGCATTTATCTCGCCCGCGATCCCGAACTCGACATGTCGGTGACGCTCGGACCGGATACGCCGTTCCGCCGCGCGATCGCGCAGGCCGACAGCGGCACGTTCGATGTGCGCTCGATCTACGACAATCGCGACCGTTTCTATGCCTTCAAGAAGGTCGCACCCTATCCGGTCTATGTGTCGTTCGGTCTCGATCAGCAGGTGCTGACCGACCGCTGGTACCGGCATCTGCAACTGTTCGGTGCGATGCTCGCGGTGGCGTCGCTGATCCTGCTCTATGTGTCATGGCTCGCCTTGCGCCACGCGCGTAACGAGCAGCGCGCGCTGGTGCAGTTGCAGGACGAGGTCGATCAGCGCCAGGCGGCGGAAGAAAAACTGCGCCGCGCGCAGCGGCTCGAGGCGATCGGCCAGATCACCGGCGGCATCGCGCATGACTTCAACAATCTGCTGATGGTGATCAGCGGCAATGCGGAGCGGTTGCGCCGTTTCGTCACCGGGCAGAAGCCGGAGCGTTATGTCGGCGCAATCGAGACCGCGTCGCGCCGTGGCGAGCGGTTGACGCGGCAATTGCTGGCATTCTCGCGACAGCAAACCGTGACGCCGGTGGTGTTGCGGCTCGACGAGTTGTTGCCGAAATTCCCGGAGATGCTGCAAAGCTCGCTGCGCGGCGACATCGAAATCCGCATCGACGTCGCGCCGAACCTCTGGCCGGTGAAGGCCGATCCCGGCGAGCTTGAACTCGCCTTGCTCAATCTCGCGGTCAACGCGCGCGACGCGATGCCGGAGGGCGGCAAGCTCACCATGGCGGCGCGCAATGTGACGCTGGTGGATTCGGCGACCACCGAGCATCTGCAGGGTGATTTCGTCGCCGTCTCGGTGAAGGACACCGGTGTCGGCATCCCGCCCGATGTCCTGCCGAAGATTTTCGAGCCGTTCTTCACCACCAAGGAAGTCGGCAAGGGTACCGGCCTCGGTCTCAGTCAGGTTTATGGTTTCGCGCATCAGGCCGGCGGCGGCGCGACGGTATCGTCAACGGTGGGGCAGGGAACGACCTTCACCATCTATCTGCCGCGCACCACCGAGCCGGTCGCCGCGCAGGAGGAAACCGAAGTCGTCGTGCCGGAGCGTGGCGACGGCACGATCCTGTTCGTCGAGGACAACAAGGATATCGCCGACGTCACCAAGACCAATCTCGAGGAACTCGGCTATCGCGTGATCGCGGTGCCGAACGCCGATACGGCGATGGAAATCCTCAACGCTAACGCGGAGATCGACCTGGTGTTCTCCGATATCGTCATGCCCGGCCGGCTCGACGGCGTCGATCTGGCGCGCGAGATGCGCGCGGTGCGGCCCGATCTGCCGGTCATCCTTACCACCGGCTACAGCACCGCCGCGCAGGCGGCGGCGCCGGAGGGCTTCACGATCCTGCCGAAGCCGTATCAGCTCGACAAACTGCATCAGACCCTGATGTCGGCGTTGCGCCAACGCCGGGCCGCGGCGCGTGTGGCCGCCGAAGCGGCGGCGCAGGCGGCGGCCCGCTCGGCCGCACGGACGGACACAACGCAGCCGGTCAAATGACAAAGACGATGACAAAAGGCGCGTTGCTGTCGCTCGCGATGACGACGCTGTCGGTAACGGCTTTCGCGCAGGACATCCGCGGGCTGGAAATCTGTACTGCCGAGAAGCAGATGGAGCGACGCACCAGTTGCTTGCAGAGCAATGTGCAGTTCCTGCAGCAGACACTGACGCGGATGACGCGCGAGACGCAGGAGAAACTCGCCGCCGCCGGCCGCGAGATCGCGACGCATCAGGCCGACATCGCCACCCTGAAGGCGGACATCGCCGCACTGCGCGCCGAACTTGCGGCGCTGAAGAAAGCGCCGCCGGCGAGCGGGAAGAAATAGCGGAACGCAACATTCAACCTACTTCATCCCGAGGAGCGGGCCTAACCCGCGTCTCGAAGGAGAGGCGGCTGCATTGCCGTCCACGCCTCATGGTTCGAGACGCCGTGCCTTTGCGCGATGCGCCACAAGCGCGTTTGCGACGCGCTACGGGGGCGGTCTCTCACCATGAGGCTCGGGGAGAGGCGTACACGGCCCTTAGTTGTCCCGCTTGCGCAATTCGCTTGCGGCGCGGACCAGGATCTCCGTGATCTTCGCCTCCGCGTCGGGATCGTTGCCGAGCCGTTCGGCGGCCGCGTCGCGCAGGTTATGCAGCGCGGCACGGACCATGTGCGGTACGCGCGGGCGGTCTTCGTCGCTCTCGTCGCCGCGCATGCGCTCGCGAATGCGCCGCGCCTTCTCGCCGATCAGGGTCAGCCGTTGCAGACCCGCCTCGGCGAGCGCGCGGTTCTCCGCGAGATAGGCGTTGCCCTCGGCGGTGGCGGTGAAGAGCTTCTTGGCGCCGTCGGGTTGCGAGGTGACGTATCCGGCTTCTTCCAGAAACGTCAGCGTCGGATAGACCACGCCGGGGCTGGGGCTGTACCAGTCGGCGGTCCGCTCCTCGATCACCTTGATCAGGTCGTAGCCGTGGCGCGGCTGCTCGGCGATCAACGCGAGCACGATCAGCCGCAGGTCGCCCTGCGCCATCAGCCGGCCCGCATGCATCATTTCGTCGGAGCCGTCGCCGCCGAGACCGCCGCCATGGCCGCGCCGCCCGTGCCGGCCGAAGCCGCCGTGGCGGCCATGTCGCGCCATTTCCTGCCGGGCCATCTCATGCCGGATCATCTTGTGGAAGCGATGCCGGCCGTCGCGGCCGTCCTCGCGCTCAGGGAACTCGTAACGCATTGGATTTCCTTATCCTTTGGTAAGATAGTCTAAAGATATATCTTTAGATACGTCGTTATATAGCTCAACTCAGACATAACGCAAGATATATCTTCCTGAAAGGTCGCAAGATAGGTATCTGGATAAGGAAACGGCGCCTGTCAGGCGCCGTGATCATGTTCGTTGGTTGCTGGCGATGCCAAGCTTTCGTTACGCCAGTGTTGGCGCCAGCGACCGCTATTGCAGGACAACGTGGGCGGAGGCGATGACCTCCCGCCACTTCTGCATTTCGCTGCGCATATAAGCCGCGAACTCCGCCGGCGTGCTGGTGAGCGGCTCGATCCCGGCAGCGAGCAGTTTGTCCCGGATGGCCGGTTTCTTGAGCGCCACAACGATCGCCGCATTGAGCTTGTCGACGATTGGCGCCGGCGTTCCCGTGGGCACGACGATGCCTTGCCATGCAGAGGCATGATAGCCGGGGAAGCCTTGCTCCGCGATGGTCGGTGTGTCTGGCAACAAGCTGGTGCGCTCCGGCGATGCGACCGCGATGGCCCGTACCAGCCCGGACCTGATCGCCGGTGCCGAACTGGAGTAGTCGGTGATCATCACCGGCACGTGGCCGGCAATCACGTCCTGCAAGGCCGGTGCGGCACCCTTGTAAGGGATATGAACCATGTCGGCGCCCGCGCGCGTTCGCAGCAACTCCATCGCGAGTTGGTGCGGGCTTCCCGGCCCCGACGACGCGAAGTTGATCGTGCCCGGCTTCGCTTTGGCCATCGCGATCAGGTCGCCGACCGATTTGGCCGGGAACGTGGGGTTTGCGATCAGCACCAGCGTGAAATTGCCGGTCAGCGTCACCGGCGCGAAGTCTTTCAGCGGATCGTAGCCGAGCTTGGCGTAGAGACTCGGATTGAGCACGTAGCTCGTCATCGATGTCGACAGCAGGGTATAACCGTCGGCTGTGGCTCGCGCGACGACCTCGGTCCCGAGTTGCGTGCCTGCGCCGGGGCGGTTCTCGACCACGAACGGCTGGTCGAATGCGGTAGAGAGCTCCTGGGCAATGATACGTGCGAGCAAATCGGTGCCGCCGCCGGCAGCGAACGGAACGACGATCTTCACGCTTCGAGCCGGATAGGTCTCGGCGCGTGAGGGCAGCGCGCTGCTGAGGCACGTGGCGAGGACCACGAGCAACGAAACGCAAAGTCTGACGCGGATGGTCATGGCAATATTTCCTCCCTGTGCGATGTCGCCTCGCCTGATGTCAGCCTGAACAGTTTCCCTGCATTGCCGCCGAGAATGGATGCTGTGTCTGCTTGCGAGAGGCCGAGGCGCAGCACGTGATCGGCACCCGCGCCGATGAACGGCGCGTCAGTGCCGAACAGAAGACGGTCGGCTCCGACCATCCGGTGCGCCATCGTCAGCGTCTCTGTGGAGAATGACGTCGTGTCGTAGAAGAAACGCCGCGCGAAACGGCTGGGTGGTTGCGAGATATGGGCGCGGCAGTCCGGAAACAGGTGGTAGCCGTTGTCCAGCCGTTCGAACAAAGTCAGTAACGCGCCGCCGGTATGGGCCAGGACGAAGGTCAGGTGCGGATGACGTTCCAGGACGCCGCTATAGATGAGGCGGGTCGCGGCCATGGTCGTGTCGAACGGAAAGCCGAGCCGCAACGGCAACTCGAATTCATCCATCCCCGATGTATTGGCCGGGAACATCGGATGAATGAAGGCCGGGATTCTGCGGCGATTGAGTTCGGCCCAGATCGGCTCGAAGCCCGGATCGTTGAGCGGACGGCCTGCGATATTCGACCCGATGGCGATGCCGACCATCCCGAGTCCGTCGCAGGCGCGCTTCATCTCCGCGAGCGCCGCCCCGGTGTTGCCGAGCGGCAGGCTGGCGAGACCGCGAAACCGCTCCGGATATGCGCGACAGATGTCGGCGGTGCGGTCGTTGATGATGCGGGCGATGTCCGCTTCGGCGGTGCCACTCCAGGGATAGACGTTGGGGGTGCTCAGGGAGAGCAGGCGCATGTCGATCGACAGCGCATCCATGTCGTGCAGCGCGGCCACGGTGTCGAACATCGGTTCGCGGAACCAGGCAACCGTATGGCCACCCAGCCGGAGCAGGGTCTTGTCGCCATCCCGCTCCGGCGACAGACCGAGTTTCCGGCTGAGCCGATCGAGGTAATCCCGGTCGACGATATGCGCGTGAACATCAATCCGCATGGTGCTCTCAGTTGAAGTAGTGGCCTTGTCGTGTCGTCTTGATGCGATACAGGCGCCATTGGAATGCGGTCGTCATGTAAAGCGTGCCGGCGTCGTCGCCGCGGCCGAAGCCGAGGTTGCTGGGTAGCGTCTTCTCGGGCAGCGGGATCCGCGCGAGCACGTCTCCCTTGGGGTCGAGGACGGTCAGCGCGCCGTTGGGCTCGCGTGGATTGCCATTGTGAAGGGCGAGGTAGAGATTGCCGTCGACGTCCATGGTCATGCCATCGACACCGTGGTCGTCGTCGCGGAAGAATACGCGGCCGTTCGTGATGTCGCCGGCGGCGTCGAGGTCGTAGGCAATCACGCCGCCGAGCGGCAATCCGAATTTGTCAGCGGCGGGGCCAGCAGGGTTTTTCTGCAGGCGGGCGCTGTTGAAAGCCGCGACATAGAGCCGGCGTCCGTCGGGCGACACCTCGATGCCGTTCGGCCGCAGGACGTCGGTCGAGAGTTGCGTGACTTTTCCGTCCGGATCGATCCGGTAAATGGCGTTCGGCAGATCCATCGGCTCGGAGCCCTGGTATCGCGCGTCAGTGAAATAGAGGCGTCCATTGCCATCGCTGGTCACGTCGTTCGGGCCGACGAGACGCTTGCCGTCATAGGAATCGACGAGCGTCGTCATCGCGCCGGTCGCGAGATTGCGTCTTACGATGGCACGACCGCCGCCGTCGGCGGTCTGCGCGATAATGAGATCGTTGTTCTTGTCGACGTGCAGGCCGTTCGCCATGCCGCTCGGCTGCATCAGTGTTTTCTGCGTGCGTGTCGCCGGATCGAATCGATAAAGCAGCCCGCCCGGATTGTTCTCCTTGAACACGACGCTCGGCGTCATGTCGCTGATGTAGAGACTGCCGTCTTTCGCCGCGACGACCCCTTCGGCGAAGAAACGCCCGTTATGCGAGAGCTCCTCCCATTGCGCGCCGGGTGCAAGAATGCCGTCGGCGGCTGCGGCATGAACGCAGACGAGCAACGGCACAATGGCGCCGAGCTGGCGCCACGCAGAAAATCGCATCGATCCCTCCCGTGGATATCGGCCGGCCTATGCACGACAGGGCATGACGCAGGCCGTTTTCGTTGTTGTCTTATTAGTTTTATAGCTTATGATTAGCTAGCTAATGAGTCAATTATGATTCGCCCGCAACCATCTCGTCCTCCGGAATCGCCGTCACTTGATGGTGAGAGCGTCCTTTCCAAGGATGCGACCATCGCCTATCTGATCCGCGAAGCGCATCGCGCGCTTTCGCGCGACCTGCAATCGCGCATCGCCCGCTATGACGTGAATCCCGGGATGTGGCGGTTCTTCCGGGTTCTTTGGGAAGAGGACGGCATCAACCAGCGCGATCTAAGCGCCCGTGTCGGTATGTCGGCGCCGACCACCGTGCTGGCGCTCGATCGCATGGAGAAGCATGGTTTTGTGATGCGCGTGCGCGACGACGAGGACCGTCGCGTGGCGCGCGTCTATCTCACCCGGAAAGGCAAGGCGATGCAGGCAAAGCTCCTGCCGCATGCCGCGGAGGTGAATGCGCTGGCCTGCGCTGGATTCTCGCCCGACGAGGTCGCTTTGTTACGCAAGCTGCTGACCGCGATGCGCGGCAACATGGCTGCTGGCGCCAAGAGCGGGCGCAAAACGCGTGGCCAGCGCTCCGGCGCCGCGTAACGGGGCGCCGGCCGGCGAGCGTGACGGGACGGTCAGTACATTCCACGCTTTTTGATTTTCAATAATGCGGCGGCGGTGGTTCGCTGCCGGGCGGGGCAGCGATCTGCGCGGCCGTCTGCCGCACGGTTTCGGCGAGCCGCGCCATCTCGCGGGTCAGGCCGTCGATCTGCGCCCACTGGGCGGCAACGACACCGTTGAGCTCTTCCAGCGCGCGCTCCTGATGCGAGACCTGCATCTCCAGCGTTTCGATTCGCTCGCGCAGCGCGTCCTCGTTGCTCATGCCGATACTTTCGCGAGATCGCGCGCCATATCGCGCAGCTTGAATTTCTGGATCTTGCCGGTGGACGTTTTGGGGATCGTGTCGAACACGATGGTGCGCGGGCATTTGTAGGAGGCAAGGTTCTGCCGGCACCATTGCATGAGTTCGTCTGTCGTCGCCTGCGCGCCGGGCTTGAGTTCGACGAAGGCACACGGCGTCTCGCCCCATTTCTCGTCGGGTTTCGCCACCACGGCGGCGGCGGCGACCGCGGGATGCTTGTACAACGCATCCTCCACCTCGATCGAGGAGATGTTCTCGCCACCGGAGATAATGATGTCCTTGGAACGGTCCTTGAGCTGGATATAGCCGTCCGGGTGCATCACGCCGAGATCGCCGGTGTGGAACCAGCCGCCGGCAAACGCCTTCTCGCTGGCGCTGGGATTTTTCAGATAGCCTTTCATGACGACGTTGCCGCGCATCATCACTTCGCCCATCGCCGTGCCGTCGCGCGGCACCGGCTGCATAGTGTCAGGATCGAGCACGTCGAGCGCTTCCAGCACCGGATAGCGCACGCCCTGACGTGATTTCAGCGCCGCCTGTTCGGCCGCCGGCAGCTTGTCCCAACTGTCATGCCAGTCGTTGACCACGGCGGGGCCGTAGCATTCGGTGAGGCCATAGACATGCGTGACGTTGAAGCCCGCGCTCTTCATCGCCGCCAGCACCGCTTCCGGCGGTGGCGCGGCGGCGGTGGCGAAGTTCACCACATGCGGCAGCGGCTTTTTTTCGTTGTCGGGCGCGTTGAGCAGCGTCGACATGACGATCGGCGCGCCGCACAGATGCGTCACCTTCTCGCGGGCGATCGCGTCATACATCGCCGGTGCGCGGACCCAGCGCAGGCAGACATGGGTACCGGCGACGATCGACAGCGTCCACGGAAAGCACCAGCCGTCGCAGTGGAACATCGGCAAGGTCCACAGATAGACCGGATGCCGGCCCATGCCGCAGGTGATGACGTTGCCCATGGCGAGCAGATGCGCGCCGCGATGGTGATAGACGACGCCCTTGGGATCGCCGGTGGTGCCGGACGTATAGTTGAGCGTGATCGCGTCCCATTCGTCATCCGGCATCAACCAGGCGAAGTCCGGATCGCCCTGCGCCAGAAAATCCTCGTATTCGATGTCACCGAGCCGTTCACCCGCACCGGTATATTCCGGATCGTCGTAGTCGATCACCAGCGGCTTCACTTTGGCCGCCGCGAGCGCTTCCTTCATCACCTTGGAATATTCGCGGTCGACGATCAGCACTTTGGCCTCGGCATGGTCGAGGGTGAAGGCGAGGATCGCCGCGTCAAGCCGGGTGTTGAGCGAGTTGAGCACCGCGCCGCACATCGGTACGCCGTAATGCGCTTCGAGCATTGCCGGCGTGTTGGCGAGCATCACCGACACCGTGTCGCCGCGGCCGATGCCGCGCTGCGCCAGCGCCGAGGCGAGCCGCCGCGAGCGGGCATAGAAATCGCGGTAATTCCGCCGCAGAGCGCCGTGGACGATAGCGGTGTGGTCCGGATAAACGGACGCCGCGCGCTCGAGAAAGCCGAGCGGTGTCAGCGGCTGGAAATTTGCCGGGTTGCGATCGAGGTCGATATCGTAAGGCGAGGTGGCCCGCGTCATTGCAGTCTCCCAAGAGGAGAGCAAATTAGCGGCCGTCTCTCAGCTTGTCATCGGTCGCTTCGATCAGCGCAGCAGGTGGCTCAAGCCTTGCCACAGCATGATGCTGCCGAGGATAAACAGCAGGATATAGGTGATCCGGTAGAACAATTTGGTCGGCATGACACGGATCAGCCAGATGCCGACGAAATTGGCGACCACCGCGACCGGGATCAGCAGCATCGAGGTGACGAAATTGGCGCCAGAAAATTGCGCCAGCGCCAGATAGGGGATCACCTTCATCACGTTGATAAGGGCGAAGAAGATCGTCACCGTGCCGACGAACACCATTTTCGGCAGTTGCAGCGGCAGCACATAGACCTGAAACGGCGGGCCGCCGCCCTGGCTGGCGAACGAGGCGAAGCCCGATACGGCGGCCCAGAACAGGCCCGGTCCGCGGCGCTGTGGCTTGGGTTCGACCGGCGCGCGGCGCAGCCAGACGCTCAGCACGAACGTCAGCGCGACGACGCCGATCAGGATGCGGATCGCATCGTCGGACACATAGGCGGCAAACAGCCAGCCGAGCAGGATGCCGATCAGGCCGCCCGGCAGCATGATCTTGAGCGTCTCGGCGCTCCACTCGCGGCGATAGACATAGGCGGAGATCGCATCCTGGGTCAGCAGGATCGGCAGCAGCAGCGCCGCCGCTTCGAGCGGCGGCAGATACAGCGCCATCAGCGGTGTCGCCGCGGTGCCGACACCTGAGAGGCCGCCCTTGGCGAGGCCGAGGAAAATCACCGCCGGGATCGCGGCTGCGTAAAACAGCGGATCGGAGAGATACGGGGCCACGCGGGGTCATCCGAAAGGAGGGGCCGGACCTATAACCGCGGCCTTTGCAAAAAGCGACATCGCGCGACACAATTCAGCCCAGCGCAAAGAGAAGCCTCGTCCTGAGGGCCTGCGAAGCAGGCGTCTCGAAGGATGAGGCACGCGCCCACCCTTCGAGACGGCGGCCGCGCCTCGTCAGGTGGGGTGCGAGCGTATCGGAGGACGTTGCCATGGACGCCACCACCAGCCGCTATGCCGAAACCTATGCGCAGGCGTTGCGTGACCCGGAGGGATTCTGGGCCGAGGCGGCGCGTGCCATCGACTGGTACGAGCCGGCGAAAAAGGTGTTCGACGCCAGCCAGGGCATTTATGGCCGCTGGTATGCCGGCGCGGTCTGCAACACTTGTTACAATGCGCTCGATCGGCATGTGGCGAACGGCCGCGCCAACCAGACGGCGCTGATCCATGATTCCGCCTTCACCGGTCTCGTCAGCAGCTACAGCTACGCCGAACTGCTCGCCGAGGTGAAGACGCTCGCCGCCGTGCTGCAGGATTTCGGCGTCGGCAAGGGCGACCGCGTCATCATCTATATGCCGATGGTGGCGGAAGCGATCATGGGCATGCTCGCCTGTGCGCGCATCGGCGCGGTGCATTCGGTGGTGTTCGGCGGCTTCGCCGCCAAGGAGCTGGCGACGCGCATCGACGACAGCGCGCCGAAGGTGATCCTGTCGGCGAGTTGCGGGCTCGAGCCCGGCCGGATCGTCCATTACAAGCCGCTGCTCGACGACGCGATCAAGCTCGCCAAGGCCAAGCCGGCCGCCTGTCTGATCCTGCAGCGCCCGCAAGCGCCGTGCGATCTGATCGCCGGACGCGATCACGACTGGATGGAGTTGCGCGGCAAGGCACGCGCCGCCGGCAGGAGCGCTGACTGCGTACCGGTGCTTGCGACCGACCCGCTCTACATCCTTTACACGTCGGGAACGACCGGCATTCCGAAAGGCGTGGTGCGCGATAATGGCGGCCACATGGTCGCGCTGCACTGGTCAATGTTCAATCTCTACGGCGTCAAGCCGGGCGAGGTGTGGTGGTGTGGCTCCGATATCGGCTGGGTGGTCGGCCACAGCTATATCGTCTACGGCCCGCTGCTGCAGGGCGCGACCTCGGTGATGTATGAGGGCAAGCCGGTCGGCACGCCGGATGCCGGCGCATTCTGGCGCGTGATTTCGCAGCACGGTGTGGTCGCGTTCTTCACCGCGCCGACCGCGTTCCGCGCCATCAAAAAGGAAGACCCGGACGGCAAGCTGATCGGCAACTATGATCTGTCGAAATTCCGTACCCTGTTCCTCGCCGGCGAGCGCGCCGATCCGCCGACACTGGAGTGGGCCGAGCAGAAACTGAAACGCCCGGTGATCGACCACTGGTGGCAGACGGAAACCGGCTGGTGCATCGCCGGTAATCCGGTGGGCCTTGGCCAGTTGCCGGTGAAGCACGGCTCGCCGTCGGTGCCGATGCCCGGCTATATCGTCGACGTGGTCGACGAGGCGACGAAACCGGTGAAGACCGGTGCCATGGGTTCGATCGTCATCAAGCTGCCGATGCCGCCCGGCTGTCTGCCGACGCTGTGGCAGAACGATGCACGCTTTAAGGAAGCATATCTCACCGAATTCCCCGGCTACTACAAAACGTCGGACGCCGGCTACAAGGACGAGGACGGCTACGTCTTCGTCATGGGCCGCACCGACGACATCATCAATGTCGCGGGCCATCGCCTCTCCACCGGCGGGATGGAGGAGGTGCTGGCCTCGCACCCCGACGTCGCGGAATGTGCGGTGCTTGGCATCGCCGATCAGCTCAAAGGTGAAGTGCCGTGTGGCTTCGTTGTACTGAAAGCCGGCGTGACCAAATCGCCGGCCGAGGTGGAGAGGGAGATCGTCGCGCTGGTACGCGACAAGATCGGCCCCGTCGCGGCGTTCAAGCTGGCGATCACCGTGCCGCGGCTGCCGAAGACGCGCTCCGGCAAGATCCTGCGCGGCACCATCAAGAAGATGGCCGACGGGGAAGCGTGGACGATGCCGGCGACCATCGAAGACCCAAAGGCGCTCGACGAGATCGGCGCGGCGTTGAAGGAGAAAGGCGTAGGCCGCGCATGAACGGATGAGCGCGTGCTTGCAAGTTACACAGGCTGCACGCTCAACTTATTTCGCTGCCACGACTTCGCCGCGACTTGCGATCACGCCGATCCGTCGCGCGCCTTCCCAGAGTTCGACCGGATCGGCGGCGGCGAAATCCTCGGCGCGGCGCACGGCGCTCGCGTCGTCGGCCGCTTCGAATTCTTCCGAGCGTTTGAAATGGCCGTCATGGCCAACGATATATGCGCGATAGCCCGCCATGGTTTTTCTCCCTCGCAGGGCGGAAGCATCTTGCTTCCCGCCACCAGCGCCCAAGGAGTCGCGTGCTGATGATGGGTTCAGTCTATGACAGGCGCGCGACAGTGTCGTTGTCAAATGACGTGTTCAAGCGGACTTGATCGTGTCGGGCAGACGCCGCCAATTGCACCGCAATATGTCGTGCTGTTTTCGCCGAAGCTGCTGATAAGACGGTGATCTTTCATATCCGCCTTGCAGCATATGCGATCGCAGGACACGTCACCGGTCGTTCATCGGACGCATCTTGTCGTCAGGAGCGCTTTGGCGTCAGCGAACAGGTTTCCCATGCGGCGACGACAATCAGCGCGACGGTCGAGAGTGTGCACAACGTCAGCGGTTCGAGCTGTGCGCCGAAGAATGCGAGCAATGCGAGCAAGGCGAGGCCGATCATGTGCGACAGCGGCACGCGGTTGTAGATCGCGTGCTTGAACAGCGCGTTGCCGACCAGATAAAGCGCCGGTCCGCCGACGCCGGCGATCAGCAGCTTCGTGTCGCTGTGGCCGGTCGGATGCGCCAGGACCAGTTCGTCCGCGACGGCGCAGACGACGATGCCGGCGATGATCGGAATATGCAGATAGGTATAGGCAAGCCGCGCCAGCCGGCCGGGATCGTCGGCATGCTCGATGGTGTGCGCGGCCTTTTCGGCGCCGATATTGAAATAGATCCACCACATGGCGACGCTGCCGACGAACGCTTGAACAAAGGCAGCGATGGTCAGCGCGTTCCAGTCGTGGGTTGAGAACGTCGCGCCGGTGATCAGCACACTTTCGCCGAGCGCGATGATGACAAACAGCCCGCAGCGTTCGGCAAGGTGGCCGCCGGCGACGTCCCAGTCGGCGAGCGTCGAGCGGCCGAGGCCGGGGACGTAGAAAAAGGCCATTGGACCAACACTGTCGATCGCCAGCGCGATCAGCCACAGCATCAGCCGCGTGTGCGGCTCGCTCAGGCCGCCGGCGATCCAGAACATCAGCGCGACGGCATGCCAGGTGAAAATGCGCTGGAAGTTACGGAAGTTTCCGCGGTTGTGATGGCGCAAGCTCCACAGCATGAACAGGTCACGGATCAATTGCATCGCCGCGAAGCCGAGCGCAAAGGCCAACCCGCGTGTCTCGAAAGCCTTGGGGATCGAGGTGGACATGACGAGGCCGGCGAGCATCAGCATGAACAGCATCACGCGGACGACGACCTGTTCCGGGTCGAGCCAGTTCGTCACCCACGAGGCATTGATCCACGCCCACCAGACGGCGAAGAACAACACCAGCACCTCGAGCATGCCGAGCGGCGTGAAGTGCTCCAGCAGCGTGTGCGAGAGCTGGGTGATGGCGAACACGAACACCAGGTCGAAGAACAGTTCGACATTGGTGACCCGTGCGTGTGCGTGCTCGCCACGCGGCCGCAGCAGATTGCGTCGTGCGCCTGTCAGCATGGTAATCTCAGCCCCGATTCAAGGTCATTTTAATGCGTGCTAGCGTGTGCGCCAGCCGAAAGCGGGTGAACCGGATCGGCGGACAGGCGTTATCGACCGGGCAAAGGCCCGTGTGACGGGAGGACAGGATGGCGGGTTTTGAGAAGCACAGCGGCGGCTGTCATTGCGGCGCGGTGCGTTATGAGGCTGTGGTCGATCTCGGCAACACCATGACCTGCAACTGCTCGATCTGCCGGAAGCGTGGTTCGATCCTCACCTTCACCACGCCGGACAAGTTCAAACTGCTCAAGGGCGAAGGCGCGCAGACCGAATACCGCTTCAACAAGCACGCCATCGGTCATCTGTTCTGCAAGACGTGCGGCATTCTCTCTTTCGCCAAGGGCAAGACGCCGGACGGCAAGGAGATGATTGCGGTCAATGCCCGCAGCCTCGACGATATCGATCTCGACGGGCTGTCGCCGAAAAAGGTCGACGGCCGCAGCTTCTGACCGGCAAGGTCCTGACAGAAAAATGCCCCGCGCAAGCGGGGCATTTGTATTCGGAGAACAACAGGACGCGTTATTCGTCGTCCGGCTTCTTGTCGCCGCCGAGCTGCTTGAGCTTGGCGAACACAGCGCTGACGTCGATGTCGCCGCCCGGCTTGCCTTCGCTTTCGCTCTTGGCTGCCGCGGCTTCGGCTTCCTTGCGTGCGGTGGTCTCGGCGGCGGACAGCAGCGTTGCGCCGGCAGCGGCGGTCGGCGGCTTTTCCTTGTTGGCGCGGTTCACTTCCATGTCCAGTTCGGTCTGGGTGGTGAGACCGAGCGTCACCGGGTCCATCGGCGCGAGGGTCGCGGCGTTCCAGTGGGTGCGATTGCGGATCGCGGTGATGGTCGACTTGGTGGTGCCGACCAGACGCATGATCGCCGCGTCCTTGAGTTCGGGATGGTTGCGCACCAGCCACAGGATCGCGTTCGGACGGTCCTGACGTCGCGACACCGGTGTGTAACGCGGGCCCTTGCGGCCGCGACCGGTTTTCGCGGCGCTGGTCAGCGGCACGGTCGGCTCCTTGAGCTTCAGATTGATGCTCGGATCTGCTTCGGCGGCGGCGATCTGCTCGCGGGTGAGCTGGCCCATCAGCACCGGGTCGGTGCCCTTGATGCCCTGCGCGGCGTCGCCGTCGGCGATGGCGCGCACTTCGAGCGGATGCAGATTGCAGAACTGCGCGATCTGGTCGAACGACAGCGCGGTGTTCTCGACCAGCCACACGGCGGTGGCTTTCGGCATCAGCGGAGCAGGGGTCATGGTCGGCCTCCGAACGGCGTTTAAGCAAAGCTTTCCCGCGCTCCGCCCGCCCTTCCGGGCGAAGCACCAGACCATCGGCGATGATCGGAAAGTGGCCGGAATATAGGGTTGCGGGCCTGAGGGCGCAACAGAAACAGCGGCAAAACAGTCCCTTGGCGGCCCTTTGCCGGTTCCTTGGCTTGACAGGGGAACGCCGGGCGTCCCATGTCGGGACGACGCAATGGGGCAGAATTTTACCCATTTCCGGGGCAAAAATTTTCCCCGGAGGGCGATTTCCCCGGTCTGGGGAACGTTTGATGGACGACA
Source organism: Pseudolabrys sp. (assembly GCA_019635575.1). Taxonomy (GTDB): domain Bacteria; phylum Pseudomonadota; class Alphaproteobacteria; order Rhizobiales; family Xanthobacteraceae; genus Pseudolabrys. The sequence continues at coordinate 650 of JAHBZF010000042.1, read as the reverse complement.
ATGCCTGAGATGGACGCAAAACCGGCTCTGACGGTCCTGCTGTGCTCACCGCGCGGGTTCTGCGCGGGTGTGGTGCGGGCGATCGATTCGGTCGAGCGGGCGCTGGCTCTGTACGGGCCGCCGGTCTACGTCCGGCACGAGATCGTCCATAACCGTTATGTGGTCGACAGCCTGCGCGCCAAGGGGGCGATCTTCGTCGAGGAACTCGACGAGATTCCGGAGACCACCGCGCCGGTGATCTTCTCCGCTCACGGGGTCGCCAAGACGGTGCCGGACCAGGCGGCGCGGCGGAACCTGTTTGCGCTCGATGCGACCTGCCCGCTGGTGACCAAGGTGCATCGCGAGGCCGAGATCCATCACAAGCGCGGCCGCCAGATCATTCTGATCGGCCATCGCGGCCATCCGGAAGTGGTCGGCACCATGGGGCAATTGCCGGACGGTGCCGTGTCGCTGGTCGAGACGCTGGAGGATGCGGCGGCGTTCACGCCGCGCGACCCGCAGCAACTCGCCTATGTGACCCAGACCACGCTGTCGCTCGACGACACCGCCGAGATCGTCGCGCTGTTGCGCCGCCGTTTTCCGGCGATGGTTGGGCCGCACAAGGAAGACATCTGCTACGCCACCACCAACCGGCAGGAAGCGGTGAAGAA
>JAHBZF010000041.1 GCA_019635575.1 Pseudolabrys sp. | reverse complement strand
GTGGCTTGCTCCGAATCTTGAGGCCCGTGGGGAACGGGCAGTTTCGAAGCAGAAGGTAGGAAGGTTCGCCTTACGGCGATGTCACTGCGACATTACTTTTTTGTAAGGTCGGATAACCCTTGCAAACGCTGCTTTTCCGCGTCGCTTAGCGGGATTTCCGCAGGCGCGGCCGGGCGCCGGAAAAAGCGCAACAAAATCAGCCCGCCAAACAGCAGGACCAGCAGAGGCGTCGCCCAGAGCAGGAACGTGGAGCGGTCTTTTTCCGGTTGCAGCAGGACGAACTTGCCGTAACGCGCAATCAGGAATTCGCGGATCTGCTGGTCGCTGTCCCCTGCCTTCAGCCGCTCGCGCACAAGAATTCTTAGATCTCTTGCAAGCGGCGCATCCGAATCGTCGATGGACTGGTTCTGACAAACCATGCAGCGCAATGTTTGCGAAAGCGCGCGGGCGCGCGCTTCGAGCGCGGGATCGCTCAGCACTTCATCAGGCAACACGGCGAAAGCGGGCGAAGCGAAGACGAACAGCGCGACGATGATGAAAACGAACCGGCGCATCGTTTATCCTGCCGGCACGGGAGCAGCCGCGCGTTTGCGCGCCGCTTTCGGTACGCCGATGCGCAGACGGCGGTCGGAGAGCGAGAACGCGCCTGCAATTCCCATCACCAGCGCGCCGAGCCAGATCAGCAGCACCAGCGGTTTGTCGTAGATGCGCACCGCGATCGATCCGTCGGCATTGGTGTCTCCGAGCGAGACGTAAAGCTGACTGGCGCCGTGCGTCATCAGCGCCGCTTCCGTGGTCGTCATGCTACGCGTGGCGAAGGTGCGCTTTGACGGTTCGAGCACCGCCACCTGCGCCCCGCCCCGGCGCACGACGAAGCGCGTGGCGACTTCGCGGTAGTTCGGTCCGGTCTTCGGCACCATGCCGTCGAAGGTGAGATCATAGCCGGCAATGGAGACCGATTGACCGGGACGCAGCGCGACGATGCGTTCGCTGTTCCAGGTGGTCTCGCACACCACACCGAGCAGCGTCATGCCGATACCGAAATGCGCGAACGCCGTGCCCCAGGCCGAGCGTGGCAATCCGAGCGCGCGGCGCGCGGCAACGCCGACACCGACGCTGCGCAACGCGCTGCGCTCGACGATATCGGTCACGGCACCCGCCATGGCGAACAGCGCGAGCCCGATGCCGAACGGCGCCAGCACCGCTTTCACGCCGGCCAGCGCGAACGTCACGGCAATGCCGATCACCGCGATGCCGCAGGCCGCGAGCAGTCGCTGCGCAACGGCAAAGAGATCGCCGCGTTTCCACGCGAGCAGCGGCCCCATCGGCATGGCGATCAGGATCGGAATGAACAACGGCGCGAAGGTGAGATTGAAGAACGGCGGACCGACCGAAATCTTCTCACCGGTCAATGCCTCGAGCGCCAGCGGATAAAGTGTGCCGACGAACACCGTCGCGCAGGCCGTGGTCAGGAACAAATTGTTGAACACGAGCGCACCCTCGCGCGAGATCGGCGCAAAGATTCCGCCCTGCCGCAGCGCCGGCGCGCGCCACGCGAACAGCGTCAGGCTGCCACCGATGAATACGGTGAGAATGGCGAGGATGAACACACCACGGCTCGGGTCGCTCGCGAACGTATGAACCGAGGTGAGCACACCGGAGCGCACCAGGAAGGTGCCGATCAAAGAGAGCGAGAACGCGAGGATGGCGAGCAGCACCGTCCACACTTTCAGCGCGTCGCGTTTCTCCATCACCACGGCGGAATGCAGCAGCGCCGTGCCGGCGAGCCACGGCATCAGCGAGGCGTTTTCCACCGGATCCCAGAACCACCAGCCGCCCCAGCCGAGTTCGTAATAGGCCCAGTACGAGCCCATGGCGATGCCGAGCGTCAACGCCATCCACGCGGCGAGCGTCCACGGCCGCACCCAGCGCGCCCAGGCCGCGTCGATCCGGCCCTCGATCAGCGCCGCGACCGCGAACGAGAATGCGATCGAGAAACCGACATAGCCGAGATACAACAGCGGCGGATGCACCGCGAGGCCGAAGTCCTGCAGGATCGGATTGAGGTCACGTCCCTCGAACGGCGGATCGGCGATGCGCAGAAACGGATTCGAGGTGAGCAGGATGAACAAATAGAACGCGACCGCGATCCACGACTGCACCGCGAGCACATCGGCGCGCAGCACGTCCGGCAGGTTGCGGCCGAAAACGGCCACGGCCGCGCCGAACAGCGCGAGGATCAGCACCCACAGCAGCATCGAGCCTTCGTGGTTTCCCCACACGCTGGTCATCTTGTAGATCAGCGGCATCAGCGAATGGGAATTCTCGTAAACATTCGCCACCGAGAAATCGGACGTCACATAGCTCGCCATCAATGCCGCGAACGAGAGCGCGACAAAGGCGAACTGCGCCAGCGCCGTCACCGGCGCGGTCTGCATCAAGGTCGCGTCGCGCCAGCGCGCGCCGACCATCGGCACCACTGCCTGGAACAGCGCGAGCGCCAGCGCCAGCACCAGCGCGTAATGACCGGCCTCGGGGATCATTTGCGCGGCTCCGTGTTTACCGATGCACCCGCCTTCTCGCCCACCCGCTCACCTTTGCCTTCATTCTCCTGCCAGCGGCCTTGTTTCTTCAGCGCGTCGGCAACTTCGCGCGGCATGTAATTCTCGTCGTGCTTGGCGAGGATGCTGTCGGCCTTGAACGTATGCCCCGGCTCGATCCGCCCTTCCGCCACGACGCCCTGCCCCTCGCGGAACAGGTCCGGCACGATGCCCTGATAGCTCACCGGAATATCGTTGGCGCCATCGGTGACGACGAAGCGGATCTGCAGATTGTCGCCGCGCACCAGCGAGCCGTCCTTGACCATGCCGCCGAGGCGGATGCGCGTGCCGGTCTGGATATGCTTCTCGACCACGTCGGTCGGCGAGTTGAAGAATACGATGGAGTCGCGCATCGCGTTGAGCACCAGTCCGACGGCGAGCGCCAGCACCGCGAGACCGCAGCCGATCATCACCAGACGGCGCTGCTTGCGGGTCATGGCATTACGTCCTGTGCGCGGTCAGCCATCGATCCCCAATCCCTTCGCCAGTTCATCCACGCGCCGCAGCTTGTCCGCATCGCCCGCGAGCGCGCGCCGCGCGTCAGCCGCCGCCGTCATCGCCTTGTCGCGTTCGCCCAGCACCACATAAGCGCGCATCAGCCGCAACCAGCCTTCCACATCGGAGCCATCGGTCTTCAGCCGATCCGCCAGCCGCGACACCATGCCCGACACCATCTCCTGACGCTGTTGCGGCGTCAGTGTGGCGGCAGCCGCCATGTCGTCGGCGCTCGGTCCGGGTTGTGCAGACGATACCGCGGGCGCCGCACCCGCTTTTTGTTCTGGCGCAACGGCTGCCGGCGCGCCGATCCGCGCCAGTGCCTCACGCACGCTCTCGATCCATGGCGCGTCCGCCGGGGCGCCCGCGAGCATCGCGCGCCAGATGCTGGCAGCCTCATCGCGCTTGCCGTCCTGCTCGGCGGCGAGGCCGAGATAGAACTTTGCCTTGAGCAATTGTGGATCGAGCGCGAGCGCGCGGTCGAACGCCTGCCGCGCCTCGGCGGTGACGATGCCGTTGGCGGCGGCGACCTTGGCCTCGCCGAGATCGGCCTGCCGGGCCGCCGTCTCCCCGTTGAGCGCGAGCGCGCGGGCACGCGCTTTCACCGCGTCGTCGTAGCGGCCGAGCCGCAGATAGACCGGCGCCAGCACTTCCCAGCCGCGCCCGTCGTCCGGATTGCGCTCGATATGCGCTTCGACCTGCGACACCAGCGACGCCACCGACTGCGACGCCGATGGGGCCTGCGCCCGGCCGGCGAGCGGCGCGGCCGGCAGATCGGGCGAGCCGAGCGTGACATAAAGCGCAACCGCCACCGCCGGCAGCAGTAGCAGCGCCGCAAGCGCGGCAACGCGCCGGCGCAGCGTCGAACTGGAGAGCGGCGCGGCTCCGCTCTCGCGGTCGGCAGCGCGCAGCAGGCGGCGGGAAATCTCGATGCGCGCGGTGTCCGCGTCGGATGCGGAAATCAGGCCGCTCGCGGCATCACGGTCGATTTCCGCGAGCTGGTCGCGGTAGACCGCGACATCGTGTCCGGCGGCGGCCGGCGCGCGGCGGCGGCCGAGTGGCCACAGCAGAGCGAAAACCGCCGCGGCGGTCATCAGCGCGAAAACGAACCAGAGCGTCATGCGCAGGGGTAAAACACGCCGGCCCCGCGCCCGCAACCGAGCTGATGGTCACAAATCCGGGGGAAGAAATGGTGCGGAATAAAGCCCGGAAGCCTCAGGACGCCCGGCGGTCCGTCGCGCCACGGGCCGGCGCCGGCGCGGTCGCGAGTTCATGGCCGCACACCTTGTCGCAGAGCCGCACCGCCACCGCGAGCTGGGCGCGCAATTTGGCCCGTTCCTCGCCGTCGACATGCCGCACCGCCTCCTGAAGGCCGCGCGCGGTCGCGTCGAGATAATGGCGCAATTCGAGGAAGGTCCGCATCGACAGTTCGTTGATCGCCAGTTCGCCGGCAAAGGCGCGGCAGGCCACGACCATGTCGACCAGCCCTTCCACATGCGCCACCTCCTCGGCATCGAGGGTGGCGGCAACCGGATCGCCCGGCTTGCCTTTCTCGACGCGCGGTTTGGCGCGCAGCAGCCGGCGGACGACGCCGGGCGCGGATTCCAGCTCCGACTTGAGCAGATCGGCGATCTGCGTGCGCGCCGCGCCGTATTGCTTGCCCCAGGCGGATTCCACCGGGAGCGCGAGTTCGGTGCGCAATCCGCGCGCGGTGTCATGCACCGCCTTGAGCAGCGCCGTGACCGAGACCGCGCGGCCGCCACGCAATTGCGTGCGCAATTCGCGGGTCAGCCGCTCCATCTCGCAGAGCGTGATGTTGACGGCGATGGCGTAAGGCGTTTCCGCGACACGCGCGGCGGCATCGCTGCGCGCGGCGTCGACCGCGAGCCGCACGATCTGCCACGGCGTCGACAGCCGCGCCATGACCACCAGCAGCGCGAACGGAAACAGGCCGGGCTGTCCTTTCACCGCGGTGTCGATGGCCGCGCGCACGGACTGCAGGGTCGCGTCGGACAATTGCTCGATATGGCCGGGAAGCTGGAGCGCCAGGGTGTCGAGGCGATCCTGCGCGCCGTAGACCTGCAACAGCACCTCGACATCGTCGGCGGCGCGCGGCGTGCTGATCTTGGCGAAGAACCGCCAGCGCAACCGCTCGTCGTCGGGAAGCGCCGCCAGCGCGGCGCGTAGCCGCACCGCGAACTGCGCCTGAAAATCGCGCGCGCATTTGGCCGCGCCGGTCTGGTTGCCGGCAAGCAAGGCGGCGTTGGCCGCCGCCTCATAGGCTTTCGCCTCCGCCGGCATCAGATCCTGACTGAGCCAGCGCCAGATCGGCGTCAGCGACGTGCGGGCGATGCGGCCCGGATGCGCCTGGGTCTGCGCATCGTCGACCAGAAACGGTTCGAGGGACGCGAAAAACAACCGGCTGGGATTGCCCATGCGTGCCGGACGCTCATCCTCCGCGAGGATGCGGCGCAGTTCCCGCAACACCAGCTCGCCGCCGGGAACGCCGCCGCCTTCCAGCAGGCCACGCTCCAGGCAGCCGATCAGCCGCGCCCGTTCGGCCGGCGTCAGATCGCGCAGGAATTGTTGCAGGTGTTCGACGGTGATCCCGCCGTCCGCCATGTGCTGCCCCGATGAGCCCACCCCGAGGGCTAACCTCGGGGTGATATCATGGGGGCATTAAGAAGTTATTTAGCCTGACGTCCGGCTCAGGCGAGCGGCGTCCAGGTGCCGTCGCCGTTGCGGCAGGCGGTGCCGCGGGAGGTCTCCGGACGGCCGTCGATATAAATCGTGTGGGTGAAGGACCGGCAGTTCCGCCCGGCATTCTGATAGGCCGGACCCGGAACGATCGAGCCGTAACGGCCGGAATCCGGGTTCTTCCACGCCACCGGCGCGCCAGAGGGACCGCGTTCGAGGGCATCCATCTGCGCGGCATAAGCGCGCCGCTTGTCCTCGTCGTCGAGCGCCGCGCCGATCCGGTTGCCGATCAGGCCACCGAGCAGACCGCCGATCGCCGCGCCGGCGAGCGCGCTCCCCGTGCCGCCGCCCGCGCCGATCGCCGCGCCCGCGAGCGCGCCGGTGCCGGCGCCGAGCAGCGTGCCGGTGTTTTCCTTGGGTCCGGTGCTGCCGTCCGGGCTCCCGGCGCAGCCAGCCAGCGCCAGGCCGACCATCGCGACGGCGGCCATTTTCATAACGGACATGAATCTCCCCCTCGTGAACAAGGCCGCCAAGACTTCGATCTTGGAACCGGCCGACGAACCTTAGCCATCCCCAAGGAATGGGGCAAAACTCTGTCGGGGACCGCTCCTACCCCGCGCTCGGCAGCGTCAATTGCCCGCGCAAACCGCCGATCGGGGCGGTGCCGAGCACCAGCCCACCACCGTACAGGGCCGCCAGTTCGACCACGATCGACAGGCCGAGGCCGGAGCCAGGCTTGGTCTCGTCGAGGCGGCGGCCGCGCTGCGCCACCTGCTCGCGCTCCGAGGGCGACAGGCCGCGCCCGTCGTCATCGACGACGATGCGCACGGTCTCGCGGCCGGAAGTCTGATCCGGCCTGTCGACGCCGACTTCGATGGCGACCCGCGAGGTCGCCCATTTGCAGGCGTTGTCGACGAGGTTGCCGACCATCTCCTCCAGGTCGGGACGCTCGCCGCGGAACCGCGCGGTTTCATCCGCATGCACATCGATGGCGATGCCGCGATCGCGATGGATCTTTTCCATGGTCCGCGCCAGCGCGACGATCACCGGCGTCACCTCCGTCACCGAGCCGACCATGGTCGCACGCGCGGCGATCCGCGCGCGTTCGAGATGCCGCGCGACCTGATCGCGCATGATGTCGGCCTGCTCCTTCACCTTGTCGGCGAGCGGATCGCCGGGCCGCGCCTGCGCCTCGTTGACGATCACCGACAGCGGCGTCTTGAGCGCGTGCGCGAGATTGCCCACATGGGTCCGCGCGCGTTCGACGATTTCCTTGTTGGCCTCGATCAGCGCATTGGTCTCGCGCGCGAGCGGCGCGATCTCGACCGGGAAATCGCCTTCGAGCCGCTCCGCGGTGCCGGAGCGGATCGCGGCGAGCCCCGCGGAAATGCGCTTGAGCGGCGCGAGGCCGAACCGCACCTGGAACATGGTGGTGAGCAGCAGCACTGCCGCGAGAATGACGAACGTCGCCGTCAGCGCGCGATCGAACGCGCGCACCTCGTCGATGATCTCCGCCGCGTCGCCGGCGACCGAGACGACATAATGCCCCTCTTCGCCGAGATCGACCGCACGCTCGACCACGCGCAGGCGCTGGTCCTCCGGCCCCTGCACATAGCCTTCGCGCGAGCCGGTGCTCCCCGGCTGCACGCCGGCATCCTGCAGGCCGGGCAAGCCGCCGTCCCACAGCGAGCGCGAGGCGCGCGTCTCGGTCTTGCCCGGATCGACGCGCTTCACCTGCCAGTACCAGCCCGACAGCGGCAGATCGAACAGCGGCTCGCCCAGCGTCTGCGACATCTTCTCGAAGCCGCCGCTCTCTTCCGGCGCGGCGACATCGGCCACCAGCGTGCGCAGGTAAACGCCGAGCCGGCGGTCGAACGCGCGCTCGACGCCTTCGCGGTAAAGCGACGACAGCACGATCCCGGTGATGACGAGGATCACCACCGCCCAGGCGGTGGCGGACAGAAACAGACGCAGCGCCAGCGAATTGTTGCGCAGCGACCAGCGGCTGCCGCCGGCCGGCGCATTCGCGGTGACGGCGCGCGGTCGCGCCGCCTCAGGACTGACGGGCATCGGGCGGCGTGAGCAAGTAGCCGAGACCGCGCACGGTCTGGATCACATCGACGCCGAGTTTCTTGCGGATGCGTCCGACGAACACCTCGATGGTGTTGCTGTCGCGGTCGAAGTCCTGATCGTAGAGATGCTCGACCAGTTCGGTGCGCGACACGACGCGCCCCGTATGGTGCATCAGATAGGACAGCAGCCGGTATTCGTGCGACGTCAGCTTCACCGGATTGCCATCGACCGACACGCGCCCCGTGCGGGTGTCGAGCCGCACCGGCCCGCAGTTGAACTCGCTCTTGGCATGACCGGCGGAACGGCGCAGCAGCGCGCGCACGCGCGCCAGCACTTCCTCGAGATGGAACGGCTTGGCGACATAATCGTCGGCGCCGGCATCGAAGCCCTGCACCTTGTCGCTCCAGCGGTCGCGCGCGGTGAGCATCAGCACCGGCATGGCGCGGCCGGCGCGCCGCCACGCCTCCAGCACCGAGATGCCGTCCATCTTCGGCAAACCGATATCGAGAATCACCGCGTCGTACGGCTCGCTTTCACCGAGATAATGTCCTTCCTCGCCATCGAAGGCGCGGTCGACGACATAGCCGGCGTCGGTCAAGGCCGTCGCCAGCTGGCGGTTCAAATCCGGATCATCCTCGATCACGAGGAGGCGCATCGTGTCTCGCTCCATATCCCGCAGCGTAGCCGACTCCGTCGGCAGCCGGGACTCAGCCGCCCTGGACGATGCCACTGTGCCAGTCCCCGAGACTAAAGTCAGCCGGTTCAAGGCGTTAGCGACAGCCCTCCCGTCGATGAGGACGAGGATTGCGGCGGGATTGGGTCAGTCGGGGAAACCATCGAAAACCGCGAAGGATTCCAGCGGTTCGCGAGGGGCACGCCAGCGGTTGATCGGCGCATCCGGGTCTTCATAACCCATGGCAAGGCCGGAATAGACCATCCAGCCCTCCGGCAGGCCGAGATGCGCGCGGACGGTCTTGTGAAACGCCACCCACGCCTGCTGCGGGCAGGTGTGCAGCCCGTAGTCGCGGGCGAGCAGCATCACCGTCTGCAGATAGCCGCCGATATCGGCCCATTGCGCGACGCCGAACGACTTTTCGGTGGCGACGAACAACCCCACCGGCGCGCCGAAGAACTGATAGTTGCGCGCATATTGCCGGTAGCGGCCGGGCTTGTCGGCGCGCGCCACGCCGATCGACTCGTACAGCATCTCACCGACCTTGAACGAACGGCCGCGATACGGCTCGACCATCGGATCGGGATAGATGCGATAGTCGCCACCCTCGCCTTTCGGCAATTCGTTCGCGCGCGCGGCAAGATTGTCGGTAAGCGCCGCGAGCTTTGCGCCGGCGAGCGCATGAACGCGCCATGGCTGGAGATTGCCGGCCGAGGGCGCACGCGCCGCGCGTTCGACGATCTCGCGGACGATCTGTTCGGGAACGGGTTTGGGGAGGAAGGACCGGCAGGAGTAGCGGGAGGCTACGGCGTCGCGCACGTCCATCTGAACAACACTCTCCGTGGAATCCGCGCCATCATGCGCGGTGGAGAGCGGTATGCAAGCGCCGGCACAATGCCGGCATTATTTCTTCTTCGTCACCGCCTTGACGATGTCGCCGAGCACGCCGCCGGACGATTGCCCACGCGCGGCGCATTTCTCGCGCGAGCGGCCGGTGACATAGACGCCGAGCACGCCGAAGCGCGCGGCCATATAGGTCATCAGCAACCCAGACAGCGTGGCGAAGCCGTTGATGCGGTCTGCCGCGCCGTCCCACAGCGCATGGCCGAGCGCGAGCGCGAAGGCCGGACATTCGATCATCGTGAGTTCGAGCGCATAGAGCGGCCGCCACCAGCGTTGCAGCGGATCGCCGCTCGCGGCCTCCGCGCGCATGGTCTCGCCGACGGCATTGACCTGCGCGGCGCCGATCTGCGCCATCGCCTTCGCCCAGTCCGCCTCGGCGGCCTGCACCGTCGCGCGGGCCGCCTGTTCATCGCTCGTCGCAGCTTCGGAAAGCGACGCGCCGACCGCCGCCGGCTCCGGCGCGACGCCGAGCGCATTGGCGAGGATCGCACCCGCCGCGCCGCCGAGCGGCCCGCCCAGCGCCGTGCCAAGCACCGGCGCGCCGAGCGCGATCACCTTGGCCGCGATTGCCGTCCAGTCCGCCGATTGATCCGTCATCTCAAATCTCCCTCGCCTCCCGCGCGGCGCGCCAGCGCCGCCAGATCCACAAGCCGGCAAGACCGAGCACGGCAACGGCCACCACCGAAACAACCATGCGACCGCCCAGCAGCGGCTGCCCCAGCGCGACCGCCGTTGCCGTGCCACTTCCGGCCAACACCGCGCCCGCCGTCGCCAGACTTGTTTTCGAGACAGCCGGCGCACGCGGCGGCGGCGCGGCCATCGTCAACGCGAGCGCGCGCACCTCGGCGACACGGCGGGACCAGCCCTTGCCGAACACCGGCCAGGTTTTGAGCGACTGGAGGAAGGCCATCCGCTCGTCGCAGATCGCCGCGATCAGCTTCGCCGCATGGGCCGTGCCCGCCGCGCGCAGCACCAGCGCAACCGCTGCATCGTCCGCCAGCGCGAGCTTGCGCCGCAGCACCTTCGCGGCGCGGGCGACGCCGGAATTCACGCCGTAATCGAACACGGCGTAGTCGACGCCCGCCGGCAGATCATCACACGCGAGGGCATCCCAGTAGCGCGCGCGGTAGATTGCCTTCGCAGTGGCGAACGTCATCGCCTGGACATCGGCTGCGGTCGCGTCCGGCTTGACGTATCTGCGGTAGTTCGCAAGGGTGATGCCGTAATTTGTCGGCCCGCCGGGATCAGACGGATGATTGCCGTAGCCGCCTTCATGCGCGAGCACGCGCGCGAGCGCGGCGTCGTAAGACGACGCAGCCATGACATTTCCATATTTGATGGAACTACGAGATGATTTTAGATTTTATCGTTATTGGCGCGCAAAAATCCGGAACGACTTTACTTACCGAACTACTTCGCCGATCGCCCGAAATTGCGATGCCAGGTCACGAGGTACGATACTTTCGCGATCCTTTTTATCCCGACAAAGAAAATCCGGACATTTATTTCGGAGAAAGCGATCAGCCAAAATTAAAAGGTATCAAACACCCTGCTTATTTGGGAAATCCCGAGGTCCCAGATCGTATCAAGGCACATTCACCACAGGTCAAGTTGATCGCCATCCTTCGCGACCCACCAGATCGAACGCTAGCCTCGTATCTGCATTATGTTCGCATGGGTCAAATTCCATGCATTCATCCCGATATCGGGATACCGAAGTTGTTTGCCGATCCGCAAGCATCACCGAAATACACAGACATCATCGCTTTCGGTAACTATTCCCACTACCTCAAATTGTATCTCGAACAATTTTCGCGAGAACAGATTCTTATTCTCCATTTAGAAAGCTTCATTACGTCGCGGAACGAAGTGTCATCGTTGTTCGATTTTCTGTCCATCGACAGCCCCGATAACATCTGGCCGTTACCATCGATCAATAGCGGAATTTATGATTGGACCGAATGCTGTCATTTGCATCAGCTTTCCCGCCTGAGTTTTCTTTACGACGAAATGAACAACATTGTCGGACGGAAGCCGGACATCAACGAAAAACGATTGCCGACTGAAGAGCGGAGTGAGCCGGTACGATTGTCATACGAAGCTCGCGAGATCATCTCTAGATTTTATGCCATATCCCAGCAAGAGCTTGCCGAACTAGGCTACTGACGTTCCAGGGAAGAAGCGCACAATTCTGGCCAACCGATCAAATTTCAGTTGGAATAGTGCGCCGAAGATTCTTACAAATTTCGCGAAATGCCGCGTCACTGGCGAGATTGCTCCACTCGTGCGGGTCGGCACGCAGGTCGTAGAGTTCCTCGCCGCCGTCGTGATAGCGCGTGTAGCGCCAGAAGTCCGACCGCACCGAATGATTCCCACGGCCCCAGGTCATGATCGCCGGCGCCGTGCGTGCCGACGCCGCGTCCTCCATCAGCGGCAGCAGGCTCGCCGCATCCGGCGCATGCGACGGCACGCCTGCCAGCCCGGTAATCGTCGGAAACAGATCGATCAGACTGACCGGATCGTAGATGCGTTGCGCGGCGCTGCCGCCGGGCGGCACGACGATCAGCGGCACCCGTGTCGCCTCTTCCCAGAGCACGAACTTCCGCCAGTGCAGCTTCTCACCGAGGTGGAAGCCGTTGTCGCCCCACAGAACGATCACGGTGTTCTCGGCAAGCCCCGCGCGGTCGAGCGCTGCCACCACCTGACCGATCAGATCGTCCACATAGCTGATGACGGCGAGATAGCCATGCACCGCCTGCGGCCATTGATGCCGCGACGTGACCAGTTCATGATCGCGCGGCGACAACGCCCATTCGCGCGCGATCGGCGGCACATCGTCGAGATCGTCATCCTTCACCAGCGGCAGCGAAATCTTGTCGACGTCGTACAGATCGAAGAACCGTTTCGGCGCGTGCCACGGCAGATGCGGCTTGTAGAATCCGGCGGCGCAGAAGAACGGCTGGCGCGGCGGCGCCTGCAGAAACGACGACACCGCGCGCACCACCTGCGCATCGGGCGTGTCGTTCTCGCGGTCCGCCGGGATCGGACCCCAGTCGAAGTGATGATAGATCGGCGGTACCGCCGCGAAATCGTTGAAATCGAACAGCCGGTTCAGCGGCCGCGCCTCCGGCAACGGCTCGGTCGAATTGGAGCGAAAGTCGTCCCACAGGAACGAGCGGTTCGAGACCTCGACCCAGGCCGCGTCGCGGCTCTTCTCGCGCCCGGCGGTCGCATAGTCGAACACGCCGTGGAATACCTTGCCGGCACCGAACGTGTAGTAACCGGCCCCGCGCAACAGCTCGACGAAGGTCGGCTTGCGATCCGGCACCTCCCACAGCGGCTCGTTGTGATAGATGCCCGTGGTCGACGGCAGCGCGCCGGTGAATACGCCCATGCGGCTCGCATTGCAGTAAGGCGCGCTGCAGTAGGCATTCACGAACAGCGAGCCCCGGCGCGCCAGCGCGTCGATATGCGGCGTGCGCACGTCCGGATGACGGCCGAGCGCCCCGATCCAGGAGTTCAGATCGTCAGCGACAATGAACAGGAAATTGGGCTGGGTTTTCAGTTGCGCGCTGCCGTTGAAAGACTTACCGACAAGGAATGGGGACCGGAATGGGGCGGGTCGATTTCTTCATCGCGGGCGTCCAGAAGGGTGGAACGACCGCGCTCGATCATTATCTGCGGGACCATCCTGCCATTCAAATGGCATCCGTCAAGGAAGTGCACGCTTTCGACGACGAAACGGCGGATTGGTCCGTCCCGACCTACGAACGCCTGCAGGGCGCTTTCGACTGGACCATCCCCGGCGTGATCCGCGGCGAAGCGACGCCGATCTACAGCTACTGGCCGAACGCGCTGGAGCGGCTTCGCGACTATAACCCGCAGGCGCGCCTGATCCTGCTGCTGCGTCATCCGTCCTTCCGCGCGCATTCGCACTGGCGGATGGAAACCACGCGCGGCAACGACACATGGCCGTTCGCGGACGCGATCGGCGCGACCGGCCGCGCGCGGGTCGCGACGAGCCCCGGCGGGGCGCATCGCGTCTTTTCCTATGTCGAGCGCGGCTTCTATGCGCCGCAACTGCGCCGGGCTTTCAGCCTGTTTCCGCGCGAGCAGATTCTTCTGTGCCGAACCGATAGACTTTGGAGCGATCCAGCGGCCACGCTTGCTGCTGTGCAAGACTTCCTTGGCGTCCCGCACCAGACTTTGGGCAAACAGCGTTACGTCGTGCCGGTGATGACATGGTCCCCCGACCCCATCGCACGCGATATCCGCGCAACGCTCGATGCGATATTCACCGACGATATTCGCGAAACCGCCGCTCTGTCCGGCCTCGACCTGACGGACTGGCTCGATCCGGACTATCGCGAACCGATGGCGCCAGCCGATCGCGCGGTTAGCTGACCACATTCCCGTCCGGAAACCGCCAAGCGCTGCCGTCAGACACCGCCAGCCGCCGGTTTGACGATCCGTTCGACACATAGATGAGCTGGCCCGCCGGCGATGCCGCCGGCAATGTCGCCACCGTATAGGCGCGCAGCACCGGATGCCGGCTCGCATTGATCACCGTATTGGCGCCGCCCATCTGCAGATCGCCGCTGTCGGCGATCCGCAGCCGCTCGGCGCTCGACGTCGTGCCGTTCCCGGTCGTGAAGAACTGGATCTGCGTACCGTAGGCGGCGCTATCGACCCAGTTCTCGGCCGCCAGCAGCAGAAATGCCGCGCCCGCCGGGCCGCTGACGAACTGGCTCCCGGTGTACCCGTAACCGCGAAAGCCGATCAGCGTGTCACCGGCCTGCACCGCCGCCGGCGATGCGCGCGTGCCGCGCGCCTTGCGGCCGAAGAACACCGGCGCATTCGAGCTGTTGGCATAGCGCGTCGCCTGAAACACGCCGTTGCCTTCCTGCAGATCGATCGTCAGCACCATTCCCGTATCCGCCTGAACGGTCGTCGGTAGATTGATCCGCGCGCCGGTGCTGCCGTCGAGCACCAGCGCATCGCTCCAGGTGACGCCATCGGGCGATATCTTGAAATGAAAACAGTCGTCGCCGGTGAGGCCGATCTCGGCGCGGCCGGAATAATTGTCCTGGAACAGAAGCGACAGCGTCTTGCCGGCGCTCTCCTTGGAGAGCTTGTAGCGCAGATGGCCGTCGCCGCCCTCGGCGACGGTCTTCGCCGCGAACAATGCATTGTTGAGCTTCGCCGCCAGCGGATTGGTCGCATCCGCCGTGGTGCCGACGCCGAGCAACGCCAGATTTTGCAGCACCGTGCCGGTCGCGATCTGCCAGGCGCTGCCGTCATAGACGACGAGCGCGGCCTCATCCGTCACGTAGCAGCACCAGCCCGGCTGCGGCGAATAGAAAGTCCAGACGCCGCCGTCGCAGACCGCGATCTGGTTGTCCTTGCCGGCGAACCCGCCCGCGCCGGGCGCCTTGACGATGTAGCGGTCGCCATCCGCCGGACTGACCGGCGGCGATGCGAGATCGCGGTCGCGCGCCGCCAGCATCACCAGCGCGTCGAGCATGCGCAGCGCTTCGTTGTGGGTGACATGCTTCTGCGCCTGGCTGCCTTCGATGAACGGCAGGCCGAGATGCGTCGTTTCGGTCATGAGATATCCTTACAGGCTTAATGTGGCTTGCGCGGCGATGCCACGGCCGACCGTGGCGGAGAGTTGCGACACGCGAACCGTGAGTGCGCTCTGCGGCGCGCCGAAATCGGAGAGTTCGTCCGCCGCCGCGTAGAGGATCGACGGTTGCACGGCGGTAAAACTGCGACACACATCGCCGCCGTCGAGAATATCGACCGCATACTGTTCGCTTGCTTCGCCGAGCGGAATTTCGCCGCTCCAGCTATCGGCCTCATAGCGGCCGCGCCTGATCCACGACAACATAACGCCGTCACCCCCACGCCGCGCGGTGAGGTGCACCGGCGCGAGCGGCCGCAGCGCCACCGACGAAGGGGTCACATCGAGCGTCACCGCCGACGGATCGGCCACGTCGCGTCCCGAAGCGACAATCCGCAACGCCATCGAACGGTCGAGCCGGTCGAGACCGCGCGCCAGCGGCAGCACATGCGCGTCGAGCAGAACGAATGGCGCGCCCGCCGGCAGCGGATCCCCCATCGCTTCCTCGGTGCCGCCCTGCCCGCGCAGGAGTCGCGACAACGCATAGGTCGAGGCATCGACCAGCTCGGCATCGCCAAACTGCAAAACCTCCCACGCGCCGTCCGGCCGCCGCACGGCGGCCAGATTGGCGCCATCGAACAGCGCGGCGTCGCTCACCGAGGCGAGCGCACCGTTGAACAATACGACACGCACCGCGCGATGCTGGAAACAGGCCGGCGCATGGCGTGGCAGGTCATCCAGCGTCTCGCCGACGACCGCCGGCACTACCGCCGTCGCCGCGCGCACGAACGCCTCACCATCATCGGAACGCAAAACGGCGACCGGGCCCGGCCACGGCTTCGCGCAGACCGCGATCCGCGTCAGCACCACCGGCTCGCCGCCGTCCGTCACCGGCAGATCGAGCGTGAGCGCGTGCACCGGACCGACCGCCGCCGGGATCGACGGCGTGCCGTAGCTCACCGGCGGCAGCGCCACCGCGAACACTTCCGGATCGATCGAACGCGCGCTGGCGCGGCGACCTTCGCCGTCATTAAGCTCGCGAATTTCAAACAGCCGCCTGCGTCCATCGACCGTCAGCGCGGCGACATCGCCGGCTGAGAGCGCGAGCGCGCTCGGTGGCAGGGCAAAAGCGGCGGTCTCGCGGCCGGCCCACAGGTCCTGCAGCCAGATATCGGCGCGCCGCTGCGCATCGGCGGCCGTCGTCGCCACCGCGAGATCGACCTGCTGCGTGCCGGCCGCGCCGCCGGTGAGCCGGCGCGAGGCGACGGCGGCGCGATGATAATCGGTCGCGACGTCGGTGAAGTTCAGCGCGATGTCGCGCGGCAATTCGGTTTCCTGCGCGCGCGTCAGGCTCACCGGCGCGGCGTCGTCCGGCAGCAGCAGATCGTCCTCGGTGAGTTCGATCACCGGCGCGCCGCCGCGCGGCCGGAAGCGCAGCAGGCCGCCCTCTTCCGCCGCGTCGAACGCATAGGCGGTCGCCAGCGGCTCCAGCATCGCGCGCGGCGTCATCGGCCGGTCGACCAGATAACCGTCCGGACCGCCGCCGAGCGCATCGGTCGACACATCCGCGATCCCGCAATCGCGCAACACGCCGTCGACAAGGCCGTCGAGCGGCGCGCCGCCGAGCCGGCCCGTGAGCCAGTGCCCCGTCTGCCAGTTGGCGGCATCGCTCCACGCCGTATCGGCCGCCGGGAACACCGGGAACGGCCGCGCATCCCAGGTCCACAGATGCACCGCGCCAATATCGATCATCGGCGCGCCATACAGCGGTGACAGCGGATTGAGCCCGCTCTCCGCATCCGGATCGAGCGCGCCCAGCACCGCTTCGAGATAGCGGCGCTGCATCCGGTCGTCGCGGCTGCCGTCCGAGAAATGCGGCAGTCCGGATTCCGAGGACCGCGGATCGGGAAACACGCTCGGCTGGTTGGCGCCGCGATCGACCGCGGGGCAACCGACCTCGGCGATCAGCACCGGCTTGCTGCGTGGCGTCCACGCGGTCGGCGTCGTCAGATCGACACCTCCGACACGTTCGTAATGCGCGTTCGACCAGAAACTCCAGATGTCCTTCTGACGGAAGATCCACGGCTTGCCGCCGCCATCGGTGATCGGCGTGCGCGTCTGCGCCAGCCGCGCCGCATCGTCGGCATAGAACCAGTCATAGGCTTCGCCGCCGGCGAGATTGCCGGCGAGATAATCCGGATCGTAGATCGTCTGCGCGAGCGCGCGGTCGGCGTGATCGGCGCCGTCGCGCCAGTCCGCGAGCGGCGCGTAATAATCAAGACCGACCGCGCCGATCGCAGCGGATGCCCACAGCGGGTCGAGCGGAAACCGCACTTCCTGCGCCGCCGCATCGACCACATGCGCGCCGTATTCGGTCCAGTCGGCGGCATAGGTCACGAGCGTACCGCCGAGCACAGCTTTCACGTCGGCCGCGAGCGACACCAGCTCATCGACCGCAGGATAATGTCCCGCGCCGGCGCGCACGCGCGTCAGCGCGCGCAGCTCCGAGCCGATCAGGAACGTGTCGACGCCGCCGGCCGCCACCGCGATTGCCGCATAGTGCTGGATGAAACGGCGATAGCCGTTGGCGCGATGGAAAAATGTCGCCACTTGTGACGCGGCGGTCGATGTGCCGTCCGGCGATCCCGCCTGCCCCGGCGCCGGCGCGCAGGTGATGCGCCCGCGCCACGGAAACGCCGGCTGCGATGCCGCTCCGCTCCACGGATCGGCGAGGCTGTTGCCGGCCGGGATATCCATCATCAGGAACGGATAGAGCGTGACCTTCAATCCGCGCGCCTTCAGCTCCTGAATGAGAGCGATCACGCTCGCGTCGGATGGCGTGCCGCCGAACGACGGCCGGCCGTCGGTCGACGACACCAGCCGCGCCGTGCCGCGTACGATGCCGTCCACCGACCACGTCGCGCCGGAGGTCTGCTTCACCGCATTGTCGACCGAGGGCAACACTTCGCACCGGTCGGCGCGCAGATCGGTGCCGAACCAGGTGACGACGATGGCGACGCGTTCGAGGTTCGGGCACACCGCCTGCAACTCGTCGAGCGAGGCGATGACATCCGACGGCGCGGTGGTGACGTGGCGATTCTCGGGCGCCGATTGTCCCGGCCCCATCACCTGCACCACCGTTCCCGGTTCGTAGCCGAACTCGGTCGCGCCGGGGATCAGCGTCACCGCGCGGGTCATCCGTTCGAGCCGGCCCACCGGCCGCACGATCTCGAACGACAGTTGCGGAATGCGGTTGCCGAAATTCTCCAGCGGCAGCCGTTCGAACACCACATAAGCGAGCCCGCGATAGGCAGGCGCGTTACCCTCTTTGGCGACGATCAGCGGATCCGGCATCTGCGCCTCGTCGCCGCGATACTGGCGCATGGTGACGCCCGACAGATCGAGCGGCTTGCCATCGGCCCAGACGCGCAGCACGCGGCCGATCGATCCCTCGCACAGACCGACCGCGAGATTGGCGAAATAGCTGTAGGTCGTCGTGGTCGTGGTGACCGTGCCGCCGCCGCCACCGCCGCCCTTGCCGCCGCCACCACCGTCAGCGGATGTCGTCTCGGTACGCGTCGTCACCACCTCGATCAGGTTGGTGGCCCAGATCACCTGCCCCGACAGCCGCACGCGGCCATAGGCGCGCGTGATCGGCGCGCCCTCGGTCGAGGTCATCACGTCGAGATCGGAGAGCCGCGGGCCTTGCGCGGTGCGCGTGACGTTGGTCGTCGTCGAGAACAATGCGCGATCGACTGCGGTGCCGATCAGTGCGCCACCCAGACGACCGGCGAACGCACCGACCGGACCGAACAGCGCGCCACCGGCCGCGCCGCCGGCAACGGACAAAACCAGCGAAGCCATCAGTCGGTCACTCCGGGAAAGGAAAACGCAAAGGCCAGGCGGCGGCGCCACCACGGCGTCAGCGCGACCTCGGCCACCGCCGCGCCGTCATGGGCATGCAGCATCATGTCGGGCGCGGTCAGGATCGCCGCGTGTTTGGCCGGCAAGGTCTCGCGCCAGCGGAACAGCACAATGTCGCCGACGCGCGCCGCGTCGCACGGCACCGGCACGAGATGGCGCAGTGCCGCGTCCGCGAGCGTCTCGCGGCCGGACGCCTCCGCCCAATCGGGCGAATAGGGCGGCGGCGCTTCCGGCTCGCGGCCGACCACCTCGCGCCACACGCCGCGAATGAGACCGAGACAGTCGCAGCCGATACCTTTCAGCGAGGCTTGATGCCGATACGGCGTGCCGATCCATGAGCGCGCCTCGGCGACGATCTGCGAACGATGGATGATGTGAGTCATGCTGCGGTTTCTCGGAGCCTCATGATGAGGAGCGATCCGCTCGGATCGCGTCTCGAACCATGGAGCGAGTGGCGTTATGGCCACCGCATCTTCGAGACGGCCGCTGACGCGGCCTCCTCAGGATGAGGTGGATTGAGAGATCGTTGTTTGTCGCGCTGACCTATTCGTCGTGGGCGGCCGTTAGCTCGCCACAAGCGCTCACCCCTGCAAACTGGAGCCGTCGTTGCCGGGCTCGCCGCGCAGCGGATAACGGACGATGAAATCGTTGCCGGGGATGTGCGGGAAGCCGCGAAAATTCATCGCATTGGCGAACTTGGCTGTGCAGGTGGCGAAACGCTTGTCGCAGCCCGCCGTCGCCGCGAAGCCATCGCCGGACATGATCGCCTCCGGCATCGTCTGCCACAGATCGAGCGTAACGATGCCGCCGATCAGCCGATGGCTCTTGATCTCGATCGCTTGCCCGGCATTGGCGCCGGTCGTGAACAGCAGCCGGCCGCCGGTGAACCAGCCATCGGCAAACGCATCGAGACCGGTCGCGCGGAATGACGACACCGATGCGGTGGCACTGACGCTGCCCTCGCCGCGAAACGCCGGATCGTCGAGATCGACCGCGCAGCGCGCATCGCCGAGATCGGCGGTGCAGGCAGCGGTGTAGAGTCGCCCAGACTCCTGCGCGAGTCGGTCGGCAAGACCGCGCACTTCGGCGGTGAAGGCCGCGCCGTCGCGGCGCACTTCCCCGAGCACGCCGCGCATCAGCAGCACCTTGAGCTCCGGCGCGCTCCAATCCACCAGCCATTGCTCGACCGCCGCCGCATCGTAACGGCCCGCAGCGAGATCGGCTTCATTCAGCGACGCATCGCTCAGCGCGCCGGAGACCTCCAGCCCACCGACCGCAAGACCGAGCGCGCTTTTGGCTTCCGACGCGGCGAAGCCGGTGCCGGCGCGGCAGGTCACGCCGTCCACGACGATATCCTCGTCGTGATCGGTGAAACCTTGCACCGCGCCGTCGTTGCGGACGATGCGCCAGCACCGGCACAGCGTTGTCACTCCGGAATCGAGCCGTGCCTGCAAAGCAGGTGGGATGTTTTTCATGGCAAAGCTTTCACGGCCTGATTTCGATCAGCGGAATTTTCGGAATCGCGCCGGCGGCAAACGCCGCGAGATCGACCTCGAGATAATCGGTATCGAACCGCACCGGCACGTCGAACATAAAACCGGCGGTGATCGACGCGCCGGACGGCGGAACATGCCCCGGCAGGAACGTCACCGTGCCGCTCACCGGATCGCAGGTGAACGCAACGCCCACGCCCGCCTCCACGCCGGCGACCGCGACGCGCACGCTGCCGTCGACCGGTTTCGCGATCGGCCGCGCATACGGCGCCAGCACGCCGCCATAGGTCTTCACCAGCGCGAATGTCGCGGTCACGCCGTCGCCGGTGCCGAGCGCCTGGTCGAGCGGCGTCACCGCCGCACCTGCAACGGCGGACGAATGATCGAGCCGGTCGCGCCAGCGGAAACCATGCAACCGCCCGCGCCGCTCCTCGAAGAAGGCCACCACCTGCGCCAGTTCGGCGTGTGTCTTGGTGCCATAGCCGGCGTCGTAGCGCCGCCGCGAATGCGCCCAGCGCGCGTTGCGCTCCTCGCGTCCGGAGCCGAGCGTGACGATCTCGGTGCGCCGCTCCGGTCCGCCCACGCCGCGCAACGCGATGTCGAGCGGGAACAGGATTTCGTGGAATGCCGTCATGATGTGCTCGCGATGATCCGGTCACAGGCCGCGCTGGCCGCGCATCACCGCGCGGGCGATCTGGCCGGTGACATATGACTCGGAGCGGCGGAACGCGGACGGGTCCGGCGTGACGATCTGCACCGTGATCTGCGGTGCGCCACCGCCGCCCGACGCAACGCCGAGCTTGCCGTCCGGCCCACGCGTCAACGGCATGATCGCCTCCGGCCCCGCCTCGCCGGCGAGACCCACGCCGCCGCCGGTCATCGGGAAATAGGTCGGGGTGCCGATCACGCCGCCACTCGCGAACGGCTTGACCGCGCCGGTCGCCGCTTTCAGATCGACACCGTCGAACAGGTTGCCGAACAGATTGCTCAGGTTCGACGTCAGCGCCGAGGCGAGCGGCTTGAACGCCATCCGCAGCGCCATGTTGGACAGGCTCATCGTGATGGTCTTCAGCGTGTCGTCGAACGACTTGCCGCTCACCACCGAGCGCGCGAACGCGCCGGTCATCGTCGTGGCGAAGGCGTTGGCGCTCTTCTCCAGCTCCTGCTGGCGCTGTTCGATGCGGTCATAGGCGGCGTCAAGACTGCCGATCGTCTCAAGGGTGCTGTCGGTCATCGGGATATCTCCTCATCAGCGCGGCGAAACCGTCGCGGTCGAGCGGCCGGCCGCCGGGCGACAGCGCCGCGATGGCGGCGGCGAGTTCGCGCGGCGTCATCGCCCAGAATGCGGCAGGCGTGAGCCGCAGCACGCCAAAGCCGACGCGCATCGCCTCGTGCCAGGGAAATGGCTGCATCAGGTGTCACCGCCGAACGTCGCGGCGATCAGTTCGGCGGCGATGCGCACATAGCCGGCGGCACCGTCCGCCACCGGCATACGTCCCACCTCGTCGTCGCTGACGGGCAGACCGCCGCCGCGCAGGCCCGCGCCGATGACGGCGATCAGATCGCGCGCCTTGAGCCGGCCGGACGCAAAGCGTTCCGACAGCGCGATCAGGTCGTCGGCGCCGAGCGCGGTTTCCAGTTCCGCGAGCGCGCCGAGCGTGAGCACCAGCGTGCGCCGCGCGCCGCCGATCTCGGCGGCGATCTCGCCGCGATAACGGTTGGCCATATCAGGCCACCGTGAACGTCAGCTCGCCGGCGGATTCCAGCGACATGTCGTAGGTGACCTCGCCGTTGTGCTCGCCGGCGATTTCAAGGCTGGTGATCTGGAACGGTCCGGCGACCGTGCCGAAGTCCGGCACCACCACCTGAAACGACACGATGCTGCCGTCGAAGAACGTCTCGCGCATCAGGGCGTCCGACGCCGCATCCTTGAACAGGCCGCGCCCGGAGATCGACGCGCGCCTGATCCCCGCCCCCGCCAGCAACTCGCGCCAGCGCCCGGCGGATTCCGCATGGGTGATGTCGACCGTTTCGGCGTTGAACGCGATGCGCCGCGTGCGCAAACCGGCAACGGTGCTGAAGCCAGCGCCGTCGGCAATTTTGATGAGCAGGTCTTTGCCTTTCTGGGCCGTCATTCTTTGTTTCTCCTGTTGGGGTCACGCCGGTTCGGTGACGGCGCGAAACCGCACCGCGGCGCGATAGGTCTTGCCGTCCGCCTCGCGCCGCACATCGGCGCGGGCAAAGCGCAGCGCGACGAGGCGATGGCCGTCGAGCGCGAGCGGCGCGTCGTCGAGCGCCTGCAGCAGCGTCCCGGCGAGCACATGCGCCTCGCGGTGGCCGCCCTGCCGCGACCAGGCATTGAGGGTCAGTTCGTGCTCCAGCACCTCGCCATCGTCGGCGGGCACGGCGCTGACGCGCGCCTCGCCGAGCGTGACGTAGGGGCATTGCGCGCCGCGCGGCACCTCGTCATGCACATGCGGGCCGCCGAGCGCGGCGGTCAGCGCCGGATCGGTGCGCAAAGCCTCATGGATCGCGGCGCGTAGCGCCACGCTGGCAGCAACGGTCATCGGGAAATCCTTCAGTCGGCGATCAGTTCGGCGCGAATATCGAGGAAGCGCGAGCCGGCGCGGCGCTCACACCATTCGCGCACCGCGAGGATGCGATAGCGCTGCGCGCCGTCGCGCAGGCAATGCCGCGTGGTGAGGTCGCGCCCGGCGCGCATCAGGATGCGATAACCAAGAACGGCGCCCGTCGCATCGGCCTCGACGTGGGCGCGCATCGTCTCCGGCCGGACGGATGCCCACACCGTCGCCGCATCCGCATAACCGCGCACGACGCCACCGGCATCGTCCGCCGTTTCGACCGGTGCTTCGATGACGAGCCGCCGGTCGAGGTGGCCGGAATTGATCACAGCGACACCCGGCGGAACGGCGCCAGCAGCGCCGCCACCCCCTGCGGAATCTCCTGCGCCGGCGGCGCCACGACGCCGCGCAGTTCGTACCAGTGCGCGATCAGCATCAGCATCGCCTGCCGCAACGGCGCGGGCACGGCGTCAGCGATATCGCCCTCGCCGACCCGCACCTCGATGACGATGCCGCCGACCGCACGGCCCGGCTGCATCGGTGTCCAGGGCGCAAAAGCGATCCGCGAGCCGACGCTGTCGACCACAAAGTTCTGCGGATCGAGCGCGTGCATCGTCCCCGCCGCATCGGCCACCTCGACACCGATCAGCGTTTGCAACGGCGCCGGCAAAATGTGGATCACACCACCCGGCGGCCAGGCATCGCGCGTGAGCCGCCAGTCCTGCGTGATGAGCGCACGCCGTGTCGCCGCCTCCACATGCTGGCGCGCGGCGGTGATGAGCGCGGCGATGGCCGTGTCCTCGTCGTCCTGCTCGATGCGCAGGAACAGCTTGGCCTGCGCGAGCGTGATCGGCTCGATCGCCGGCGCGGCGATCAGTTGTGACGGCATGATTCCCTCAACACGATTGACTTTCCCGCGAACGCAAGGCTGATCGGCGCGATGACACGCCCTCGCCCGCTTCTCCTGCTTTCGATCGCTCTCTCGCTGCCGGCGCTGCCGGCCGCCGCACTCACCGGCGGCGCGCCCGACGCCAGCGGCGTTCCCGGCCGCGCCATCGTGATGATCACCGGCAGCGGATCGAGCCTGTGCACCGGCACCGCGATCGCGAGCGACCTCGTGCTCACCGCCGCGCATTGCGTGCAGCGGCCGAACAGCGTGGTGCGTGTGTCGCGCAGCGGGACGCCGCTCGCGATCCGCGCGACCGCGGTGCATCCGCGCTTCAACGCGCAGGCTTATGCGACGCATCGCGCGACGGCGGATGTCGCGCTGGTGAAACTCGCCGCGCCGCTGCCGCCCGGCATTGCACCGGCGGCGCTCGCGCCGGCCGGGCTTGCCGTTGCGCCGGGTCACCGGATGACGGTCGCAGGCTTCGGCGTGACCACGGACGGCACCGATGCCGGCCTTGGCCACGCGCGCGCGGCCTCGCTGGTCGTCACCGGCCAGCCGGGCGCCTTGCAAATTCGTCTTTACGATCCGGCCACGCGCAACCAGGGGCCGGGGCTCGGCGCCTGCACCGGCGACAGCGGCGGCCCCGCTTTCTCCGGAGATCGCGTCGCGGGCGTCGTGAGCTGGACCACCGGGCCGGGCAATTCCGCCGGCTGCGGCGGCCTCACCGGGCTGACGCCGCTGTCATCTTATCGGTCGTGGATCGTCGAACAGGCCGCGCGCATGGGCTCGCCACTGGGCAGCCCGCTCGCGCCGTAGTTCTGTTGCGGCGCAATAGCGCACAGCTTCCGGCGCTGATCGCTCTTGGAGCGAAGCCGCGGCTCTCCTATCATCGCCGGATCGTCACGCTTATCCGGAAGCCGAACCGTCATGGCGCATCACGTCGATCCCGCCCATCCGCAACTCGAAAATGTCTGCCTGCGACTGAGCTATGTCGTCGGCGCGTTCATCGCCGGTCTGGCGATTTCCACGCTCGCGCTCTGGCACGGGATCATGCAGTAGCGGCGTTCGCGCCGTTACACATCAAGCTTTTGATGGATCGTCACGTCGAGGCCCACTTTCGGGCTCGACAAGGTGATCGATGCCGACAGGTTCTCGCCCGGCTTCAGCGTGCCGTTGGCGAGCGCCGCGCGCACGACCTTCTCGATCTCGCGCTGGGCGGTGAAGCTCACATTGCGGAGAAAGCGGTCGATCGACGCTTTCAGATCCTGTTCGCTGGTCATGTCTGTTCGCCGCGTAGAGGTTTGCGCCGCATGGGGTTTGGTTAAACCGTCTGCCGCCGGTCCGGGCAAGCCGTCCGACCGTTTCGCCTCGCATTTTAGTTAATTCTGGCGCACGTTATTGGTAAATTCGCTTCGGACTGGCGGCAGTTTTTCCGCGCGTTAGGGTTGGCCCGACCCCGAGCACAGGAGACGACCCCGTGAGCAGCTTCTTCAAATCCGACACCAAGCCCGCCGCCGCCCCGACCGCTGCCGCGGAACCGGCCCCGGCGCGCAGCGTCGACCGCGTCGCCGAGCAGCCCTCGGTGCTCGGCCGCGGCATGCAGATCACCGGCAACATCGTGTCGACCGGCAGCGTGCAGATCCACGGCCGCGTCGTCGGCGACATCCAGGCGGCGCAGCTCGTCGTCTGCGAAGGCGCCCGCGTCGAAGGCAAGGTGATCGCGCAGGACACCGTCATTCAGGGCACGTTCAACGGCAACATCCATTCGACCACCGTGAAGCTGCAGAAGACCGCCAAGGTCGACGGCGAAATCTTCTCGCGCTCGCTGATGATCGAGCAGGATGCGCAGTTCGAAGGCGTGTCGCGCAAGCTCGACAAGCCGGTCGAGGCGCCGGGCGCCACCGTGGCAAACCTCGCCACCGCGCCGGCCACCGCCCCGAGCAACGTCACCGCGCTGCGGGTCGATCCGTCGCCTCTCGCGCGCTGACCCCACGACAGACATTCTACAAAGCAAAGCCCTCTCCTCGCGGAGAGGGCTTTTTACTGGGTGTGCCACGCGCGAACGACCATGCAAGTCCGCTTGTCGATGGCGACGACCGGCGCACCCCCCAGTACTCCGTCAGGCAAATCATAGGTGACCTCCCAGACAGTATCTTGTTCCGACACGCGCGGGGTCAGACCCGACGTGTCGAATGACGGGAAATGCTTTGCGATATAAGCGTCGGCATTTTTTGGGGATCACATTTTTGTTGTGACATAACCGTATCTACCTTGATCAGACCCACGGCCAAGAACGCGATAAAAAACGCCACGATTTTCAGCATTGCGCTCATCGAGACATCTCTTTTCCGGCAAGGCCCGCCCCCCGCGGGCCTTTTTTTGTTTGACTTAGTTGCGGTCCGTTCCCGGCCGCGCGCCTTCATAGTGCAGCGACTAAAACTCCGCCGGGAATAACTCGCGCCTCAACCCGTCGACGTTCTCGTCGCCAGCCCACAACCAGGTATCAAATCAAACGACGAATCAGCTCGAGAAATTTCCGATTTTTGTCCGCATCCGGAAACCACACCTCGGAACCACTGTGAAACCAGAGCTCCTGCAATTGCCTGCCCGTCAGCGATGACGACAGTATCTGGTCAAGAAATTTTCTGACGGCATCTCGTTCTGCTGTCGTAATCTGGCTTCGTGCGAACATAATCGCATCTTCGGGAGTGGCGTAAATGTCGAAAATATTCTGAAAGAAATACCCGCAAAACTTGCAAAACTCATCCGGGGCTTTCATTTAAGGCCTCACTCCAGGGTCGCTGTTGCGCGGATATGCGGTATGCACACTATAGCCACGACTACTTCGTAAATCGTGCCTGATATGCACACCAACCTCGTAGGTGTCTCGGAGATAAGGCTCGGAGTCAGGGCTGGAACGAAACGCCTCCCGACCAGTACGATACCCAAATCGAACATTTAAAAACGCGCTATCCGTCTTTCCATTTGCGACCTCATCAACAGTCGCTTGATTTCTCTGAAGTACGCTATTCACGAAATCGTTGGCAGATTCTTGCGAAGCAAATGACCCTTGACGTTTTTTCGAATACTCGAATATTCCGAAAATGCCTTTGTCCTGGGTTACGTCCGCTAACAATTCTTGATCGGATTTTCCGACATGTTCGCGAATTGCGTGACCGCCTCGCGCTTCTTCTTCCCGAAGATCTACACTATACCGATTTTCATTTTGAGCGAGCACAGACCCTAGTGGAAATTGACCATCGGGCATCGCATCGGAAATGACCCTCGGATCACTTTCCGCCGTCGGCCGCTCATTCGTCTGCCGCTCCGTCTCGTTCTCATCCACCCATCGCCCGCGCTCATCACGCGCCTGGTCGGGGCGGAAGCCCGCCTTGCGCAGCATCTGCTCATGCCGGAGCACTTGCGCGTGCCGAAGCATCGCAATTTCGAACCGCAGCGCCGCTACATGCCATTTCAACCGCAGCGCGCGTGAGAGCAGAACATCCGTGTGCATCGTCGCCGTCCCGCAAAAGAAAAAGCGGCGGGAACGTCCCGCCGCCTCGCTTGCCTGCCGTGACAGTCGCGGCGATCAGCTCGCGGCGAATTTCAGGAGCTTGATGGCCGCGAAATCCTGTACGCCGCCTCCGACACGCTTGGTGGTGTAGAACAGCACATAGGGTTTCGACGAGTAGGGATCGCGCAGGACGCGCACACCCGCGCGATCCACCACGAGATAGCCACGCCGGAAGTCGCCAAAGGCGATCGAGAGGCTGTCCTCCGCGATGTCGGGCATGTCCTCGGCCTCGACCACGGGGAAGGACATCAGCGTCGCCGGCTGCCCGACCGAGGCCGGCGGCTGCCAGAGGTAGTTACCGTGGCTGTCCTTGAACTTGCGGATCGCGCTCTGGGTCTTGCGGTTCATCACGAAGGTCGCGTTCTGGCGATAGCCGGCCTTCAGCGCGTAGATGAGATCGATCAGGATGTCGGAGGGATTGCTCGCCGCGAAGGCGCCATCGACGCCGGTCGACACCGTGCCGAGCCTGCCCCAGCTCCAGCTCGCCTCGGCCACCGTGTCATAGGCCAGGAAGCCTTTCGGCTTGTTGGTGCCATCACCGGTGACGAAAGCCGTACCCTCCTGTTCGGCGAAAACCGTCTCGACCTCGTCCGCGAGCCACTGCTCGATATCGACGACGGCGTCGTCGAGGAGCGTCTGGGTGGCGGCCGGCATGGCATAGAGCTCCATCGCCGGGAAGCTGAGTTCCGCGAGTGTCGGGCTGTTGGTCTGCGGCCGCGCAGCGGTTTCCGCCACCCAGCCGGAGGCAGGCCCGGTGATGGCGAACGGCTT
>JAHBZF010000040.1 GCA_019635575.1 Pseudolabrys sp. | reverse complement strand
GACGGCGTCGAGCCCCTTCAGCACGCGGATCGATTCCGCGCCGTATTCCGCGCCTGAGGACGGCGCCGGTGCGGCGCTGGTTTGCCGGGCTGGTTCGCTCATGAAATGCCTTCGCAGGTGGGCGGCGCGTGGACCGGATCGGGTCGCGGAAAATGACGCCGTCGACCGCCGATTTGTGCCATGAAAACAGATGGCCGCATAGGGCAAAGTGGTGCCTTGCAAGCCTTTGAATAAATGGCGTTTTCGAGCCGTTTTTCAAGGCCGCGCGGGGGCGTTTTCCGCGCTGTGGAAAACCGTGATTCGGCGCTGCGCGGAAAGCCGCAAAAAGCCTCCCGGCGTCGCTGCGCGGCGCTATCCCCGCCGCGCGATCGTGCCGCCCTCGACGCGGAATACCTCGGCGCCGGCGCCGATCTCCGCGAAGGACGCGGGGTCAGCGCCGGTCATCCAGACCTGCGCGCCGAGGCGGGCGAGTTCGTCGAACAGAGCGCGCCGGCGGTCGGGATCGAGATGCGCCACCACCTCGTCGAGCAGCAGGAGCGGCGTGATGCCGGTCATCTCGGCCACCAGCCCGGCATGCGCCAGCACCAGGCCGATCAGGAGCGCTTTCTGCTCGCCGGTGGAAGCGTCGCGCGCCGGCATCGCCTTCGGCGCGTAGACGACCTGCAGATCGGTGAGGTGCGGGCCGTTCAGCGTGCGGCCGGCGGCGGCATCGCGCGCGCGGCCCTCGCCCAGCAGGGCGCGGTAGCGGTCCTCCACGGCGGTGGCGGGTTCGCTAAGCAGCGCGTTCTCCATCCAGCCGTCGAGCGCGAGCGCGGCGGAGGGGAAGGCCGAATGGTTGCGCGCCGCCAGCGCCGCCGCCAATCGCCGCAGCGTCTCCGCGCGCCGCGCCGCCACCGCGACCGCGAGCTCGGCGGTCTCGCGCTCGATGGCGTCGCACCAGTGGGAATCGACGTCGTGCGTCTCCAGCAGGCGGTTGCGCGAGCGCAGCGCGCGGTCGAGCGCGGAGACGCGGCCCGAATGCTCGCTGTCGAGCGCGAGCACCAGGCGGTCGAAGAAGCGCCGCCGCTCCGAGGCCGCGCCCATGAACAGGCCGTCCATCGCGGGCGTCAGCCACACCATGCGCAGGTGATCGCCGAAGGCCGTGGCGGAGGCGACCGGCTCGCGGTCGATGCGGCAGCGCCGCGCGGCGGCGGCGCCTTCCGCGCCGGGCGCGTCGATGCCGGTGCCCAGCGTTGCGAGGCCGAGCGCGCCCTCGACCTCCGCTGCCACCGCCCAGGAGCCGTCGCCCTGGATGTCGGCGACGTCGTCCAGCGTGGCGCGGCGCAGGCCGCGGCCCGGCGAGAGAAACGAGATCGCCTCGAGGCAGTTGGTCTTGCCCGCGCCGTTGGGGCCGATCAGCACCACCATGTCGCCGCGCGTCTCCACGCTCGCCGCGCGGTAGTTGCGGAAGTGCGTGAGGGAGAGACGCAGGATGCGGGACGGGGTCATGGGGGAGGTATAACCCAACGCGACCACCCTGAAACCCCGAACCGTCATTGCCGGGCTTGAGGTCAACATGAGGCAGGCTGCGTAAACTTGCCTGCCGGGAATCCGTTGTCCGCGCCAGCGGGCTTTCTTCCCTCTCCCCTTGTGGGAGAGGGTGGCGAGGGTCGAAGACCCGAGCCGGGTGAGGGGTCATTTACCGTCGGCGGCAAGCCTGGTGAGCAAATCTTCAAGAACCGAAGATGGCTTCTGCAACACGTCGTTGTTCCAATAGCGCAGCGTCCGGAATCCTTCCGCCTCCAGCGCGGCATCCCTGGCCCCGTCGCTACTGGAAGACACATGCTGTCCGCCGTCGATCTCGATCACGAGGCGCTTATCGAAACAGACGAAATCAAGAATGTAATTCTGGAACGGAACTTGTCGCCGAAATTTGAGATGGGCGAGCCGTCGATGACGCAGCAGCCGCTACATCGCGGCTTCCGCATCTGTCGGCGCGCGTCGCATGCGCTTCGCAAAATTGCGGATCGGCTTCGTGATCGGACGGTGATGCGGTTCTTGTTTCATCGAACCCCTCACCCGCCCTCGCTGCGCTCGGGCGCCCTCTCCCACAAGGGGAGAGGGAAAAATCACACCCGCATCGGCATCAGCACGTAGAGCGCGCCCTTGCTGTCGCGGTCCTGGATCAGCGTCGGCGAGCCGGGATCGGCCAGCCGCAGCACCGCGACCTCGCCCTCGATCTGGGCGGCGATGTCGAGCAGGTAGCGCGAGTTGAAGCCGATATCGAGCGGGTCGGCGGCGTATTCGACTTCGAGTTCTTCGGTGGCGCTGCCGGAATCCGGGTTGGTCACCGACAGCACCAGCTTGCCGGCGGACAGCGCGAGCTTCACCGCGCGGCCGCGCTCGCTGGACATGGTCGAGACGCGGTCCACCGCCGCCTCGAAGTCCTTCTTGTCGACCACCAGTTCCTTGTCGTTGCCGGCGGGAATGACGCGGCCGTAATCGGGGAACGTGCCGTCGATCAGCTTCGAGGTCAGCACCACGTCGCCGACAGTGAAGCGCACCTTGCCGGTCGACAGCTCGACCTGCAGCTCGCCCTCGTTGTCCTCGATCAGCCGCTGCATCTCGCCCACGGTCTTGCGCGGCACGATCACGCCCGGCATGCCGGCGGCGCCGTCCGGCAGCGGCAATTCGACCTGCGCCAGCCGATGGCCGTCGGTCGCGACCGCGCGTAGCGTCGCGCTCTTCGCCGGGCCGGCGCTGTGCAGATAGATGCCGTTGAGATAATAGCGCGTTTCCTCGGTGGATATCGCGAACTGAGTCTTGTCGATCAGCCGCTTCAACTCGGCATTGCCGAGCTTGAAGGTGTGCGTCATCTCGCCCGCGGCGAGATCGGGGAAATCGCTTTCGGGAAGGGTCTGCAAGGTGAAGCGGGAGCGGCCGGCGCGGATCGCCAGAATGGCGCGGTCGCCCGACGCCTCCAGCACCACCTGGGTGCCCTCCGGCAGCTTGCGCACGATCTCGTAGAACATATGCGCCGGCACGGTGGTGGAACCGCCCGGCGACACCTCGGCGGCGATGGTCTCGATCACTTCCAGATCGAGGTCGGTCGCCTTGAGGCTGAGCTTGCCCTTGTCGGCGCGCAGCAGGACGTTGGCCAAAATCGGAATGGTGTTGCGGCGCTCGACCACGCGATGAACGTGTCCGAGGGACTTCAACAAGGCGCTGCGTTCGACCGTAACCTTCATAGGGTACCCGTTGGCGCGCCATGCGGAAACGGACCGGGCGCGGCGGCAGACCCCGGCCGGACGGCCGGGGCGCTGAAAGTGCCGTGATGGAGTGATTTTCGCAAGGGCGTTGGGGATTTCAACCCGGACCCTGCGACGCTTAACCCCGCGATTCACATCGCGGGGTCAGGACCGCCTGACGGAGCCGGCGCGCAGGGAGCCTGTGTCGGCCCCTACGCCCTTTACTCCTGCAACTGGCGCTTGAGGATATCGACCTCTTCGGCGAGCGCGGTGTCGCTGCCGACCAGTGCCTCGATCTTGCGCACCGCGTGCAGAACGGTGGTGTGGTCGCGGCCGCCGAAGCGCCGGCCGATTTCCGGCAGCGAGCGCAAGGTCAGCGTCTTGGCGAGATACATCGCCACCTGACGCGGCCGCACCACATTGGCGGTCCGGCGCGAGGACAGGAGGTCGGAGCGGCTGACATTGTACTGCCGCGCCACCACCCGCTGGATGTCCTCGATCTTGACCCGCTTCGGCTCCTGCGGACGGATCAGGTCGCGCACCTCGCGCTCGGCCATCTCCAGGGTGACCGCATGACCGGTCAGCTTGTTATGGGCCAGCAGACGGTTGAGCGCGCCTTCGAGATCGCGGCCGTTATGGGTGACGGTGCGGGCGATATATTGCAGCACCGGCGGCGGCACATCGAAGCCGGGGTGCATCTGCCGGGCGGCAGTGGCGCGCGCTTTCAGGATTTCGAGCCGCAGCTCTTCGCCGAGCGCGCCCATCTCGACCACGAGGCCGCCGGCGAGCCGCGAGCGCACGCGGTCGTCGAGGCTTTCCAGATCGGACGGCGGACGGTCGGAGGCGATCACCACCTGACGGCCGGCATCGATCAGCGCGTTCAGCGTGTGGCAGAACTCGGCCTGGGTGTTGCGACCTTGCAGGAACTGCATGTCGTCGATCACCAGCACGCCGATGCCACGCAGCGATTCCTTGAAGGCGATCGCAGTTTGAGTCCGCAGCGCGGATACGAAGCCGTACATGAACTTCTCGGCGGTGAGGTAGAGCACCTTGCGCTCGCCGAGCGCATTGCCGGCCCAGGTGATGGCCTGCAGGAGATGCGTCTTGCCCAATCCGACACCGGCGTGGATGTAGAGCGGATTGAACATCACCGGCTCGCCGCGGCGCGCGGCCGCGACCTGCTTGGCGGCAGCCAAAGCCAGCGTGTTGGAGCGGCCGACGACGAAACTGTCGAAGGTCAGGCGCGGATCGAGCGGCGAGCCGCCGAGCCCTTCATGCGCGCTGGCCTCGCCCAGCATGGTGCGCATGTCCGGCGCGCCGTTGATCTTGCCCGCGCCGGGACGAATGTCCGGAACGTCCGGCTTGACGGTCTTTTGCGGCGGCTGGCGCAGCGCCGCGGTGCGAACGGTGAGTTCGATCCGGTTGACCTGCGGGTCTTCCGACTTCCAGCAGGTCAGCACCTTTTCCGCATAGTGGGACTGGATCCAGCTTTTCAGGAAGCGCGTCGGCACCGACAGGCGGACGGTTTCGTCCTCCATCCCGTCGAGCTCCATGCGCGCGAACCAGCTCGTGAAAATATCGTCACCGACTTCAGCCCGAAGCCTCCCTTTGACGCGCGACCAACGATCCTCATCCATGCCTGTCATTTTCTGTCTTTCGTTTCTAAAGCTGGTGGAAGCCATTAAGCGTGCGATCACGATCGGCGGGAGCACCTCCGGGAGGGATAAGACGGCGGATGGACGGTGATGTGGCGAAGCGCGTCGGATGTGGAGCGAACTTTGTTCTGCCGCCGATCATAAGCCGGCGCAAGATTGCTCAGTTGCATGGACGCCCCCTTCCTGTCGCCGCAGACCGACAGGCCGCATCTTCGTGATCTTGCCAACGACAGGCGAAACTCTGCGTGCCCGACGTCGCACCTTTCCCGTTGGTCTTTCCGTGTGCGCGACGCTTGCGGCGTCACGCGTGTGGCTTTGTGCTGCGGCGTCTGGGTTCCATCTGCCCGGTCGAAACACGTTCGTGACGAACGGCGTCTTGAGAGACAAAACAACTCCAGCTCATACAAGCGATGAGTGCGCCGCGCTCCTTGTGTGGAAGCCTTCGGAAAGTCCGACGCCGTTAGAAATACACGGGCCACCGGCCCTCGCAACGGCTTTCAAACATGCCGTTGTCGCGTTTTACGCACAGCTTGCGCATTATTCCAGGCGATCCCCACTGCATTCGCCGCAACGCTTTGAATCGTTATGCGGATTCAACTTGTCGCACGGCGAGACAACGCCGATGCGCGCGCCGAAATTTTTTCGTCGCGGTATCGGAGGGCGCGCCGTTTATCGGATTTTTTCGGGTGGCTCTCCGCGCTATTCCGTTAAGTCTCTCTTAATGCGCCATTTTTTTTGCGCAGAGACGCAGGCTAACCGATGCGCGAAAGCCGCGCGGAATGGGCGTTATTGCAAAAACCTGTCCAGCGGAATCTTGTCGCCGGACGATATATTCCTGCACGGACGTGACCGATTTACGACAATGGCACGCGTGCAATGCGCAAAGCGCGCGCGCAATGCATGCACGTCATGATCCATGATGACGACTGATGACGACAAAGCCGGCCCAAGAAGCAACCCAAGAGGCGGCCCAAGAAACAACACATGATCCGGCCAACGAAAAAGCCCGGCCAGGCCGGGCTTCATTCTTTCATTGGATCAGATTCAATCTGAGCGAGACGATCGTCAGATGCCGGATCGCCGCTTGCCCATCCATCGAGTTCGGCAGGCGAACACGATGCAACGTCCGCGATCAGCTCGGGCTCGATCAGCCGAGCCTTGTTACGCGAGCTTGGCGATGCGGTGCGAGAGACGCGAGACCTTGCGGCTCGCCGTCTTCTTGTGCGCGACGCCCTTCTGCGCGGCGCGCATGATGATCGGCTCCGCCTTCTTCAGCGCGGCAGCGGCGGCTTTCTTGTCGCCACCCTTGATCGCTTCTTCGACGTTCCGGATCGCGGAACGCATGCGCGTGCGGCGCGCCTGATTGACAGCGGTGCGGCGCGCGATAACGCGCGTGGCCTTGCGGGCGGATTTCGTGGTCGCCATAGGTCTCTCGGACAGAAATTACGGTGTTGGCGGGGCTTATAGAGAGGCAACCGGGAGGCGTCAACGCCTGCCCGGTCCCTGCAGGGAAGCGCCCCGCTCAGGCCACCTTTTTGGCCCGAACGGCGTCATAACCGGCCACAACCGCCGCCCGGTCCGCCGCCGGGAACGCCGGGAGCGGGGTTTTGGTGCGCGCCAGCGCCGGATCGGCATGGATATGCGCCAGCAGCGCCTTCACGCCACTGACCAGAAGCTTGCCGTCGAACAGCTTGCGGATCGCCACCGCATCCGCCAGCGCCGTCTGATCGCCATCGCGCCAGGCGCGAGCGCACAGATCGGGATTGAGGTTGGCGGTCGCCGAAATGCAGCCGGCGAACGCGCCGCCGCGCGCCTCGATCAGACACGCTTCGGTCGACGGGAAGACGGCGAAGGCCGGCGACAGCGCGGCGATCGCGCGTGCATAGGCCATGTCGCCGGACGAATCCTTCAGCCCGACGATGCGGCCCGCATGCTTGTCGAGCAGACGGCGCACCAACGCCGGATGCCACGGCAAACCGGACTGCGCCGGGAAGTGATAGAGATAAAGCGGGATCGCCGGTTGCGTCGTCGCCGCGACCAGCTCGTCGACATAGCCGACGAGACCGTCGTCCGGCACGCCCTTGTAATAGAATGGCGGCAGCACCAGCGCGCCGCCGAAACCGAGCTGCGCCGCGTGGCGCGTCAGCGCGATCGTGTCCGACACCGCTGCGGTACCGGTGCCGACCATCAGCCGCTCCATCGGCAGACCGGCGTCGCGATAGGCGGTCATCACCGCCATACGCTCCTCGCGCGAGAACGACGTCGCCTCGCCGGTGGTGCCGAGCACGTTGAGCCCATCGCAGCCATTGTCGAGCAGGAAGCGCGCAAGCTTGACGGCGCGGCCGGTGTCCGGCGTGCCGGCTGCATCGACCGGAGTGGCAATGGCGGCGACGACACCGCGGATCGGCTTTTGAGTCATGGAGGTGCGCTCTTCATGTTGATGTCGCGCATCGGATCAGGCCGCGCGTCGGGCACGACCTGGCGATGACACGGATGGTCAGGGCAGCCCGAAGACCGGGTTGCCGCATGTATACTCATGACGATCCATGTATACAAGGCTAGCCGCTCACATTGTACGCAGCCAGCGCCGCCATATTGACGATCTGGCTGTCGTTGGCGCCGAGCGGGACGATCTGCACCGGCCGGTCGAGGCCCACCAGCAACGGGCCAATGACGGTGGCGCCGCCCAGCTCCTGCAGCATCTTGGTGCTGATCGACGCCGAGTGGAACGCCGGCATGACCAGCACATTGGCCGGGCCTGACAGGCGGCTGAACGGATAGGCCGCCGCGAGATCCGGATTGAGCGCGACGTCGGCAGCCATCTCGCCCTCATATTCAAAGTCGACCCGCCGGTGGTCGAGGATCTTCACCGCCTCGATCACCCGCTGCGACCGCTCACCCGCCGGATGGCCGAAGGTCGAGAACGCCAGCATCGCCAAGCGCGGCTCGTAGCCAAACCGGCGCGCGACGCCAGCCGCCTCGATGGCGATCTCGGCGAGATCGTTCTCGTCGGGCATTTCGGTGACGGCGGTGTCGGCGACCAGCACGGTGCGGCCACGCGCGATGACGATCGACAGGCCGATCACGCGATGGCCGGGCTTCGGATCGATCACCCGTTTCACGTCGTCGAGCGCTACCGAGAAATTCCGCGTCACGCCGGTGACCATGGCGTCGGCATCGCCGAGCGCCACCATGCAGGCCGCGAAATGATTGCGGTCCTGATGGATCAGCCGCTGGCAGTCGCGGATCAGATAGCCTTTGCGCTGCAGCCGCTCGTAGAGATAGTTGGTGTAGCTCGCGGTACGGTGCGACAGCCGCGCATTGGTGATCTCGATGCCGTCGCCGAGTTCGACGCCCGCGGCGCGGGCGTTCTCGCGCACGATCTCCTCGCGGCCGACGATCAGCGCGGTGCCGAGTCCCTGATGCACGAAGCTCGAGGCGGCGCGGATCACCTGCTCCTCTTCGCCCTCGGCGAACACCACCCGCTTCGGCGCGCGCCGCAGGCGATTGAACACCTGCTGCAAGACGCTCGCCGCCGGATCGCGGCGCGACTGCAACGCGTGCTTGTAAGCCTCCATGTCGGCGATCGGCTTGCGCGCGACGCCGGTGTCCATCGCCGCCTTGGCCACCGCCGGCGGCACCGCCGAAATCAAGCGCGGATCAAACGGCGTCGGGATGATGTAGTCCGGCCCGAATTTCAGCCGCGTGCCGTAGATCGCATTGACCTCGTCGGGCACATCCTCGCGGGCCAGCGCGGCGAGCGCGCGCGCCGCCGCGATCTTCATCTCCATATTGATGGCGCTGGCACGCACGTCGAGCGCGCCGCGAAACAGGAACGGGAAGCCGAGCACATTGTTGATCTGGTTCGGATAGTCGGAGCGGCCGGTCGCCATGATGGCGTCGTCGCGCACCTCCGCGACCTCTTCCGCGGTGATTTCCGGGTCCGGATTGGCCATGGCGAAGATGATCGGCTTCTCGGCCATCGACGCGACCATTTCCTTGGTCACGGCGCCCTTGGCGGACAGGCCGTAGAACACGTCGGCACCTTTGAGGGCGTCGGCCAGCGTGCGCGCCTTGGTCTCCACCGCATAGGCGGATTTCCACTGGTTCATCCCGTCGGTACGGCCCGTGTAGATGACGCCCTTGGTGTCGCAGAGGATCAGGTTTTCCGGACGGAAGCCGATCGAGCGCAGCAATTCGAGGCAGGCGATACCGGCCGCGCCCGCGCCGTTGCAGACGATCTTGGTGTCTTCCATCTTGCGCCCGGTCAGATCGAGCGCGTTGAGCAGACCGGCGGTGGCGATGATCGCGGTGCCGTGCTGGTCATCATGGAAAACCGGAATGTCGAGCAGTTCGCGCAGCTTCTGCTCGATGATGAAACACTCCGGCGCCTTGATGTCCTCGAGATTGATGCCGCCCCAGCCCTTGCCGAGATATTTCACGCAATTGATGAATTCTTCCGGATCTTCCGTCGAGACTTCGAGGTCGATGGAATCGATGTCGGCGAAACGCTTGAACAGCACCGCCTTGCCTTCCATCACCGGCTTCGCCGCGAGCGCGCCGCGATTGCCGAGACCGAGAATGGCGGTGCCGTTGGTGATGACGGCGACGAAATTGCCCTTGGTCGTGTAGTCGTAGGCGCGGCTCTCGTCCTCGGCGATCGCCAGCACCGGCACCGCGACACCGGGCGAATAGGCGAGCGACAGATCGCGCTGCGTCACCATCGGCTTGGTGGCGACGACTTCCAGCTTGCCGGGCCGGCCGACGGCGTGAAACTGCAGGGCTTCCTGATCGGTGAAGGTGGGCCGGTTGGTGGGAATCTTGGCCATGGGTCGTCGCTACTCCTGATACGCGCCGGCCGACGGGCCGGGGGGCGACGTTAGCGGAACCAGTGGCCGTCCCTCAAGGGAACACACGCCCGGCACCATAAGATGGAACGACAGCCCCATCATGAACTCATCTTGATCCCTGTCTTGCCGGCGCATTGCCGCAGCGGATCGATCGCGGCTTGAACCCGGCGGACAGGCGCGTTACCCATCCGCATCCACTTTCCCAGTCAGCGTCAGCACGTCCCATGATCCGTTTTCTGTGTCGTCTCCTGGGCCTGATGTGTCTCGCCTCGGCCTTCGTGCTGTTGATCTATGACGGCATGCGCTCGATGGCGTCCAACGCCGTGGCGCTCACCTCCACCAGCGAATTGTGGGACATGGTGCAGGCCACCGGCACGCAGGGCTTCCAGCGGCTGGTCGACACCTATGTACCCGGCGTCTGGGACACGGTGCTGGTGCCGCTATTGTCGGCGCCGAGCTGGGCCGTGCTCGGCGTGCTCGGCATCCTGCTGATGCTGTTCGGCCGCCGCAAGAAGCCGCTGATCGGCTACGCCCGCTGACGCATCCTCCGGCACGCCGACCACCTCGCGCGCTCGTGACCACACTGGAAGCCGGCGGTGTCCGGCTTGTGACTGCGCAGGACGCGCGGGCATCCTATATTAGCGCCGAACCCCATCACACCGGAGGATGACCATGTTCATGCTGCGCAAGAAGGCGGAAATGCCGCGACGCGAGGACGCCCTGCCCGGCCGCGCGCAGGCGATCCCGACGGCGCGCACGCATTTCATCAACGGCCATGCGCTCAAAGGTCCGTATCCCGCCGGCTTCGCCACGGCGATGTTCGGCCTCGGCTGCTTCTGGGGCGCGGAGCGCAAATTCTGGGAATTGGGCGACGGCGTCTATGTCACTGCCGTCGGCTACGCGGCGGGCTACACGCCGAACCCGACCTACGAAGAAGTCTGCTCCGGCCGCACCGGCCATAACGAAGTGGTGCTTGTCGTCTACGATCCGGCGAAGATGTCCTACGCGCAATTGCTCAAGACGTTCTGGGAAAGCCACGACCCGACCCAGGGCATGCGGCAGGGCAATGACATCGGCACGCAATACCGGTCCGGCATCTACGCTTACACGCCGGAGCAGAAGGCCGCCGCCGAAGAGTCGAAGCGCGCCTATGAGAGCGAGTTGAAGAAGAAGGGCTACGGCGCCGTCACCACCGAGGTGCTCGACGCGCCGGATTTTTATTTCGCCGAGGATTACCACCAGCAATATCTGGCGAAGAATCCCGCCGGCTATTGCGGCCTCGGCGGCACCGGCGTGTCCTGCCCGATCGGCACCGGCGTCGCCGCCGCCTGATCATGATCCGGCGATGCCGCCGCCCGCGCGGCGGCGTCGCTACGGATGGAAGATCAGCGTCAGGAATACCAGAAACATCACGAGATGCACCGCGCCTTGCAGCATGTTGGTGCGCTCGCCGCCGAACGTGATCACCGATACCAGGAAGGTGATGCCGAGCAGCACCATGCCTTCCGGATCGACGCCGAGCAGGATGGTCTTGTCCATGGCAAGCCCGATCATCAGCACCGCCGGCATGGTGAGACCGATGGTCGCCAGCACCGAGCCGAGCGCGATGTTCACCGATCGCTGCAACTGATCACGCCGCGCCGCCTGCACCGCGCCCATCGCTTCCGGCGCCAGCACCAGAATGGCGACGATCACACCGACCAACGCCACCGGGGCGTTCATCGCCGCTACCGCGCGCTGCACGATCAGGCCTAGTTCCTCGGTGAGATAGACGGCAGGGATGAGCGTCGCGAGCAACGCGGCCGCGTGATAGCCGACCGAATGCGGACTGTGATGATGATCGTCGGCCGCGTCCGCGCTGCCGCCATGCGGGTCGCTGAAGAAGGCGCGATAGCGCATCGTCTGCATCGTGAGGAACACGCCGTAGAGGAACAGGATCAACACCGCGAGGATCACCGCCTGCGGCGGCGACAGGGTCGGCCCGTGCGCGAACACGGTGAAATTCGGCAGCACCAGCGTGATCGCCGCGAGCGGGATCGCCACCGATAAAAACGCGCGCGCGCCGGGCAGATTGAACTCCTGCTCGTGATGGCGCAGGCCGCCGACCAGCAGACACAGGCCGATCACCGCGTTGATCATGATCATCACCACCGCGAACACCGCGTCACGCACCACCGGCGTCTGCGCATCCTGCGTGGTGATGACCGCGGTGACGATGAACGCCACCTCGATGATCGTCACCGACAGGGTGAGGATCAGCGTGCCGTAGGGCTCACCAAGTTTTTCCGCGAGATGCTCGGCGTGGCGCACCACACCGAACGCGCCCCACATGATGGCGACGAACAACACGCCGAACAGGATCAGCGTCAGCGCCGTGCTGCTTTGCGCCTGCGCCAGCCAACCCTTGCCGAACAGCAGGAACGCCGCCGCCGTGAGCCAGACCACCGGAATCTGCGCTTCCTGCCGCAGCCATGCGCCGATGGAACCCGCGGGCGGGGGTTCGGCTTGTTTTCGAGCGCCTGCGGCACTCGGCGACGACCCGGAGTGAACCTCGGGCGTGGGCGACCTTGGCGTTGACGACATGGCAGGCTGATCCATGAAACGGGGCGACGGCAGGACGATCGAGCGCGGTCTGGAATATTTCATCTTCCAGAGTCGCTGGCTGATGGCACCCTTTTATATCGCGCTGGTCTTCGCCCTGCTGCTGCTTCTGTATCACTTCCTCGTCGAATTCTGGCATTTCGCCAGCCACGTCTCCGGCATGGGCGGCCCGGAGGTGATCCTGGCCATCCTCGGCCTGATCGATCTGTCGTTCACCGGCAACCTGATCCTGATCGTGATCTTCTCCGGCTACGAGAACTTCGTCTCGCGGATCGACGTGGAAACAACCGATCGGCCGGCCTGGATGGCGAAGATCGATTTCGGCGGGCTGAAGCAGAAATTGATGGCCTCGATCGTCGCGATCTCGGCGATCGAGGTGCTCAAGGGCATCATGGACCTCAACGAGCCGAACAATACCCGGCTCGCCTGGCTGGTCGGCATCCACGTCGTCTTCCTGGTATCGCTGCTGGTGGTCGCGATCAGCGATCGCATCAGCGAGCCGACCGAGCATCCCAGCGAGAGCCCGAAAAAGGCGCGGGTCGCCGGCAGCGCGGGCAAAGGCTGAGACGCCAAGGTTAGGGCGCCAAGATTGAAGCGCCAAGGCCGAGCCCCCAAGACCGGATGGGCCTTGATCGGACGGCGGTTTTCCGGACCTTCCGCACCCTAGGGTCACGCTTTGTTAACCATATAACCCGTTAATTGGCGCAGATTTTCCCTGTGCGGGCCCCGGATTCGGGGTTTGGAGACCGATGGTGCGAGGCGCCCGGATTGCGATCCTGCTGGGGCTGGCGAGCCTCCTGTGCGCCTGCGCGCGGCAGGCGCCGCCGCGCTATGTCATGATCGATCCGGCGACCGGCCAGCAGATCGGCGAGGTCGCGCCGCCCGCGCCTTCCCCATATGCGATGGCCGCACCGGCACCGTCCTCCGGCTTCATGTCCGGCCGCGCGACGAGCGAGGGCCGCGGGCTGTTCTCCGGCGGCCCATCCACCGCCGCACCGGGCGCGCCGGCGCTTTATCCCTCGACCGTGCTGCAGGCGCCCGGCCGTCGCGTCAGCGATCCGGGCAGTGCGCCGGCCATGGCCGCAGCACCCGCAGCGCCGCAGCAAAGCTATGCCGCCGCCTATGCGTCGGCCCCCTATCAGGAGCCATATACGCTCGACGCCGGCGACAAGCTGCGCATCGTCGTGTTCGGCCAGGACGGCCTCACCAGTTCGTATCTCATCGATGCCGGCGGCAACGTCACGCTGCCGCTGATCGGCTCGGTGCCGGCGCGCGGGATGACACCGCAGCAACTGGCGGCGGCGATCGCCAACCGGTTGAAGCAAGGCTATGTGCGCGATCCGAAGGTGACGGCCGAGGTCGAGGTCTATCGGCCGTTCTTCATCCTCGGCGAGGTGACCACGCCGGGCCAGTATCCGTTCTCGCCGAACATGACCGCGCAGACGGCCATTGCCATCGCCGGGGGCTTCGGCCCGCGCGCCTCGAAATCGACGGTGAAGGTGACGCGCAACCTGCCCGGCCAGCAATTCTCCGAGGAAGTGCCGCTCACCTTCGCGCTCAAGCCGGGCGACACGGTGGTCGTGAAAGAGCGCTGGTTCTAGCGCTACCTCAAGAGAGCCTCATGGTGAGGAGCATCGCGTCAGGGATGCGTCTCGAACCATGGGCGGGTGCACGTTGCCGCCTCCTCCTTCGAGACGGCCGCTGCGCGGCCTCCTCAGGATGAGGCGGAGCTATTTCCTCGTCTGGCGAAAGAGAACGTCACGGCCCGCGCGCGGCGCGGAAGCCGAGGAAGAACAGGATCACGCAGATCACCAGGAACAGGCCGAACAGGAATTTCGCCACGCCGGCCGACGCCTGAGCCAGATCGGTGAAGCCGAACAGTCCCGCGATCAGCGCGACGATCAGCATGATGAAAGCCCATTTGAGCATGGCGATCTCCCGGTCCGGTTGTCGCCTTCTCAATGCCGCCGGGGCCGATGGGTTCCGTCAATGCAGCGCGCGTCAGCAGGCCCAGGCCGTGGTCCAGACCCAGCCGAAATAGCCGTCCTTGCGCAGCACGCGCTGTTTGCACCACGGGCTATAGACCGCCACCGGGCCGTTCCAATCATCCGGCGGCAGCGCAACGCGATGCGGGCGCGGCACACGTGCGCCGGCCCAGCGGCGATGCGCCTGCTGCTGATAAAGCTCGCCGAAGGGACCGGGATAATAGCCGCGGCCATAACCCCACTCGTTCGCCTGCGCCGACGACGCCGCGCTCGACAACAGAACGCCGAGTATCGCGCCGCCGAGAATGATCGTCCGCATACCCTGCCCCACCGTGAAAACTTCCGCGCACGCGACAAGCGCGGCCGGCAGTCTAGCGCGTCCGGGTTTTCCGGACCGCAAGAACAAACAGAGTCCTTTATTTAAAATTGTAACGAAGCGTCTGATGGCTCAGAACAGATCGAAATATTCGCGCTGCTCCCACGCCGTCGCTTCCGGCGAATGGGTCTCTTCGTTCTGATAGCGCGCCAGCTCGCCCTGCTTCAGCCGCACGAAGTAATCGACAAACCCCGCGCCGAAGCCGGCGCGCAGGCAGTCGTTGGCGGTGAGCGCCGTCAAGGCTTCGCCGAGCGACTTCGGCAGCAGCGGCGCCTGCGTTTCGTAAGGCGTGTCGGCGGATGGGCCGGGATCACGCCGGTTGGCGATGCCGTCGCGGCCAGCATGGATCTGCGAGGCGAGATAGAGATAGGGATTGGCCGCCGGCTCGCCGATACGATTCTCCAGATGCGTCGACGCATCACCCGGCTGGCCGAGCACGCGGATCATCACGCCGCGATTGTCGCGGCCCCAGATCGCGCGATCCGGCGCCAGCGAATACGGCCGATAGCGCTTGTAGCCGTTGATGGTCGGCGTCGAGAACGCCGCCGAGGCGGCCGCATGCGTCAGCAATCCGCCGAGATAGTGCATGCCGAGCATGGATAGCGGGGTCTTGCCGTCGGAGGCGAACGCATTCCGCCCGCCTTTGCGCGCGATCAGCGACTGATGCAGATGCCAGCCGCTCGACATCACATGCGGCAAGGCCGGCCGGCACATGAAGCTCGCCAGCAGGCCGTTGCGACGCGCCACCTGCTTCACCGCCGCGCGGAACAGGATCATCGCGTCGGCGGACGCGAGCGCATCGCCGGGACGGAAGGTGAATTCGCACTGGCTCGGCCCCAGTTCGATCTCCATCGAGCGCAGCGGCAAGCCGAGCGCGACCACATTCCGCCGCAACAGATCGAGCACCGGCTCGATCATGTCGTAGCGCGTCTCGGTGAGATACTGATAGCCGGGCGTGAGCAGGCTTACTTCCGGCGGTGCCGGCGGCCAGGTGGCGTCCTCGGGCGCAAGCCGCGGATTCTCGATCTTGAACAGATGGAATTCGACCTCGAGCCCGGCCGTAAGATCGTAACCGTCCGCGGCGAGCTTCTTCGTCGCATCACGCAGCAATTGCCGCGTCGAGAACGGCACCGGTTTGCCGTTGGCAAACACGATGTCGCACAGCATCCATCCGGTGGTCGGCGCCCACGGCAGCACGCGGAACGTCGCCGGGTCCGCGACCATGACG
This sequence comes from Pseudolabrys sp., assembly GCA_019635575.1. GTDB lineage: Bacteria > Pseudomonadota > Alphaproteobacteria > Rhizobiales > Xanthobacteraceae > Pseudolabrys. The sequence continues at coordinate 12,528 of JAHBZF010000040.1, read as the reverse complement.
AAATCCGCGCCGCCTTCCATCTCCGGCATGCCGAAGCCGCCGCCGGCGGTGAATACCGGGAACACGCTGCGATGCGAGACATCTTTCGCCAGCAGCGTCGTCGTCATGCTGACGCCGGACCGCAACGCGCCGATCGCATCTTCGGCCAGCAGCGTCTTGCCGCGCAGCACGCCGTGCTGATCGGCGAACGAGAACCGCACCGTTTCCAGTTTGCGCTGCTTGATCTCGCGCGCCACCGCCGCGGCGCGCCGCGTCTGCTCGGGCGACCACAAACCGTGGCGCTCGACGAAACTTTCCCCAGCCCGTGACCGTGGCGGCATTGATCAGCCCAGCTTAACGCACGCTCGCCGGCGTCTTGTACCACGGCGCGCCGCTGCGGCGGGTGGTGTCGACCTTCTGCCAGTAGCCCTGCCAGTCGTCGCTCGGACCGATGCCATCCGCCGTCGCGGGACCGGTGACGGCCGGCGCGGTCGCGGTGTCGAGCACCATCAGCGGCGTCTGGCCCGCTTTCACCTGCTCGATCGCCTGACGCAGGATGCGGCGATAGGCGGTGATGGCTTTATCCGACGTGCCGAGATGTTCGCGGGTGCGATCCTGGATCACGCCCATGGACTCGCACGCCCACTGGTCGTGCACGTTGATGTCCGTGCCCATGCCGGTATAGGTCTCGTGCGCCTGCTCGTGCGGGTCGAACCCGTAATCATTCGATTTGTTGCGGCGCGGCTTGTAGTCCGGCAGTTCGTAGAGTTCGAGACGCTGGTCGCGCATCTGCTTCTTGTTCACCGGGCCGGCGTAGCTGGTGAAGATCGCATACCAGTAGTGCTTGGTGTCATCGACCGGCACGTGCCACTGCGAAATCGTCATCTCGCGGCTCATCGGAATGATGAACGCATTGGGGAAGATCAGATTGGTGACGCGCACATGCGTGCTCTTGTCGCTGATCTGCCGCAAGGTCGCGAGCCGCAGGCCGAATTCCGTGGTCTCCACCTCGATGCGCGGCTTGTCGAAATCGCGCATGATCTTGGTCATCGGCATGTCGGTATCGAGCGACATGTCGCGGAACATGCGGCCGTAAGCATCCGAGGGATCGCCGTCGTTGAAGAAGCGATGCAGGAACGAGGTGTGCGCTGGATCGATGCCGACTTCGAGCGACTGCAGCCAGTTGCACTCGATCAGACCCTTGAACGCGAAGGTGTGTGTGTCGGGTGCGACCAGACAATCGAAATGCGGCAGCTCCGGCGGCGTGCCGGGGCCCATATAGGCAAACAGGATGCCGCTGCGCTCCACCACCGGATAGGCTTTCTGACGGATATTGGCGCAGAGATTGGAGCCTTCAGGCTCGGCCGGCGTTTCAAGGCATTTGCCGTCGATGTCGAACAGCCAGCCGTGGAACGCACAGCGCAATCCGCCGCCTTCAAGACGGCCGAACGCCAGATCGGTGCCGCGATGCGGACAGGAGCGGCCGACGAGACCATAGCGGCCCTTGCCGTCGCGGAAGATGACCAGATCTTCGCCGAACAGCCGGATCGGCTTGATCGGCCGCGGTCCATCCAATTCCTCCACCAGCGCGGCGGGCTGCCAGTAGCGGCGCATCAGATTGCCGGCGGCCGTGCCGGGACCGACGCGGGTGATCTGCTCGTTCTGTTCCTGGCTGAGCATCTGCGGGCTCCCTATGGCGTTTGGCAGCGATGCGTTTTGGCGCTTTGCGTCGGCGCAGCGGTTCTCTACAATGTTCGCTGACCGAACGAATGTTCGAATTAGAACAGATCGATTTCGGGTTGGCAATCAGGGCCCCGCAACGATGCCACGGCTGAAACGATCGGACGCCGAACAACGCGTCGCGGACACGGCGGGTCCGGAATTCCTCGAGGCGCTGGCGCGCGGGCTTCGGGTGATCGAAGCGTTCGGCCACGACCGCCGCGACCTGACGCTCGCCGATGCGGCGCGTCTGGTCGATCTGCCACGAGCCTCGGTGCGGCGCACGCTGTCGACCCTGGTGCAACTCGGTTACGCGCAGAGCGACGGCCGGCGCTTCCGCCTCACGCCGCGGATCCTGTCGCTGGCGTCGAGCTATCTCCTCTCCGATCCGCTGACGGACATCCTGCGGCCGGCGCTGGAGCGGTTGAGCGAAACGGTGAACGAGGCGTGCTCCTGCGCGGTGCGCGACGGCGACAACGTCGTCATGATCGCGCACGCCTCGCCGAACCGGCTGATCGCACTGAGCGCCCAGATCGGCCTGCGGCTGCCCGCGGTATCGAGTTCGCTTGGCCGCGTCCTGCTCGCCGCGCTCGACGACCGCGCGCTCGACGCATTTCTCGCCCGCATCAAGCCGGAAAAGCTGACCTCCACCACCATCATCGACAAAGCCAAACTGCGCGCGGCGGTTGCCCGCGCGCGCGTGGACGGCTATGCGCTTGCCGATCAGGAGGTGGAGACCGGTTTCCGCTCGATCGCGGTACCGCTCCGCCGCAGCGACGGGACCATCGTCGCCGCGCTGAATATCGGCGTGCACAGCGAACGCGGCTCACCCGACATGATGCGCACCGTGTTCCTGCCGAAGCTGCGCGCGACGGCGGACGCGCTGCAACGACAACTGATCGCCTGACCCTCACACCGGACGGAATGACTCTCAACCCCATGACCGAAACCAGAACACGTTGGCCCGTGGTTTTCGCGCTGGTGGGCGCGGGTGTCATCTGCGCTTTCCAGGTCGGCAAGGCGGCGATCGCCGTGCCGCTGGTGCGGCACGATCTCAATCTCAGCCTGTCGTTCGCGTCATGGCTGGTCAGTGCTTATGCCGCGCTCGGCGCGCTCGCCGGTCTCGCCATCGGCATCGGTGTCACCCGCGTCAGTCCGCGCGCGGTCGCGATCGGCGGCATGGCGCTGCTCGGCGTCGCCTCATGCCTCGGCGCGGCGGCGACCAGCGGCGAAATGCTGCTGGTCACGCGCGTGATCGAGGGTTTCGGTTTCATCCCGGCGGTCATCGCCATGCCGAGCCTGATCCGCGCGGTGTCGTCGCCGCGCGACGACGATATGGTGATGTCGGTCTGGTCGTCCTACGTGCCGATCGGCATGGTGATGATCATGCTCGCCGGGCCGTGGGTCGCCGCCGGCGGCTGGCGGCTGTTGTGGCTCGGCAACGGCGTGCTGGCGATCCTTTATGCCGGCGTGCTGGCGCTGGTGGCGCCAACGGTGACGGTGCGTTCCGGCGCACAAAGCGCGCCACGGCGCAGCGCGCTCGACAATGCCCGCGACGTGCTGCGGCTGCGCGGCCCGGTGGTGCTCGCATTATCGTTCTGCCTTTACACCGTCCACTATCACGCGCTGGTCGGCCTGATGCCGACGCTGATGATCGACCGGCTCGGCCTGTCGATCACCACCGCCGGCGCGCTGGTGGCGCTGACGATCTTCTTCAACGCCGTCGGCAATCTGTCGGCCGGCTGGCTGAACCGCGTCGGCGTGCCGCCGTGGATGTTGTTGGCAATCTCGTTCGTGCTGATGGCGACCATGTCGCTCGGCATCTTCTCGCCTTACGCGCCGGCCGCACTGGTGGCGGCGCTGGCCTGCGTCAGCGTCGGCTTCTCCGGCGTGGTGCCGGGATCGGTGTTTGTCTGCGCGCCCAGCTATACGCCGCGCCCCGAACTGCTGTCGGTGACGCTCGGCGTGATCGTGCAGGCGAGCACCATCGGCCAGTTTCTCGGACCGGCCGCGCTCGGCGCCTGGGCCGACAATTTCGGCTGGTCCAGCGCGCCGATCCTGTTCGTCACATTAGGCGCAATGGGGTTGGCGTTGTCGTTCGCGCTGCGCGGCGCGAAAACCGTCGCGCAGCAATAACGAACGAAATCTTGATTGCTTGCAGTCCCGGCCTAGGCGCGGCCGTTGACCCAGTCGGCAACCGTGCGCTGCCGCCAGTATGTCTGCCGCAGACCGACGAAGCGGCGCGCGGCGGTCTTCGCCTCGGCGCGGCTCGACGCCGCATAAGTGCGGTATTCGAGATTGTTGGTCGGCGGCACCTCCGGCACATTGCCGAGGCGGCGCTTCAGCAGCGACACCCAGCCGGCGCGGCGGTTCTCGACCTTCAGTTCCGAGATTGCATTGGCGACATTCGCCGAATGGCCAAATGCCACCAGCTCGCCGTTGTCGGTGCGGCGAACCTCATAGACGCCGGGACCGATCGGCGCTTCGATCGATTCACCGCTGGCTCCAGTCGGAAAACGCTTCCAGGAGCTCCAGGACTTGATCATGACCCCTCGTGACTTCATCTGCGGCCGTCTGCGCGGCCTTGTCTGTTATTTTTGAACGCGCTGTCTGGTGCAGTCGCTTGTGGTGGTCGCAGATAGACCACCGGGGGTTCAAAACGCGCCAATCACATTTTTGTTCCCCGCCGGGCGCAGATAAGGCGTCGGCCCTGGCCTGACCAGCCCTTCGCGCAGATTTCGCGCGTTTTATTCCCGCAATCGACAGAAGACGCCGCAGAAAGTCGCGCTAACGCCCCGGAAGCACGAGAATTTTCGGTGACGGCGGCAAAGTGGCGCGCGACACCACAACCGTTGGTAGCTCCGCGCGCTCCACCGCCCATTTCAGCGACGCGAGCCGGGCGAGGAAATTATCCAGCGTGTAGCCGCTGAAAAAGTGCATCGGGATCATCAGCGGCGCCTTGAGCCCCTGCAGCACCTCGATCATCCCATCCATGTCGAGCGTATATGAACCATCGACCGGCACCAGCACCACGTCGATGCGGCCGATCTCCGCGAGCTGTTGCGGCGTCAGCGTGTGATGCAGATGGCCGAGATGCGCGACGCACAGGCTGCCGATCTCGAAAATGAAAATCGAATTGCCGTGGCGCTCGGTGGTGTCGCCGCCCCAGCGGCGAATATTGGTCGGCACGTTGCGCACATGCACGTCACCGACATTGATGTCGATGCGCGCCGGCTTCTCGTCCTCCGCCCAGCCGCGCAAAACGTATTTGATCGCCGGATCGGGCGACAGGGTGTAGTGCGTCGTATGCGCGTGGTTCATCGTCGCGATGTCCGGCACCACGCGCGGCCGCACATAATCATTGTAGTCGGTGGCGATGCGCACGCCGCCGGGACTCTCGATCAAAAACGTCGCATGGCCGACGAACGTAAGCCGCACCTCGTCGCGCGCCAGCGCGGCAAGCTGTTGACCGAACGCGCGCGTCGCATCGCGCGGAGGCCCGACGCGAAAGGAAGCCGGCGTCACCTGCCAACGGTGCTGCGCGACGAGACCGGGACAACTTTCGAGAACTTTCGCGGAGGCGGGCGGCTGCGGCGATTGCGCCAATTGCGACCATATGCGCTGCGCATCGGCGGTTGAAACCGTTGCCACCGTCGCTGCGACCGCGACAAGCGACCACATCACGCAACGAATCCAGCGGCGCACGGACATGCTCATCCCTCGCGGCGTCAGGTGACATCGCAAAGTCTGGCATGGCTGGCGCGCGCCTGCCAACCGACGCGCGGCGACACCGCGCCCAAAGATCGTTCAAAGGGCGCGGTGTCCGCTCACATTCCAGTGAGAACCGTCGGGATCAGAACCGCTCGTAGTAGGGGCGCGGCGGCGCGGGCATACGCGTGGCGACGATGAGGCCCTTCGGCGTCACCACCACCCAGCGTCCGTCCTGGCGGCGCACCGCCTCGACCCGGCCGAGGCCCGGCAGCGGCGCGCCGGGAACGACCTCGTACACCTCGCCGCGGTTTTCGATCAGCGCGACACCGTCGCGCACCGAGCGGATCGACCAGCCCGCGACGATCACCGGCCGGGTCTCGACCGGTTTCACCTCGGGTTTGGCATCGGCTTTGGCGTCAACCTGTACCACCGGACGCGGCGTCGGCACCGGTACGGCCGTTGCCGCCGTGGCTGGTGCGGCGATCGAACCGGTGATGTCCTGCGACGCAGCAGCCGCAGCCGCATGACGCTCGGCCTGCTTCTCGCTCGCTATTCGTTCCGTGACGCGCTCGTTCAGTTTGGCAAACTGCGTGTTCGCCGTCTTGGTCGCGGCGTCGAGATTGGCGCGCAACGTGGTGACGTCCTTGGTCAGCTTGGCGATGGTCTTCTGCATCGCCGCGCGTTCCGACGCGGCAAATTCATCGTAGATTGGCGCGGGCGGCGGCGCACGCGTGCCGGCGATCACCGCGCCGGCGGCGGCGCCGACACCGGCGGCGAAGGCGATGCTGGCGGCGATCATGCCGCGCCAGCGGGTGCGGCGCGACAGCTTCGGCATCCGCAGCGGCGGCAGCAATCCGCCGGTGAGCGACGAGGGCGCGATCGCCGAGGTGGTTTCCGCCGACGCCGGCTCGCCGGCCGGTTCGCGGACTTCGGCACGGACTTCCGGGGCAATGGCGGGGGCGGGTTCGGACGGCGCGAGCGGCGGCGACTCGATCGCGGCCATCACCGGCGCTGTAATTTCAGGCGCGGACGTTGCAGGCATCAACGTTTCGGTCGATGTGATCTTGAGCGATGCGGTGTCGGGCGTCGCGCTGTCGGCAGCGGGCATCGCCGGTTCCTTGCCGTCGGCCATCGGTACGGTCATTTGGCGCGGTCCTCGGAAAAAATGGCATTCACCAATCGGTAACCACGTTTGGTTACCGAACGGTTACTGCCTTTTCCGGAACCGGGCGCCGGCGCTACGACGCCAGACCGTGCTGTTTCGCCAGCGCGCGCAGCGGGGTCTGCGGCCGCGCGCCAATGTGCTGGATCACTTCCGCCGCCGCGAGCGCGCCGAGCCGCGCCGCCGTCTTGTTGTCCTGGCCGCGCGCGTGGCCGACCAGGAATCCGGCCGCGAACAAATCGCCTGCGCCGGTCGCGTCGATCATCTCCTTGATCGGATGCGCCGGTATCGCCTCGACGCCCTGCCGCGACACCACCACGCAGCCTTTCTCGCTGCGCGTGACGACGGCGAGCTTGGCATCCTGGCTCAGTTGCGCCGCAGCCGTCGCGAAGTCCGATGTCTGATAGAGCGAATGCAGTTCGCTCTCGTTGGCGAACACGATGTCGGCCGTGCCGGTGCGGATCAGATCGAGGAATTCGGCGCGATAGCGATCGACGCAGAACGAATCCGATAGCGTCAGCGCCACCTTGCGCGAGGCCGCGTGCGCGAGGCCCGCCGCCTTGCGGAACGCTTCCTTGGCGAGCGGCGGGTCCCACAGATAACCTTCGAGATAGGTGATCGCGGCCGCACCGATGGCATCGGCATGAATGTCTTCCGGCGTCAGGTTCTGCGCCGCGCCGAGATACGTGTTCATGGTGCGCTCGCCGTCCGGCGTGACCATGATGTAGCAGCGCGCGGTCGAGGGGCCGCCATGCGCCGCCTTGGTCTCGAACGCGACGCCTGCGGCGCGAATGTCGTGCGCGAAATGCTTGCCCAGTTCGTCGTCCTTCACCTTGCCGACGAAGGCCGCGCGCGCACCGAGGCTGGCCGCGCCGACGATGGTGTTCGCCGCCGAGCCGCCGGAAATCTGCGTCGACGGCCCCATCGCCGTATAGATTCCCTGCGCGCGATCCTCGTCGATCAGCGCCATGCCGCCTTTTTGCATGGCGTGCTTGACCAGAAAATCGTCCTCGGCGCGGGCGATCACATCGACGATCGCGTTGCCGATGCCGAGAACGTCGTATTGCTGCGTAGCCATTCGTCAGGTCTCCCAAGATTGGCGCGCACTATAGAGGCTGATCCGGAAAAAGGGAGGCTATCGGCTTTTTTGTTGACGGTTTGCGCCTGCTAGAGTGGGCCATCCGGATTCGCCCACGACCCCTCATCCCCCATGCCGCAACCCATTCGTTCCGATCAGCCGCTTCTGCGCGCCATCGCCACCGTCGGCGGCGCGACCGTGGCGTCGCGGCTGTTCGGCTTCGCCCGCGACGTCGGCATCGCCGCGCTGCTCGGTGCCGGCGCGGCGGCGGATGCCTTCTTCGCGGTGCTGCAACTCGCCAACTTCTTTCGCCGCCTGCTCGCCGAAAGCGCGCTCAACGCCGCCTTCGTGCCGGTGTGGCTGCGCATCAAGGCAACCGAAGGCGATGCCGCCGCCTGGCGATTCTTCCGTGGCGTGTTCGAGGCGATGGCGCTGCTCGCCGGCGCCTTCGCGCTGATCGGGCTGTTCCATGCCGACGCCATCGTCGGTGTGATCGCGCCCGGCTTCGACGCGGAACGCGCCGCGCTCGGCGCGACCTATCTCGCCGCGGCCAGTCCTTATGTGGCGCTCGCTGCGGTGATCGCCGTGTTCGCCGCCGTGCTCAATGCCGAGCATCGCGTCGGCGCGGTGTCGCTCGGCATCGTCGTGTTCAATGCGGTGCTGCTCTTGGCGCTCGGCATCGCGTGGACAACCGGCGCGACTCTGCCGGCACGCGCCGGCACGGTGCTGGCGCATGGCATCGTCGCCGGCGGGCTTGCGCAGTTCGCGGTGATCTTTGTCGGCTTCCTGAGGCTTACGCGCACATCGATGAGCGGCGGTCTTGCCTTGACGCGCGAGATCGCGCGCTTCTTCGTGCTGGCGGTGCCGGGCCTCGTCGCCGCCGGCATTCCGCAACTCAAGCTCATTGCCGGCGCGATGATAGCCTCGTCGTCGGCCGCGGCGGTGTCGTGGCTCTACTATGCCAACCGGCTCTACGAATTGCCGCTTGGAGTCGCGTCGATCGTCATCTCGGCAGTGCTGGCGCCGCGCATCGCCGCCGCCATCCTCGACGGCGACGCACAAGGCACAGCACGCGCGCAGTCGCATGCGCTCGAACTCGGCCTCGGCCTCGTCCTGCCGGCGGCCGCCGGTTTCGCCGTGCTGGCGCATCCGCTCGCCATGGGCCTGTTCGAGCGCGGCGCGTTCGGCGCCGCCGACAGTCTCGCGGTCGCCGCCGCGCTCGCCGCGATCTGTGCCGGCCTGCCGGGCCACATCACCGAGAAGGTGATGGGCGGCATCGCCTTCGCGCACGAGGACACGCGCACACCGATGCTGGTCGCGCTCGCCGGTCTCGCGCTCACCGTCACCCTTGGTCTGATGCTGTTCCCGCGCTATGGCGCGACCGGGATCGCCGCTGCGATCGCCGTGTCCGGCTGGTTCGATGCGCTGCTGCTCGCGGCGATCCTTGCGCGGCGCGGCTGGCTGACCCTCGATCCGGCGACGCCGGGACGGCTTCTCCGCATCGTCGCCGCCACCGTAGCGATGGGGCTGGCGGTGGCCAGCGCGGCGGCGGCGCTAGCCTCGACGATCCGCCCCGGCCTCCCGGCGCTGACCGTCACCCTCCTGCTCACCTGCGGCGGCGCGCTGCTCTATGGCGGGCTCCTGCACGCTTTGCGCGTGATCGATCTGCGGCGGCTCCGGCACGGCTGGCGGTAGCCCAACCTGAGACTTTGCCTGCCTAGACTTGCGTGCCGCCGCGTCGGCGTGGCAAGCACGGGCCAGCTTTGGGCTCTCGAGCCCCACAACAGGACGACGCGACGTGACCGAACCGGCCCCCAAATCCCCGGCCTTCAAGCCGCTGGTGTTTTCCGGCGTGCAGCCGACGGGAAACCTGCATCTCGGCAACTATCTCGGCGCGATCACGCGCTTCGTCGCGCTGCAGGACACGCACGAGTGCATCTATTGCGTCGTCGATCTGCACGCGATCACCGTCTGGCAGGAGCCGGCCGAACTGCGCAAGGCGATCCGCGAAGTAACCGCCGCGTTCATCGCCTGCGGCATCGATCCGAAGAAGCACATCGTCTTCAATCAGAGCCAGGTCTCCGGCCACGCCGAGCTGGCCTGGGTGTTCAACTGCGTCGCGCGCATGGGCTGGCTCAACCGCATGACGCAGTTCAAGGAGAAGGCCGGCAAGGACCGCGAGAACGTGTCGGTCGGCCTGTTCACCTATCCGGATCTGATGGCTGCCGACATTCTGGTCTATCGCGCGACGCATGTGCCAGTCGGCGAGGATCAGAAGCAGCACGTCGAACTGGCGCGCGACATCGCGCAGAAGTTCAACAACGATTTCGGCGCGTCGATCCGCGACGGCGGTTTCGGTGACGTGTATTTTCCGCTTCCCGAGCCGCTGATCCAGGGACCGGCGACACGCGTGATGTCGCTGCGCGACGGCTCGAAGAAAATGTCGAAGTCGGACGCCAGCGATTATTCGCGCATCAACCTCACCGACGATGCCGACGCCATCGCGCAAAAGATCCGCAAGGCCAAGACCGATCCCGAGCCGCTGCCGAGCGAGGAGAAGGGCCTCGATCCGCGACCGGAAGCGGACAATCTCGTCGGCATCTTCGCGGCACTGAACAACACCACCAAGGCCGAGGTGTTGCGCGAATTCGGCGGCTCGCAATTCTCCACCTTCAAGGCGGCGCTGGTCGACCTCGCGGTGGCGAAACTCAGCCCCATCGCCGGCGAGATGAAGCGGCTGACGCAGGATCCGGCGCATATCGACGCGATCCTCGCCGACGGCTCCGACCGCGCCCGCGTGCTCGCCGACGCGACCATGCGCGGCGTCCGCGATATCGTCGGCTTCGTGCAGAAAAAATAATCACGTCATAGAAAAAGAGCAGAAACCTTGTTCCGCCCGGCGGTCTTGTCGCCGGGCCGAGCGCCGTGCCACCATTGCGCCTCTGCTTGCAGCTTGCGCCGGTCGGTGACACGCCACGGTTTTTTCCGAGGGAGCGACGATGACCCAGAAACGCCTCAGCTTCGAGAGCGGACATCAGCGCAAATATCTGATCGTCATCGACGACACGGAAGAATGCGACCGCGCGATCTATTGGGCAGCGCGGCGCGCGGCGCGCACCAAGTCCGGCGTTGTCATGCTGCGGGTGATCGAAACCGAGGGCCGCAACCAGCAGTGGCTCGGCGTCGCCGACATCATGCGGCAGGAAGCGGCCGACGCCGCCAATGCCGCGCTCGACAAGGCATCCGGCCGTGCCAACGGCATCGCCGGTATCACGCCGGAGCGGATCATCCGCGAGGGCGCGGTCGCGGAAGAGATTTCCAAGCTGATCGAGGAGGACGCCGATATCGGCATCCTCGTGCTTGCCGCCGGCACCGGCAAGGAAGGCCCCGGCCCGCTGGTGACGAATATCGGCCGGATCGCCGGAGCGTTCCCGATCCCGATCGCCATCGTCCCCGGCCATCTGGCGGACGAAGAACTCGACGCCATGGCCTAAGAGATCGGCTATCGCCGCCGGTTTCATACCTTGGTCTGAGCGAAACCGGGCGTTCCGACGCGGTTGCGGGTGCCTTTCCCAGCCCTATCTTTGCTATAAGAGCCGCTACGCCCCGCGGACCTTGAATCCGTGTTCGTCATCCGGGCGAGGAGCCAGATCATGTTCATTCAGACCGAACCGACCCCAAATCCCGCGACCCTGAAGTTCCTGCCCGGCCGCGACGTGCTGCCCGGCAGCGCGCTCGACATGCCGAGCCGCGACGCGGCGACGCAATCGCCGCTGGCCCAGAAGCTGTTCGACATCCCGAATGTCGGCGGCGTGTTCTACGGCCATGACTTCATCACCATCACCAAGACCGCCGGCGAATGGCAGGAGATCAAGCCCGCCGTGCTCGGCGCGATCATGGAGCACTATCTGTCGAACGAGCCGCTGCTCGCCGGTGGCGCCGAAGCGGCTGCCGACGGCGACGAGTTCTTCGACGAGAAGGACGCCGACACCGTCGCGACCATCAAGGATCTGATCGAGACGCGCGTGCGTCCTGCTGTCGCCAACGACGGCGGCGACATCACCTTCAAGGGCTTCAAGGACGGCGTCGTGTTCCTGACCATGAAGGGCGCGTGCTCCGGCTGCCCGTCCTCGACCGCGACGCTGAAGCACGGCATCCAGAACCTGCTGCGGCATTTCGTGCCGGACGTGCAGGAAGTGCGGCCGATGTAAGCGCTGCCCTATAGCGTTTCGCAATGGCCGGGCCGAACGCCCGGCCATTTGCTTTTGGAGGGCCGACTTTCTTCATCGCGGCTGCGCGGCGGACGGTGGTACAGTCCGCGCCGGATCGAAACGTCACTCCTCAGCAGCCCCATGCGCGTTCTCGCCATCGACACCGCTCTCGAGGCCTGTTCGGTCGCCGTGCTCGACACCGGCAATCCGGCGGGATTCGTGCAGGAGACTGCGCCGATGGTGCGCGGCCACGCCGAGGCCCTGATGCCGATGATGGCGCGCGTGCTCGAAGCCGCGAAGACCGCCGCACCGGAACTCGACCGCATCGCGGTGACGGTTGGGCCCGGCAGCTTCACCGGCCTGCGCGTCGGCATCGCCGCCGCGCGCGGCCTTGCGCTCGCGATCGGAAAGCCCGCTGTTGCGGTCACGACCTTTGCCGGCTTCGCCGCGCCTTACATTGCCGCCGACGATTCGCTGCCGGTGGTCGCCGCCATCGACGCGCGCCACGATCATCTCTACCTACAGGTGTTCGGCCCCGGCGGCCGCACCCTCGTCACGCCACGGCTTGTCAGCCTCGCCGACGCGCTCCGGATCGCGACCAGCGGCTCGCCGCGCGTGGTCGGCACCGGCGCGCGCATCCTCGCGGCGCACTGGCCGTCGGCTGCGAC